>CAYGHR010000057.1:0-9889 GCA_964349715.1 uncultured Peptococcaceae bacterium
GGCAAAAAGGGCTGCAAAGCATCTCCGACTGCCTCGGCACGAGTGAGTTCGCGCGGTTGCGGCTCGGCATAGGCCGGCCACCGCTAGGCATGTCTACAGAAGACTATGTGCTTAGCCGTTTTGGCGAGGCCGAGAGAGCTTTGTTTGCACGCACCGTAGAGCGTGCCGTAGAAGTAGTGGAAACTTTCGTGTTATTAGGCGTGGAAGCCGCAGCCAATAAACACAACAATCGTGCTGATTGACCGCTGTCCGGAGGTGTTTGGGTGCAACAGATCATCAAGGAATACATAGAGAGTGACAGCTGGTACGACATTGCCCGCGCCGCGAAGGAAGGCCATCGCCACCTGTACATCAGTGGCGCAACGCAGCTTGGCAAAGCGCTGTTGCTTGGGGCAGCGGTAACGCAGTGGAAAGTTCCACTGCTTGTCGTGGCGCCTCTAGCCTCACACGCGGAGCGTCTGCGCGCTGACGTGGAGCGCCTGTTGCCCGAAGTTGATGTCGCTGTCTTCCCAGCCGAGGAGGCGCCGCTTTTTGGCGTCACTGCGCAGAGCCCGGAGCTCTTGGGGCAGCGCCTAGCGCTCTTGGCTCGACTCAGTAGCGGGGAGCGTCCGGCGGTGGTCATAACTACATGGGATGCCCTGCTCGTCCGCTTGGTGCCACCGGATATCTTTCGCGCTCATTGTCTAAAGGTGCGTGTTTCGCAGTCCTTGCGCAGGGACGACCTAGTGCTACGCCTTGTCAGCAGTGGGTACGAACGGGTGGAGCTGGTGGAGGCGATGGGGCAGTTTGCTGTGCGGGGCGGCATTGTCGATGTTTTCCCCCTCAGCGGCCAGGAGCCCGTCCGTCTGGAGTTTTTCGGGGACACGGTCGACTCAATTAGAGCCTATGACTTAACAACACAACGCTCCCAGACCCGGCTGTCGTCCGTTACGCTACCGCCCGCCGTAGAGGTATTTTGGCCGGAGAGCCAGGCTACGGCAGGATTAGAGCAGATAAGGACATCTCTCAAGGCCGCCTTAGCGCATCTTGACGCCGAACGGGGGCGGCAGTTAAAGAGGCACATCGAGAGCGATATCGAGCGGCTGCAGAGCGGCATCTCGTTCCCCGGCAGATCTAGGTACTGGCCGTTTTTTCTTGCCGATGCGGCGACCCTGCTGGATTACCTCCCTTCCGACACCACAGTGGTGCTAGATGAACCGACCCGTCTTTTGGAGAAGGCGGAAGGGGTGGCGCGTGACCTTAAAGAGCAATACGCGGCAATGCTAACAGGCGGACAAATCTTGTCCGCGCAGCATAGAGCCTATTTGCATGACTTCGAGCTTATTCACGCTCTGGAGCGGTTTCCTACGGTGCTGTTGGCTATCTTACCCAAGCGGCCAAGTCGCTTCCGCATCAGTGCACAGCTCACGGTCCTACAGAAGACTACTCCGAGCTACTATGGGCAGCTCGAGCTTTTGCGCAAGGATATTCGCAGACTTACGCAATCTGGGTATCGTTTGTTGCTGACCGTCAGTTCGCCTGAGCGGGGAGTGGAGTTAGCGCGTCAGCTGCGGGAGGAACACATCGAAGCTGTACAGTGGACAGAGAGTGTCCTGCCGCCGCGCGGGGTGTTAGCCATTGTCGGCGGCGAACTGGAAGAGGGGCTTGAACTCCCAGACAGCAAACTACTTATCCTGTCTGAGGGCGATATATCAGGCAAGGCGCGCGCCCGCAGGCGGCGTCAGCCAAAGGCGGCGGCAGAGGGAGCGCGCCTTTTGTCCCATCGCGACCTAGCCCCGGGGGATTACGTGGTTCATGCACACCACGGCATCGGCAGGTACGTAAGTATCCGTAGTCTGCAAGTTGGGGGGGTAGAGAGAGACTACATTGAGATAAACTACAGTGGGGAAGACAAGCTCTATGTCCCCACAGACCAGATGCATTTGATTCAGAAGTACGTCGGGGCCGAAGGCAGGGAACCGAAAGTACATTCCCTAGGTAGCGGTGAGTGGGCCAAAACCAAAGTAAGAGTTAAGGAATCAGTGCAGAAGATGGCCAAAGAGCTCGTAGCGCTCTACGCAGAGCGCGCCTCTGTGACGGGGTTCTCTTTTGGTCCCGACAAGCCTTGGCAGAAGGAAATGGAGGACAACTTCCCTTACGTTGAGACACCTGACCAGTTGCGCAGCATCGAAGAAGTTAAGGCGGATATGCAGTCGCCTAAGGTTATGGAGCGGCTGCTCTGCGGAGATGTCGGGTATGGAAAGACAGAGATAGCAGTGCGCGCAGCCTTCAAGGCCATCCTTGATGGTAAGCAGGTAGCCGTGCTAGTTCCCACTACGATTCTCGCGGAACAACACTTCCACACTTTTCGCGAGCGCTTTGCCGGTTTTCCCATTGAGGTGGCCGTGCTTAGTCGCTTCAAAGGGACAAAGGACAACAAGCAGACCGCCAAACGCATTGCTGCGGGCGCGGTGGATTTGGCCATCGGCACCCACCGGTTACTAGGCGCAGATGTGCGCTTTAAGGACCTTGGTCTCCTGATTATCGACGAGGAGCAGCGCTTTGGCGTGCAACACAAAGAGAAAGTAAAGATGCTAAAGAACGACGTGGACGTCCTCACACTCTCCGCCACCCCTATTCCTCGTACGCTGCACATGGCGATGGTGGGACTTAGGGATGTCAGCGTCATTGAGACCCCGCCTGAGGACCGCTACCCCGTGCAGACCTACGTGTGCGAGCATCACGACGGCTCGATTAAGCACGCCATCGAAAGGGAACTAGAGCGGGGCGGACAAGTGTATTACGTTCACAACAGAGTGCGTACAATTAAGAGTGCGGCGGCGTATTTGCAGAGCCTAGTTCCTAACGCGCGCATTGCCATTGGCCACGGTCAAATGGGGGAAGAGAAGCTTGAGCGCATCTTCCTTGACTTTCTCGAAGGCGAGTACGACATATTGCTCAGTACTACCATCATTGAATCGGGGCTAGACATACCGAATGTGAACACTATCGTTGTGGAGGATGCGGATAAGTTTGGCCTAGCGCAGCTCTATCAGCTGCGCGGGCGCGTGGGGCGAGCTACGCGCGTCGGCTACAGCTACCTGACCTATCATCCGGACAAAAACTTGACCGAAGTGGCGGAGAAGCGCCTGAGCGCGCTAAGGGAGTTTACGCAGTTAGGGGCGGGGTTTAAGATTGCCCTGCGGGATTTAGAGATACGTGGCGCGGGCAATCTCTTGGGGCCCGAGCAACATGGCTTTATGGCGGCTGTGGGGTTTGACTTGTACTGCCAGATGCTAGAGGAAGAGATTCAGGCTCTGCGCGGAGTGGAGCCGATCAAGCCGGTGGAAGTGGAGATCAAGCTCCCCATCGATGCTTTCTTCCCGGGGCGCTACATCCGCGATTCGCGGCAAAAAGTGGAAATGTACAAGCGCGTGGCCGCCGCCAAGAGCGAAGACGAACTGGATGACGTCGTGGATGAGCTGATTGACCGCTACGGCGAGACAACCGAGCCCGTAAACAACTTGCTTAACGTCGCTCGCCTAAAAATCGTAGCCGGAAAACTAGCGATTGCCGGCATTACAGGCACCGACCAAATGATTACGCTTAAGCTGTCCCAGGATGCGCGCATTGACGCAAACGTTATCATGCGTGCCTATGCGCAGTATAAGGAGATGGCGGTAGAAAACCAAAAGGGCCATGCGCTCATCTGGCGCGGACACGGCGAGCTGGCGGTACAAGTGCCGCGGCTCATCAAGGCGCTCAGGCTGCTAGAGCAGCGCAAAGCCTAAGAAAGGACGTAGCATCATCAGAGTGAGAAAATGGATGCTTGCGGCGCTCGGCTT
Source organism: uncultured Peptococcaceae bacterium (assembly GCA_964349715.1). Lineage (GTDB taxonomy): Bacteria > Bacillota > UBA994 > UBA994 > UBA994 > UBA994. Next base: position 3,825 of record CAYGHR010000057.1, read on the forward strand.
AGGGTTCCTAGTGCTCTTGGCGGTGCTTATCATCAGCCGCTTCTTCGTCGCCTATGCCGACGGCTTTATCTCACGCCGGGAGCTTACGGAGAGACTAAGCCACGTGCAATTTGCCTACGACCTGCATACGCGGGGCACGCCTGCCGCGGACAAGGACTATGCGAAGCAGCGAGCAAGGAGTATCCTCGAACAGCTAATCGTGGAGAGGTTCCTCCTGCGGGAAGCTTTGGGACGCGGTGTCGGGGCGACAGACGAAGAGCGGACAGCCCACGTAGAGGCAGTGAGGGCTTGGGTACAGCAGCAGTTCTTTGACAATCACACGCGGGCGTTTGTGGACGCGCTCGCCGCTTTAGGTCTTGCTGTCGCCGATTTTGACGGTTATGTCGCGGATTCGCTCACCCTCTATCGTTTGCGTAGCCAGCTCGCCGAAGGCATCACTGTCAGCGAGGCTGACGCGCGTGCCTACTTTGAAGCCGACCGACAGGCCTTCGGCCTGCCGGAGATGGTTCGTTTGCGGCACATTCTTGTGGCGGAGGAAGCAGAGGCCAAGGACTTGCTGCAGAGGATTCGGGCAGGAGGAGATTTCGCCGCGCTTGCGCGCCGGTACTCGCGCGATGTAGTGTCTGCTGAGCTTGGCGGCGACCTCAACTGGCGCCGCAGGGGCGAGTTCCCGGAAGCGTTTGAAGTGGCGGCCTGGGCTTTGGCGGAAGTCAACGATGTGAGCGCAGTAGTGAAAACGGCGCAAGGGCATCACATCATTAGACTCGAGGGCAAACTGCCCCCGCGGGAGCGCCCCTTTGCCGAAGTACAGGAGCTCGTGCGTGAGCGGCTCAGGGAAGAAAGGGAAGCAGATTTGTGGGAGGACTACTTCACCGAACTTAGGCGCCGCTACCGGGTCCTGATTTTCATCCGTTAGGCTGCTCGCATAAAAGCCACAGGTATGCCAAACAATAGGCATGGGTTGGGCAGTCAGGAAGGGAGGTTGTGCTTTGAAAGCCACTGGTATCGTGCGACGTATTGATGACCTCGGTCGCGTTGTCATACCTAAGGAGATTCGACGTACTCTGAGGATCAGAGAAGGCGATCCCTTGGAGATATACGTGGACCGCGATGGCGAGATAATTCTCAAAAAGTATTCTCCCATCGGAGAACTAGGAGACTTCGCTAAGGAGTACGCAGACTCGCTCTACGAATCCACAGGGCACATTGCTATTATTACCGACCGCGACACAGTTATTGCGGTGGCCGGCGCGCCAAAGAAGGAATTCCTCAACCAGCCCGTGGGGCGCCTAGCCGAGCAAGCTATGGAAGACAGGCGCGGCATTGTAGTCAACGCCGAGGCGGGGAGCACTTGCGCTAGTTGTGCCATCGCTCACCCCGACGGCGAGTGTCGCCTAACCGCGCAGGTAATTGCCCCGATAGTTGCAGATGGACACCCGCTCGGGGCAGTAGTGCTGTGTTCCAAGGAGCCTAGGATGGGTATGGGCGAAATGGAGAGCAAACTAGTAGATACCGCCGCAGGCTTTCTCGCTAAACAAATGCAGGACTAAGAAACGAAGACGCGGGAGCACTGCAACTACTAAGCAGTGCTCTCTCTTTGCTTGGCGCATATGCTATACTTGTCATGCGCGCGCACCGGTGCGGGCGACCGTCAGTTGGCTAGTGAAGAAGGTGCAGCATGATTAATGTGGTAGGCTTAGGCCCGGGGGACCCCGGCCTTATCAGCCGCAGGGTTTGGGAACTCCTAACTAACCCTAATGTCACGGTTGTTTTACGCACGGCTCGACATCCGGCCGCGGCGGCCCTGCGCGAGGCGCAGGTGAAGTTCTCGACCTATGATGAGCTATACACCGCCGAGAGTGAGTTTTCTAAGGTCTATCAGCGTATCGCGGACGCAGTGTTAAGCTTGCCCGGCGAGGTGGTGTACGCGGTACCGGGGAGCCCGTTGGTGGCGGAGGCCACCGTGCCCCTCTTAAGGCAGGAGGCAGAAAAGTGCGGCAGAGCCATGCGCATCTTCCCCGCCGTAAGCAGCATTGAGGCCGTTTGCTGTGAACTTGAACTCGACCCCACCCGGGGCATCGCTGTTTTGGATGCCCTTGCAGAACATCTCCCTGTCAATCCTAAGTGGGGACATTTGCTTACTCAAGTTGCAGACAGGTTTACAGCCAGCGACATTAAGCTTAAACTGCTTGAGGTCTATCCGCCGGAGCACAGGGTGTCCATCGTGCGGGGCGCAGGGCAGGCGAGTGCGTCTAGGCGAGATATCGCCCTTGCTGAGCTTGACCACTGGGAGTTCACGCATGAAGATACCGTTTACTTACCTCCCTGCCGCGGGGCCCATCATCTTGGCACCGCTATAGAGGGTTTTATGAGCCTGATGGATGAGCTGCAAGGGGAGCACGGCTGTCCGTGGGACCGCGAACAAACTCACCTGAGCTTGCGGCCGTATCTCATTGAAGAGACCTATGAGGTGCTGGAGGCGATTGAAAATGGCGACTCCGAGGCCTTAGCGGAGGAACTTGGCGACCTTCTGTTGCAGGTGGTCTTTCACGCCTACATCGCGGGCAGCGAACACCGCTTTGACCTAGTAGACTGCATTGAGTCGATTTCTCGCAAGCTTATCCGGCGCCACCCCCACGTTTTCGGCGATGTACAAGTAAGCGGTGCCGATGAAGTACTGGCAAACTGGCAGCGCATTAAATCGACCGAAAGGGCGGTATCAACGAAACAAGATCTACTGGAGGGCATTCCTCAAGGGCTCCCCGCGTTAGCGCACGCCTATAAGTTGCAGCAGAAGGCCAAACAGGTAGGGTTTGACTGGCCTGCGATTGAGGGCGCGTGGAACAAGCTTTCCGAGGAGCTGCGCGAGTTAGAGGCGGCAGTGGCACGTAAGGAGCAGGCGGAGATCGCGAGTGAGGTCGGGGATGTGCTGTTTTCCTTGGTCAACGTCAGCCGCTTTCTCAAAGTAGAACCGGAGATGGCACTCCGAGAGTCCTCCTTGCGTTTTAGGCGCAGATTTGACCAAGTCCTGCATTTAGCACAGGCCAGGGGAGTTGACCCTAGAGCATGTGGGCTGGAAGTATTGGACAAGCTATGGGATGAGGTAAAGGGCAGAGAAATCTAAAAAACATTGCGGCATAAGCAGGAGAACCGCAGTAGCCTGCAGAAGTAGCCATAACACGATTATTTCTTAAGGGAGGAAATGGGCAATGAATAAGTCTCAGCTCGTCGACGTAGTAAAACAACGCACGGATTTTACCAAGAAGGACATCGAGGTTGTCGTAAATGCCGTCTTTGACAGTATGAGTGAAGCTCTGGTAGCGGGGGAGAAAGTAGCCATCTCCGAGTTTGGCACCTTCGCCGTCAAACACCGCAACGAACGCAAGGGGCGTAACCCCAAGACGCAGGAAGAACTTATAGTTCCGGCCAGTAAAGTACCTAGCTTCCGCCCCTTTAAGACCCTAAAAGAAGCAGTTGACAAATAGAGCGGATGTGCAGGTTCGTACGCGAACCTGCACTGCCTTTAAGGAGTGCTTAATAACTACATGAGACTAGACAAGTACCTCAAAGTGTCTCGCCTAATAAAGAGGCGAACCCTAGCTAAGGATGTGAGCGAAGCCGGGAAAATTGAGGTTAACGGCAGAGTGGCCAAGCCCGCACATGTCCTTAAAGTCGGAGACGTCATTACCCTGCATTTTGGCAGCCGTATAGTGAAGGCGCGTGTCTTAAGCCTAGAGGACTCCGCACGCAAAGCAGATGCCTCCCTGATGTATGAGATTGTGGAGGAAGCAAAGGTGCTTTAAGCGCGCGAGTTTTAGATTGCCTCCCTGCGGATACTAGGGGTGAACGCAAGGAGGTAATTTTGTTGCTTCAAGCCAGAAAACCGTTGTTGATGCTACTCGCGCTAATCGCCATGACCGCCCTGACTCTGACTGCCTGCCCTCTGCTGCGCCGCCAAGAAAGAGTGCCCAGCATACCTGAGGCCATTCGCGCGAGCGACCGCCGGGAGCCTACCATTCGGGTGTATATGCACACCACAGGTCAGGTCGTCACCATGCCTTTTGAGGAGTATTTGCTAGGTGTTGTCGCGGCCGAAATGGAGCCGACTTGGCACCGCGAAGCGCTCGCCGCGCAAGCCATTGTGGCGCGGACCTTCACTTTGGACAAAATCGCCCGCCAAGGGGGGGTGCCAAACCGCAACGCCCACGCCTCTACCGACATCGAAGAATTTCAAGCCTATAACGCAGAGCGAATCAACGATAACGTGCGTCTGGCCGTACAGAAAACTCGCGGCATGGTGCTCAGTTATGGCGGGGAGTTTGTGCGCACTTGGTTTCACGCCTACTGTGATGGGCACACTAGCACCGCCGCCGACGGGCTGGCCTTTCGCGAGTTCCCCACGCCCTTCATCACCCCCGCAACCGACATCTGTCCGGAGTTTACCCCTGCCGAGGAGAGGGTGTATACGGTAACGTTCACGCGCGCGGAGGTAGTACAGGCGCTGCGGCAGATCGGTCAAACACCGGGCGGTTTCACGGAAATCGAGGTAGTAAAGAAGGATCGCGCCGGCCGTGCGGTAACCGTGCGCATTGGCAGGGCCCAAGTTTCCGGGCCTGCATTTCGCATCGCCATTGGCAGCACGAGGTTGCGCTCCACTAAATGGCAAGGGGTCACCGTAGCGGGAGACAGCATTACCTTTCGCGGCAGCGGCTATGGGCATGGCGTAGGACTGTGTCAGTGGGGCACAAAGGCGCGCGCCGAACGCGGGGATGCGCACGCTGACATCGTCAAGCACTACTTTCCAAAAGCGCTCTTGGCGCAAATCTGGGATTAGCCATACATCTCTCCTCCTCGGCGCGAATATACATGAGAGGGTAAGGGAGCAAGGAGGGAGAACTATGGCAGAGGAGACCTACAATCATCGGGTGATGATCACCAATCGCGAACAGGCTGTGGTCGAAGGCGTCGTGCATGTAGAGAAGTTTGACGAGGACGAGATCGTAGTTGAGACCGACCTAGGGATGATGGCCATTCGCGGGGAGAACCTGCACATCAAGGAAATCAGCGTTGACCAAGGGCGCATGGTAGTAGACGGTGCGGTAAGAAGCATTGACTACCTTGACGACCGCCTTAGGGCCGGCAAGGGTAAAGGGCGGGGGTGGCTTGAACGGATTTTCTCGTAGAGGAACAAATCGCTCGCCTCGCGGAGATCCTCACGTTAGGCGTCGTCCTTGGCGTGGCCATTGACCTGTACCGGGTAGTCTCGGTCATGCTTAACCCAGGAAAATATTTGTCTGCGCTACTTGACTTGCTCTTTTGGGGCATCAGTGCCCTAGCGGCCTTCCAGTATCTCTTGGCTAGCTCTGCAGGTGCCCGTGGGTACATGGTCTTAGCGCTGGCCGTTGGCGTATGCGCCGAGCAGATTGCCATTGGACACTACATTAGGCGGTGGGGCTTTGTTACCCTGCGGTTGTTGGTGCAGGTCTTGCGCATGGCTGTCGCCGTTCTCGCCCGCGTGTTGGACGTGTCCGTAGGGGCAATAGCCATGCCGGTGCTATGGGTCTGTCGCAGGGTGATCGCAGTGATGAAGCTTGCAGAAAAGTCAGCTGCCCGGAAAATATTTTCGATCCGAGCAGGAAAGTCCCGAGCACTGGAGAAGTAATACACTTACCTAGTTGCGGAGGATGCCTATGTCAAGCACAAACGCCCTGCCGAAAATTGTGTCCTTCCCCGTTAGGCAACCGGTCAAGGCTAAGCGTAGACAGCGCAGGCGGTTGCCTTGGGTTTTGTGTTGCCTATGCGCTATAGTGGCATACTTTATGGTCGTGTATGTTGGCCAAGAAATAGAGATGATCGGTCTGCGGCGCGCGGAGGCTGGGTTGCGTGCGCAAGTTAGTGCCCTCGAAGAAGAGGCAAGGAGACTGGAGCGCGAGCTAGCCTTGCTTAGCACTGACGCCTACATCGAACGAGCGGCGCGCGAGCGGCTGGGTCTTATCCTGCCGCAGGACAAGATTCTGTGGCCCGTCTTCGTTCCCCCGAACGACTGAAGCAAAAGAAGCAAAAGG
>CAYGHR010000058.1:0-6945 GCA_964349715.1 uncultured Peptococcaceae bacterium
ACAGCAGCCACCTTGGAACGCACAATTGACGGGCTTGAGCGCGCCGTCTTAGACGTAGGTGAGGCGGTTGAACAGGCAGCCGAGCGGCTGGAGGATGCAGTTGCCAGCAAGTCCCCACCTAGCCGACATCGCCGAAGCGGGCGGACATCGCCGTGGGTGGGGGTTGCGCTGGTGGTGGGGGGACTGTGGCTCTTAGCACGTAGTCTTAACTGGCTCGATAATCCGGCGTGGCAGATTACTTGGGCGATTGGGCGCAGCTCGCAGTTTTTCTTGCCGCTCGGGCTGATTGCCCTCGGGGTTGCCTTATTGATTGCACAACGGAAGCGCCGCCATGACTAGCGGTCTTTTACTCGTTGTTATTGGAGCGGTCTGGCTGCTGCGCAACCTCGGTCTTCTACCCCTAGATTTTTGGCGCGTAATTGTGCCTTGGTGGCCGCTGGTACTGGTGGTTTCGGGTCTGCAAATTATTCTCTTGCCGCGCAAATCCCCGTCTATTTTGACGATCGTGCTGCTGCTTGTGCTTCTAAGCGTAGGGTACTTATTCTTGTTCCCCACGCAGGAGGTGCTAAATCGTCCGTGGGTTACGGATGCAGTGCCTATTCCCGCGGGAGTCTCCATACCGCGGGAGTCGCCGCTCGTGGGACTCCAGGCCGACATCGCAGCCAGTCGCTTCACTCTGCAGGCAGGGGACCAGGCCATGCCCTATTTGGCAAGAACCCGTTCGCGCGGCCTACCATTGCGTCAGAAAGCCGGCGGCGGGTGGGGCGCGCAACACGAAGTCATAGAGCTATCTCATCTTCAGTCGCGTGACCAAGTGCCCAGATTAAGGAACCTGCGCTCCGAAGTAGTAACGGAACTAAATCCAGGGCAAACGTTCACCCTTGATATTCGTGCATCCGCTGCTGTGGTTGACCTCGACCTGCGGCAGTTAGACCTTACTGCCATGAACTTTAGGCTAAACGCCGGTCAAGCGACACTGCACATGCCCGAACACCCTCGGGACGTCGAAGTACTTGTAGAAGCTAGGGCAGGGGATGTGAGAATTGTAATCCCAGCCAACGTAGCGGCGCGAATTCGCATCAAGGCAGATGCAGCCATGGTTGTTGTAGATGAACGTCGTTTTCTGCGGCAAGGCGCATTCTATGTTTCGCCAGACTATGACCAAGCCCACTACCGCATCAATCTCGCAGTGGACTTAGCCGCAGGGAGGCTGCGCGTAGAATAGCAAAAACAACCGTCCCCAGTCTTCTGCGGGCTTAAAGCTTTGCGCTACATCCAGCTTCGCGGCGTAGCATACGTAACCCAAACAAGACAGACCACGCTTCTCCGGTAGAGTTAAGGAAGAAGCGTAGCACGCGCTGGCCGCGGTAGCGGAAGAAGAACGTGCTACCGCCCGCATAGGTTAGCTCATGTCGCATCCCTTCAGTTTCGACTGCGAGCTTGTCACCCGATTCCATCACTGTTACTTTACCGCCTTCCGCACTGGTGTACGTGCCGACATAGGCAGAAAGATGGCCGGCAAAGTGGTGGGGGAGTTCTTCGGTGGTGCTGAATTCTAGCGGCAAGTCGAGGGCTGTGTTCAGCGCAGCCAGCCAAATTCTGGCGGCTGACACGTTGGTGACGTTAGCGAGGACCGCTACCACCAGCCCCGCCTCCGGCGCGAAGCCAAAGTGCGAGGATACTCCCACCTGACCGCCGCCGTGCTCCACCACAGTGACTTCGCCGTGGGCGGGCGTGTAACGCAGACCAAAGCCATAGGATGTGTTCTTTAGGACAGAAAGCCCTTGGCTGTACATGGCGCGTGTGGCTAAAGGGCTGGCAATGTAACGTAGACCGATGTATGCTTCGCCATATTTCATTAAGTCGCTTAAGCATGAGCGCACGCCGCCCCCGACTACATAGTTGTTAAGCTTCGGCCAAGTTTCTGCGCTGTGACGCTTGCTGTCGCCATGGTACATGTAAGGTGTAGAGAGGTTGCCCAGTGTCCCGAGCATGTTGTCGTTGAGAGTGGAGCGCTGCATCTGTAGCGGTTCGAGGATAACCTGAGTGATGTGCTGACGAAAACCTGTCCCGGTTACCGCTTCAATGATCGCGCCCAAGAGCAGAAAGGTGTCATTACAGTAGCTCACGTATTCCCCCGGTGCGCCGAGCAGTGGGACTGTTTCATTTCCCAGGAAATCTAGGTGCTCATCGAAGGTCGTCAATTCTTGGCGGCGGCGCATCGGCGGCAACCCCGTGCTGTGCGTCAGCAGGTGCCGCAGTTTTATCGTTGTGATATCGCGGACGCCTGGCAGCTTAAACTTGGGTAAGTACGTGCTAACCGGGACATCGAGTGACAGCTGCCCTTGTTCGACTAAGCGCATCACGGCTAGTGCGGTGAAGGACTTAGTAATCGATGCCGTGCCAAAAATAGTGTCTTTGTCAACAGGGGCCCTAGTCTCAAGGTCTGCCACGCCGAAGCCGCGACAAAAGAGCTCTTGGCCATGCTTGGCGACAGCGACTCCCAGGCCGACGATTGGTTCTTCCGACATGATGTTCTCGACATACTGTTCAAACTTGTCCCAACGCATTTTTATCCCCCTACATGTGTAGATAGTTGAGTAAAGCCCGACACTTACCTATTCGCAAGCTGTGCCGCGAATCCTTGTGTAGGCTAAATTTTTGCGCGCAGTTCCTTCAGTCGGGTTGGCGATGCTGCGCGATCACTTAGCGGGAGTTACGCTGGGTTCTGCGGTAGTTACTGCAGGGCAACTCTTCTTCGGGGGGATAGTTGATGGCGTCAGAAACGTGATCGCCGCTACCACAAATCTTGCACTAGCAGCCCTGCTGTGCGCAAGTGCGTGTTACTTGGTGCTGCGACGTACGCCCATGCGGTGATTTTTACTGCGGGCGGCTAGAAAGGATGCTCATCTCGGCTTGGCTAACAAAAGTAAGATAATGTTAAGAATTATCGTCACTCCAGCTTAAGATGTTACAGATATGATATGTGTGGTTCAATTTGACGCGGACAACAGCCATTTCCACTCAGAGAGAGAAAGGAGTAGTAACAGCTATGCCACGTATACTGGTGTGCGATGACGACAAGGAGATAGTCGAAGCGATAGAGATCTACTTGCGCCACGAAGGTTACGATGTGGTGTGTGCCTACAATGGTCAGGACGCCTTGCGTACTCTCGAAACAGCGAGTGTTCAGCTAGCGATTCTTGATATCATGATGCCCTACCTCGATGGCATTAGAACCGTGGTGAAGCTGAGGGAAATGCACAACCTGCCTGTCATTTTCCTTTCCGCTAAGTCTGGCGACAGCGACAAAGTTCTGGGGCTTAACCTAGGCGCCGATGATTACGTCACCAAGCCATTTAACCCGCTTGAGCTCTTAGCGCGTGTCCGCGCGCAACTGAGACGGTTCACGGCGCTTGGGAGCGAAGTCTGCGGCGAAAATGTCTGGCAGAGCGGCGGACTTAAGGTGGATGACGAGCGCAAAGAAGTCTCAGTGAACGGCGATGTGATCAAGCTCACTCCAGTGGAGTACAAGATACTAAAGCATCTGTGCGCGAATGCAGGCCGTGTCTTTGCAATTGAGCAAATATACACTGCGGTGTGGAATGAGGTGCCGCTAAGTGTCGCGAACACTGTGGCGGTACACATTCGCCGCATCCGGGAGAAAATTGAGATTAACCCAAAAGAGCCAAAATTCCTGAAGGTGGTGTGGGGTCTTGGGTACAAAGTCGAAAAGTATTAGGTGTGCCGCCTTTATTGCGCTCGCTGTCTTTATTGCCTCTGTAGGAGCGGGTTGCCTTAGTTACGGCTTAATCGTGGGAGGGGACTTTTCTTTGGTGTGGGACGCACCGGAGTTCGGGCGCAGTATGCGTGCACAGACTATGACTGGGCAGGCGTTAGAGTGGGCGTGGCAGCTTCACTACACCGCCGCCGACCCCGTCTCCGAGCGGCACGATGCCTTTAAGGCAAATCTAACTTACCCGCGTCCATTCTACTACCATGTCCAGGAAATGGCCATGTCGGCAACTACGAACGTTACTATCCCAGCAGGGGAAACAGTGGAGACGTTTTTCCGTCAACTGCCGCTTTACGACTCTTTCACATTCGAGAAAATGCGTTTGGTCGCCTACGTTGGTCTAGCGGAACCAGCCTTTCGTGAACTAGCGACGGCGTACTATGCCGAGCGGGAGCGTGTGTTTCAGGCATTCTACTTTGTCGTCGGGGGAGTGGTGCTGCTTCTGTTGGGTGCGGTGTCCTACGCAGTGGCGACCTGGCACGCGACCGATGTGACGCTTCCACACAAGCTCCTGTGGAAGTACATACCGCTCGACTTGGCTTTAGGAGCGCTACTGGGACTAAGTCTTTTCGGCGCTCGTCTGATGGTAGCCTCTCGCGAGCTGTATCAAGGCACAAAACTCGAGGAGCCTCTATTGGTCGGGTCAGCTATCGGCATAGGCTTAACTTTGCTCGGTCTTCTGTGGGTGAACATGACGGTGCAGCGCCTTAAGCACGGCAAGTTTTGGCGCCACACGCTTGTCGGCACTGTCCTCTTGTGGGGATTGCGGCTTTTCCCCATGTTGTGGGAATTAAGGCTTTTCTCCAAGAACGCAGTGACGATGCAGGCAGTGCTCTTCGTAGTCTACGCCGGTGCTTCTGCGTTCTTAGTGTTAGCACTCGCAAATATTGGAACGGTTCTTACGGCGGTAATTGCGTTTGGGTTGTTGGTGGCCATCAATGTAGTCGCAACGTTGTATGTGGTCAGCCACGCTAAGGCCGTCGAGAACATGGTTCTAGGCACGGCAGCCATTCGGCGCGGAGAGACGGCATACTTCGCGCCCACAAAATGGCATAAGGACATCAACGCCCTTGCCGCACACGTTAACGATATCGTAGCAGGCTTAGAGCGCGCCATAGCCAGTCGGATGAAGGCCGAGCGGTTGAAGATAGACCTGATTACCAATGTCTCGCATGACCTAAAGACGCCGCTCACTTCTCTCATCACCTACATTGACCTGCTGAGGCGTGAGGGTCTGAGCGCCGAGAGCGCACCGCGGTATTTGGAAATCCTTGCGCAAAAGTCGGAACGGCTCAGAATCCTGACTAATGACCTAATCGAAGCCGCTACAGTCGCATCCGGCAGTGTTGCGGTGAATTGGGAAGAAATCCATGTACCGTCGCTTGTAGAGCAAGGTCTGGGGGAGCTCTCTGACCGCATTGCTGCTAAGCAGCTAGACTTTCGCGTAACAGCCGATGGGGAGCCGTTGCACGTAAGGGCGGAAGGCAAGTTGCTGTGGCGCGCCGTCGAAAATGTGCTGACCAATGTCCTAAAGTACACGGTGCCGGCATCGCGTGTGTACGTCGACATGGTGTCCGTTGGGAATAGTGTTAGGCTGACCATCAAGAATGTCTCGGCACTGCCCTTAAACATCCCTCCGGAAGAGCTGTTGGAGCGCTTTGTGCGTGGGGATGAAGCGCGTAGTAGCGAGGGTTCCGGATTAGGTCTGTCTATTGCCAAGAGCCTGGTGGAGCTGCAACAGGGGACACTTGAGATCGAAATCGACGGGGATCTGTTTAAGGTCATCATAACACTGCCGCGCCTGTGCTAGTGGCGGAGGCGCGCGACGCCGCGACATCCTTTCTATAATGAAACAAACACTCTGACCCTGTGTATTACTTGCTGTAGCAAGGATTGGCAAGAAGGGGGAGGGGTGTTTGTGCACGCACCGGTAGCAGTTAAGGAAAGGATTGCTGTCCTAGACATTATTCGCGGGTTTGCGCTGTTTGGTGTTTTGCTTGTGAACATGGTGATGGTTAACCAACTGATGATGGAATCTGGCACGGGTCGGGACGTGTTGTTTCAGCCAGCGCGACTTGCGTTTGGTCTCGAAAGCGCTGTCGCTTGGATAGTCCAAGTGCTCTTTCAGGGCAAGTTCTACACCATTTTTGCGTTTCTCTTTGGTCTAGGGTTCTACTTGTTCTTAAACCGCGGCGAAGGGCAAACCGCAGAGAATCGCCGTTTGTTTGTGCGGCGCCTTGCGGTGTTGTTTGTAATCGGCGTGTTGCACCTTATCTTTGTATGGCGGGGCGATGTGCTCGTCCCTTACGCACTGAGCGGGTTCTTATTGCTTCTCTTTCGTAAGACAGAACTGGCACGCTTGCGCGGCTGGGCTATGGGGCTTATGCTCCTTTCCTTCGTGGTTATAGTGGGTGCCATGTACTTCACGGTAGCGATGGGCGCAGCGAAGGAAGCCTTGCCCGCGGCAGATGCGGCAGCAATGGAAGCCTCCTTTGCAGCAATGTTGGATGAATCGCGCACGGTGTATACACAGGGGTCGTACTGGCAGGTGGTAGATTATCGCTTGCGTCACGAGTCTCCGGTTGCAGTGCTAAATGCCATTCTCATGACCCCCCGCATATTGGGTCTGTTCCTCATAGGTCTATACGTCGGTAAACTTGGGGTTGTTCAGCGCATAAATGAGCATCTGCCGGTCATACGTAAGGCTTTGCACATGAGCTGCGCTGTCGGTACTGTGCTGTCGCTAGCCCACATAGGGTTGCAGTTAGGTTGGCTTGAGGGGGTCTTCACTCCCGTAGTCAGCGGCACAGCCGCTATTCTTCTGCGCGAAGTGAGCACTCCGTTTCTCTCACTGTTCTACGTAACCGGCATTATTCTGCTGTGGCAAGAAGGCGCACTAGCTTGGCTGTTTGCAGGCTTCGCGGCGCTAGGGCGCATGGCGCTCACGAACTATTTAGTGCAGTGCATAGCCTTGGCTTGGCTGTTCTACGGCCACGGGCTTGGGCTTATGGGCATCAGCATCGTGTATATACCTTTAATGACTATCGGTATCTATGCGGCGCAAATTGTGTTTAGCCGGTGGTGGTTAGGGCGTTACACTCAAGGCCCCGCCGAGTGGGTGTGGCGCCGCCTGACTTATGGGTCGCCTA
>CAYGHR010000058.1:7045-9877 GCA_964349715.1 uncultured Peptococcaceae bacterium
AGGCGTCAGTGCGGGTCACACCGGATGAGGGCAAGGCCGCAATTTTCGCTTCGTCTACCGCTTGCGGGTTTAACAGACGCACGCGCAGCCTGCTCATGCAGGCTACCGCATCAACCACATTGGTACTGCCGCCAAGCGCGGTCAAAACCCTCTCTGCCAGTTGCACTTCAGCCGTAGCTCCTATCCCGGTAGCACTCACTTTGCCCGCTGTGCCGGTGGTGTCGCCGACATCACGCCCGGGCGTAGGATAGTTAAACTTGCGGATGATGAGACGAAAGGTGAAGTAGTATACGACCGCCATGACTATTCCTAGCGGGAAGATCAGCCACGGGTTTTCCGCCGGCCCTAAATTGAAAAAGAACATGGGCAGGGCATACCCGTAGTGGCGGATGCCTAGGAGAAAAGCCGCTAGGGTCGTAACACCTGTCAGCAAGGCGTGTGCTGCAAAGAGCAGCGGCGCCGTAAAAATAAAGACGAACTCCACCGGCTCGGTGATGCCAACCATAATAGAGGTTAGGGCGGCCGTAAGCATTAATCCGGCCACTTGCTTGCGGTTTTCCGGGCGCGCCTCGTGCAGCATAGCCAGCGCCGCTGCAGGTAGCGCGAACAGCTTGGTGACAAAAAGGCCCCCCGTAAAGAAGCCGGCGGTAGGGTCTCCCGCCATAAACCGGGCGACCTCGCCCGTAACCAGACTGCCGGCCGGCGTTATGTATGTGCCAAATACATGCTCAATCAGGTTAGCGATAATGTGATGCAGCCCGGTCGGTATGAGTAGGCGGTTAAGGACGCCGTAAGCGAAAATGCCGTATCCGCCGGTGGCAAATATCCACGAGCCGACGGTGAGAATTAAGCTGTTAACGGGCGGCCAAATATGGCCAAACACAAAGCCGACCGCCACACTCGACACGGCAGTTACAAGCACTACAAACCGCTTGCCCGAGAAAAACGCCAGATACTCCGGCAAGCGTACGTTACGAAACCGATAGTACAGCAGGGCGGTGTAGGCACCTACCATAATACCGCCTAGGACACTCATTTCGTTGGGAATCACTCTGCCGCTCTCGAGCGTAATACCCGGACTTATGGCCAGCATTACCGCCACCAGTACTACATGGCCTAGGGCTGCGGCAAAGGCGGCCATACCGTCTGAGTTAGTAAAACCCAAGGCTACACCCATCGCAAACATCAGCGGCAGGTACTCGATGATAATCGCGGCCCCGGCGGCCCCAATGAAGCCCGGACCAAACCGGCCCGCCGCCATCAGCACCGCACCCGCCGGCAGAACTACAATCGGCACCATCAAGGCCCTTGCAGTGCGCTGCATTACGTCGCGCCATTTCACGTGACAAGCCCCCCTTCTATACAGCTTCGATCAGCTTATGCGTTAGCTCCCACACTAGGCTAGCTTAATCTGCCCGGCGTGCGCCTCGATGTAGGCGTTAAGGATCTGCTCGGCTACTTCTAAGGACGGCACTACCGGATTGAGGTTTAGTGCCAGCAAGGCTTTCCTGTAGCTCCCTTCGAGTGCCGCTTCCACCGTCAAAGCCTCGTAGGCAGCCACGACTTGCATTAAGCCCAACATATCGAGCGACGGGGCTTCTACCGGCATGGGGCGAGCGCCGCGCTTGTCGACGATGCAAGGGATCTCGACACATGCGTCCGCCGCCATACCGGGCACGCAGCCGTGGTTAAGGACGTTGATGATGTACTCCTCGCCTTTGTCATTGTGGATACTGCTCAAAATATTCACCATCAGCTCCGAGTGCCAGGTTCCGCCGCGGCTCTTCCACAGGCGCACGTCATCGCCCTGTGCAACTTCCGCGAAATGACTAAGCAGCTCCTTCTCAATCTCCTGCACAACTTCGCCGCGTGTCTGCGCTGCCTCTTCTTGCTTCTGCAGACACTCTCGCGTCAAGTAATAATACTGCAGGTATGGCGAGGGAATTACGCCTAATTTCTCGTAGATGCGCAACATCATCTTGGTCTCCTCGACGGTCTTGCCATCGCTGTTTGGCAACAGCGATAAAATGTCCACCGAACGCACCATATGATGAATAAAGGGCGTTATGTCCTTCCCCTCGACAAAGATGCGGCGAAACCAACCGAGGTGGTTGAGTCCGACGTAGTCTAGCTTGACCTTGCGGGGGTGTAACTTCATGGCGTCCGCCAAAAAGTACTGAATGCCAATCGGCACATCACAAATGCTGACGGCCTTAATTTTGCTGTGTTTAGCCAAGAGCGCAGCCACCATGCCCGAGGGGTTTGCGTAGTTTATTAGCCAAGCCTCGGGAGCGTGCCGCTCAATATCGCGCGCGATGGACAGCATGACGGGGAGTGTACGCAAAGCCATAGCAAAACCACCGGGGCCGACCGTCTCTTGTCCGATTACCCCAAACCGCAGAGGAACTCTCTCATCGAGCACCCGCCCCGCGAGCCCGCCCACGCGAATCTGGCACAACACAAACGCGCTGCCGGCAATGGCCTCCACGCGGTCTAGTGTGGTGCTGACTTTAGCAGGGGTGTCGAGCTCCTTCAGCATTTTTGCCACTAGGGCACCCACAACCTCTAACTTGCGCCCGTCGATGTCCATCAGGCAGATTTCTTGCCACGGCACTTCGTGGCGAATCTTTAGCAGCCCCTCAATAAGCCCCGGCGTGTAGGCACTGCCTCCACCAATGATTGCGACCTTCACTGAATTACCCTCCCGTGTTCACGTTCCTTAATGCCTGTAATTGGCTAGAGCAGCGTTTTTTCCTCTTTTAAATGTTGCATTTCCCCCTCCTTAGGTGTCTTTCTATAGAGAAGGCACTAGGGGTGGCTGCTTGCAGAGTG
>CAYGHR010000059.1:0-9839 GCA_964349715.1 uncultured Peptococcaceae bacterium
TTGTGTTTTGTGTTTTGTGTTTTGATAGCGCCGCGCAAATATCTGTGGTAAGTTATAGCTAGCAAGCGGGAACTACTGCAGGCGAAATTTGATAGGGGAGAGTGTCAAAGGTGTTAACTAGGCGCATAGACATGCTGGTCACTGAACACGCCGAGCGTTTTGGCGGCAAAGGCATCCTACGCAACACGCATTTTCTTCACCAGAATGATGCATACGGCACAGGCAGATTATTCTCAAGAAGCGTGCTGGCCCCAGGCTGTTCCGTCGGCTGGCACAAGCACGAAGGCGAGTGCGAAGTCTATTTTGTTTTGTCCGGTATCGCTAAGGTCAGCGACAACGGCCAAGAGCAGATGCTGTATCCCGGCGACGCGCTACTGACCAAGAACGGCGAATCGCACTTCATCGAGAACGCCGGCGATGAAGACCTAGAGTACATCGCCCTTATCCTGTACGACAAAACAAGCGCATGAAGCAAAAAGCTCCGTCCCTTTTGCTTCATGAAGCAAAAGGGACGGAGCCTTTTGCTTCAGTCGACTAACTTAAAAAGTTTTGGACCCACGCCGCAAATCGCGCACTTGTCCGGCAGGGCTAGTTCTATGTTGCCGCACACTGAACAGAGGTAGAAAGTGTGCTCCTTGGGCGAATCGTACTCGGCTAAAAGTCTGGCATAGAGCTCGGCATGCACCTTTTCGGCCTGCATGGCAAACGAAAAGGACCGCGCCGCGGCTTTTTCGCCGTGCGCCTCGGCATTCGCCAGCATGGGCGGGTACATGTTCGTGAACTCCTCAGTTTCACCGCGCACGCCCTCCGCTAAGTTTTCCTTAGTCGACCGCACTCCGTCAAGAGCTCTAAAGTGCGCGAGCGCGTGAATGGTCTCAGCCTCGGCCGCCGCCCGGAACATCTTGGCAGCGTTCTTGTGCCCTTCGGCATCAGCTTTAGCGGCGAAAGCAAGGTACTTGCGGTTTGCCTGCGACTCGCCCGCAAACGCTTCTTTAAGGTCAAGCTTAGTCTTCTCGTTCATGGACTAATTCCTCCTATGCAATAAATGATACTGAATGATTCTACCACCTGGTAGGGGAGGAGTCAAGTTGAGCCGACGCTGACCCTAGGGTGGCTAGTTCCGATGCTCCACTCTGCGCGGGTTAGCGAGATTTCTCCACAGCATATAGTAGTACTCCTCCCCCTATGCTACAATATATAGCACACGACTGTCCAAGCTGAGGCAAGGAGGGGTAGGAATGGCGGGAAGGCTTCCCATGGTTAAGCGCTATTATACGACCGCACTCGAGGGTGCGCAGGATAGAACGGTCTACGATTTGTTTGAGTGGTCGACGCGCGATGTGTTGTTAAAGGACCATAAGACCGGCAAGGTGCTGACGGAGATGCGGGGGCTCTTATTCCCCGTGCATTATTCGCAGAACGCCGTGGATATCATTGCCTCGAAGTATTTCCGCAAAGCCGGCGTAGGTAGCGAAGAGGGGTACGAGACTTCCTTGCGGCAGGTAGTACACCGCATGGTGGCATTCTGGGCGGCGGCCTTGGTCGCGGAAGGTGTCATTGCCAAGGGCGAGGAGCGGCAGATCTTCTATGACGAGGTGGCTTACGGTCTGCTAAACCAGATGTTTGCCCCTAACTCGCCGCAGTGGTTTAACACGGGCCTAGCTTTAGCCTACGGCATTAACGGCAACCCAAACGACCTCTTTTACTACGACCCCCTGCAAGAGAAAGTAGTGGCCTCACCGGATAACTACACGCGCACGCAGGCTTCGGCTTGCTTTATCTTGTCTATCGAGGACAAGCTCCTTGGCAAGAACTCAATCTCCGAGCACTATGTGACGGAAACGAAGCTCTTTAAGGGCGGCTCCGGCACGGGGACGAACTTCTCGCCGCTGAGGGCCATCGGGGAGAGGCTCTCCGGCGGCGGGGTATCGTCCGGTTTAATGAGTTTTCTCAAAGGGCTTGACCGCAATGCCGGCGGCATCAAGTCCGGCGGCACCACGCGGCGCGCCGCCAAAATGGTCTGCTTAGATATCGACCACCCGGAAATTGAGGACTTTATCGTCTGGAAGGCACGCGAAGAAGACAAGGTGCAAGCGCTCGCCAAAATGGGTTACTCCGCCGATATTGACGGCGAAGCCTACGAGACGGTTTCCGGCCAGAACTCCAACAACTCCATCCGGCTGACGGACGACTTTTTGCAGAAGGTCCTGCGTTTAGAGGAAGACCCCGCTCAGACGGTGACGCTCAAAGGACGTGTGGATGCGAGCGTAGACAGGGAAGTTCCCGTGGCGCGGCTTTGGGAGTTGTTTAATCGCTCTGCTTGGCGCGTAGCCGACCCTGCGCCGCAGTATACGGACACTTTTAATGCTTGGCATACCTGCCCGGCGGGCGAAGACGGCGAGCTCTACGCTCCGCACAATCGCCTTAACTCCACTAACCCCTGCGGCGAATACGCATTTCTCGACGATACGAGCTGCAACCTGTCCTCCCTCAATTTGTACCGCTTCTACGATGCCGCAACCGGCGCGTTTGACCTCGCGGGCTTTCGCCATATGATTGCCCTAAACCAGCTAGTGCTTGAGGCCTCGATTATCTGGGGCCAGTTCCCCACAGAGGACATCGCCCGCCGCACACATATGTTTCGCGCCACAGGGCTTGGCGTGGCCAACCTTGCCGCGCTCCTCATGGCACTGGGGCTTCCTTATGACTCACAGGCAGCACGCAACTTAAGCGCGGCGCTAATGGGGATAATTACAGGTGAAAGCTACAGGGTGTCGGCTCTTATGGCGCGTGCGGTGGGGCCGTTTGCAAAATTTGCGCTTAACCAAGACAGCATGTTGCGTGTTATCCGTAACCACGCGCGCGTAGCCGGCGCGCTTGATGATGGCTACGAGGAGATACACTATGCACCGCTCAAGGTAGACCACACGGAGCTCGCGTCCGAGGGACATGCCGAAATCTCCGTCGCACTTAAGGAGTGCTGGCGCGAAGCGCTTGCCCTTGGCGGCCGGCACGGTTACCGCCATGCCCAAGTCTCGGTGGTCGCCCCAACCGGCACCATCTCCTTTGCCATGGACTGCGCGTCTACGTCGATTGAGCCTTTCTTCTCGCACGTCGTCTACAAGAAGCTGGTGGGCGGGGGGATGATGACGCTAGTCAACCCGGTGATAGGCATAAGTCTGCAAAAACTCGGGTATTCACCCGACCAAATCAGCGATATCCTCGCCTATATTGAGCGTCAGGCAGACGGCAGGCTTGCGGACGGGAAGATAGAAGGTGCGCCCCACCTAAAGGAAGAGCATTTGGCTGTCTTTGACACCGCTAACGTGAATGGCAGCGGCACGCGCTACATTGCTCCCAGCGGGCATGTCGAGATGGTCGCGGCGCTTTCGCCCCTAGTTTCCGGGGCTATATCTAAGACGGTGAACCTGCCGCGCGAAGCGACGGTAGACGATTTTAAGGCCGTGCACATACTGGCTTGGCAACTTGGCGTCAAGGGCATTACTCTATACCGCGACGGCTCCAAAACGGCTCAGCCATTAAACACCCGGCTAGACCAAGTCCAAAACGAAGCCGACTTGGAAGCACTCACCTACGACGCGTTGCTAGCCTACGCCCGCTCGGCGCAGGATAAGCTGCAGGCACAGGCATTAGCCACTGAGGCGTCACAGCGCGAAAAACTTACCGGCATAAGGTCAGGTCGCACACACGCCGCCCAAATCGAAGATGTCAAGCTCTACATGACCGTCAACCGCAACCCAGAAGGCCGCATTGCCGAAATTTACATGACTACTGACCGCGAGGGTAGCTTAATTACGGGGTTGCTCAACTCGTTGTCGAAGACTATCTCTGTAATGCTGCAGTACAGCATCCCCGCAGAGAACATCGCCCGTATGCTGCGGGGGCAGAAATACGAGCCGCACGGTTTGGTCTCGCGGCACCCGCATATTAAGTTTGCGAGCTCCATCTCAGACCTTATCTCCAAAGTGATTGAGATAGAGCTGGGGGACTTTTCGCGCGTGCAAGTAAAGCCGGAGGTTGCTCCTATAGTGGCGACCGCAGACATGATTAAGGACGCGAAGGCTAACGGCGTTAAGCTTTACCACGCGACGTGCCACTATTGCTCTAGCTTCCGTATGGTGCTAAACGGCACGTGTAAAGTTTGTTTGGACTGCGGCAGTACTACGGGGTGCTCGTAAACGGCGCACATGCTTACATGGACACACTTCTTCACATCCCACAGGGGTGTGTGGCACCTAATAATTGGCGCGTGCTGTGCACGCGTTTCGTTTGCAGCACAAAACTTTCGAGCGAGGCGGCAACTACAGGTGGGAAGGGGCTGCCGTCACTTTCGACGCTAAGGAAGGGCAGATGCGGGTGTTTGGCCATAACCGCTTTGGCTAGGTCTGCGTCGGAGGTTACGCGCGGCTTCTCGACGTCAATAGTCTGCTTGATCATGGACTCGGCGATGCGCGCCGGCATGCACCCAAAGGGTCCGATAGATATAACGCCATCGACGCGGTCGATGATGTCGTTTAAGGCGCAGGAAAGCGTGAGGATAGCTTCCCCTGTGAGTTCCGGGTTGATTAGGTCTGCAACGCTTTCCACGAGGTGCTTGATGTCAAGCAAGTGGTAGTCGTAAAGTCCTGACTGCACCAGAATGTCTTTAATGGCCTTCTCGTAGTGCTCCATTACCCACGCTTTGCCGCTACAACTAAGGCGCTTAAGTAGGGTTGTCTTGCCCCGCAGACCGTGTTTAGCGAGGTAGTTAGTGTAGTAGAGCCACTCCGCAATCGGCGCCATCAAGGCGACTACGCCTTTGTCCGCCATATAGTCTACGAGGAAGCGCTGCGAAAATCCGTCGCGGCGCACATAAATCTCCCCGATGACAGCGGCCTTAGGTGCGTCCGCCAATGGCAGGCGCAGCGGAATTGTGCGCAGCAAATCAGCGGCAGTCTTTAGCGCTTGCCTGATGCCCGACCACGTGGCAGTGGCCATGGCTGACTCGAGCATGGTCTCCGCCGCCGCGTGTACGGCTAGCCCTTGCTCACGATCAACAGCCAAGGTGTTAACTGCGGCGCGAATCTCATCCATCACGTCCGAGATTGTCGCCGCCCACAGGCCGCGCAGGGTGAAGTCTAGCCCCAATCCTCCGTAGCTGTTCTGCGAAGTCAGTGACATTACGGCTAGGTTGGGGACGCGCTGTTTTTGGATTATGTTTCTGGTCAGGACGCTGTACTGGGCAAAGCGGCAAGAGCCACCGGTAGTCGGCATGCAATAAATGGTAAGTTCGTCCGCAGGCCTCCTGTCGAGGTAGTTGTACAGGGAACCCATGGTAAGCAAGAGCGGCAGGCACTCCTTGCAGGTCGCAAATTCCTTGCCGCGCTGTAATTCCTGCTCGGTCGGCGCGGGCAAGGCCACAGCCTTAATTCCCTTATAGCGGAACACAGCCGCAATCAAGCGTGTGCCGAATTCTCCCATGGAGGGTATAATGAGTTTCACGCGTTCGTGCTCCAAGGGGAGCTCCTGCCCGTGTGAAGTTAGATAGCGCTTGACTTTGCTCCCCAGCAGTACTGCCGCGGGTTTGAATTCAGGCCAAGGGGGAGCAAGTGCGGCACGATGGTCCTTGCTCATGTAACTCCGCGCTATATCCAGAAAAGCCTCGATGCGTGTATCCGCGCCTGCGTCGGCGGTGTGACTGTCTAGCTCTAGGGTTAGCGAGGGCTTGTCTCCCATTTCATCCCGGAAGAAGCTGAGCACGAATGAGTCTGGCCCGCAGCTAAAATTCGTGATAAAGCAGCCAAACAGGTGCGGAGTCTGCTTCATGCGCCGCGCCGCTTTTAGGATGACCATGCCCGCCGCCCAGTGCATGCATTCTATTGGTGCGTCGCCGTCGGTGTCTAGGCAATCAAACGGCAGAGTCAGGATACCGCGGGAGGCAAACTTGCCGGGGATGCCCATGTTGGCCAGTGAGGTGAGCGCGTTGTATGCCCGCCCAAACAGCACCATCGTAGGCTGCCCCAGTGTCTCCGCCCTGTGCAATGCAACTTGCCCCATGCGCCGCAATGTGGCGGTAAATTCGTTCTGCGCCGCGAGGGCGGCATGGAAGGCGCGCAGGGCCTCGCTTCTGCCGGCACCTAGCGCCATGGCAGCCTCCAGCATGGGCCTCTCGGCCTCGTCGTAGGAGTTAGGCATGTTTAACACCGGCGTCAACAGGCGTATACCCTGTAGCTCAGCTCGGAAGGTGCGCCGCAGCACATAAGGCTCGCCTTGAATCAGCGGGCACGTCGTACTGGGTAAGGCACCATTGACGACAGGGGTGGCTCGCACATGGGGCATGAAAATGAAGTCGGGCTTGCGGCGGAGGAGGTCCATAAACAACCCATGCGCCACATCTACGGGGTAACAGAAGGGCGCGCGACGCCGCTCCACGCCTGCGGGGTCGATTTCTTCACTGCGGACTATGGTAAAGCCAAGGCTAAGCAAGAACGTGTGGTAGAAGGGATACAGGTTGTTGGTCATAAGCGCGGTGCTGATGCCGACTGTCTTGCCGTTAGGCCGTGCGGGAACAAGCGGGCGGTCATACAGGAGCTTCTCGCGCGCCGCCACAAGGTCTAAAGAGGAGATGTCGGGGTGCTTGTCAAAACGCTCGTTATAGTACAGATTGCAGGCGCCACCAAAGGGGAAAGTCTTGCCGTCAACGGTAACCACGGCAATCCTGCACTTGCGGTCGCAACGTGCAGTGCCGCCGCGACATACAAAGGCTTTGCCATAGGTGACCTCGCGCTCCGCCAGATCCTGCAGGCTAAAGCTGCTCGGCGTTAGTAGGCCTCTTTCGAGCTTCGCCTGCACTTCGAGCGCTACACCAAATGCGCCCATGAGGCCGGGGTCAGGCGGGACGACAATCTGCCGCTTAGTCAGCGCCGCCATGGCGAGCGGCACTGCGCGGTTGTAGCAGACACCGCCTTGCATAAAGATTTTTTTACCTACTTTGCGGCTACTCTTGACGCGATTAAGATAGTTTAGGCAGACCGCATAGACAAGCCCGGCGGCAATGTCCTCGTGCGAGATCCCTTCTTGAATGGCGGTCTTAATGTCACTGCCGATGAACGCCGCGCACTGGTCGTTAAAATTAGGGGGGCGCAAACCTTTAAGCGCGAAGGAGGCGATTTGCTCGGTCGCTATACTTAGCGACTCACGCGCTGCTTCTTCTAGGAAAGAGCCTGTCCCGGCTGAGCAGGCCTCGTTCATGGCATAGTCCGAGGGGACGCCCTGCGTTGTGTATGTGTACTTGGCGTCTTGTCCGCCGATTTCAAAAATCGTGTCCACCTCGGGGTCAAAGTAGACGGCAGCGGTGTTATGTGCGATGATTTCGTTGACGATGCCTTCGGTCATGCCGTGCAGACCAACAATTTGCCTGCCCGAGCCCGTAACCCCGAGGCCAATGATCGTCACTTCGCTTACCTGTTCTGCGAGCCTCCGATAGCACTCGCGCGACGCGGCAATAGGGTCGCCGTTAGTGCGCAAGTACGCTCCCGCCAGTATGGCGCGGTCAGGTACGCGCATTAGTACCGCCTTCGTGGTGGTAGAACCGGCGTCTACACCGAGGATGCAGGTGTCGCTCGCCTCGGCCTTGCCCCAAGGGTGCGTTTTGAACACGACTTCGCTTTCGAAGTCGGCGAGTGGAGCAAGGAACTCAAAAGCCGAGGCTCCTGCTACGAAGAGCCCTTCCGAATCGAGATTACGGCCGTTCTGCAGAGCCCATAGCGCTGCGCCTAAGGCCTCAAGCGTATCACCAAACTCTATGGTCGAAACGTCAAATCCGTCCTCCCGCAAGTAATTAACTACAGCTTGGTTATTCGCTGTACCCCCCGCGATAAGCACGGTCTTTGCGCCGGCACCCTTAAGTAGCTCCGAGATTTTTGCGGCGACCATGCGGCACAAGCCCGCCACCACGCGTTCTTTGGTGGTTCCTTTGTTAAGCGCATGTGTGCAGTCGCTTTTACTAAAGACCGAGCAGCGCGCGGAAATCGTGTACGGCTCGCCGACAGCTGCTTGCGATAGGCTTTGCGCTTGGTCTAGACTCAGGTTCATGCGGCGGATCTGCTGCAAAAAGAACTCGCCGGTGCCGGAGGCACACTTGTTCCCGGTATGTACCGCTACGACCTTACCCTCTCTGTCTAGTGCATAAACCAGAACGTTCTCTCCACCGGCGCTGACGATTGAATCTGCTTGCGGCAGGTCTCGCCTTAAGTAGGCAAGCGCAAGTTCTGTGGCCTCAAGCTCAGAGATGCTAGGCAGTCGCACTTGCTCCTTTAGCTTATGCCCTGTTACCGCCAGCCGCGACTCCGGCGTAACGATTGCTGTCAACAGCTCTTCCAGCACGCTGCGGGCATCGCCGTTATGTGGCCTAACCAGCTGCTTAAGTGGGGTAAAGTGCCCGGCCTCGTTCACGCCCACTACTATCTTAATGTTGGAAGCGCCAAGGCAGACTCCTATTGCATGGTGTTTCTGCAAACAGTTCACCTCTTTTCTAGAATGCCTCTGCTGTATATAATAGGCTAAACGTAAGGCTTGTCAAGCGAAAGGTGTGCACATACATGCCAAAATTTGTCAATGACTGGGATGAGTTGCTGCAGGAGGAGTTTTCTAAGGACTACTATATGCGCCTTAGGTCGTTTCTTAAGCAGGAGTACGTTCAGGCCACAGTCTACCCCTGCGCGGCAGACATTTATGCGGCCTTGCGGGCTACTCCTTACCAAAAGGCAAGGGTCGTGATTCTTGGGCAGGACCCCTATCACGGCGCGGGACAGGCGCATGGGTTTGCGTTTTCGGTGCCGCACGGCGTACCCACACCGCCTTCGCTACAAAACATTTTGCGGGAGGTGCAGACCGACTGCGGCATGGCTCCACCTAGTCACGGATGTTTAGACGCTTGGGCAAGGCAAGGAGTGTTGCTCCTTAACGCGGTGCTGACCGTGCGCGCCGACTTCCCCACCGCACACGTTAAACGGGGTTGGGAGCAGTTTACTGACCGCGTGGTGGGGCTGCTAAATGAGAAGACTGCGCCTGTTGTGTTTATGTTGTGGGGAAACTACGCCCAAGCTAAGGGCAGGCTCGTGACCAACCCTCACCATTTGGTACTTAAGGCCCCCCACCCAAGCCCTCTCTCGGCCCACCGCGGGTTTTTGGGCTGTCGCCATTTTTCCCAAGCCAATTCCTTCCTGCTAAAGACGGGCCAGCAACCTGTGGATTGGCGACTCCCGTGAAACAAAAGGGACGGTTCCTCCTGTTTTGAGGACCGTCCTTTTTGCTTCCTTTTGCTTCCCTTTTGCTTCCTAGTCTAATAGGCGTTTGCGAGTGGCCATAGTGCGCTTCCAGGCGTGCATGGCGAGCGAGGCGGCAATAACGCCGTACGCTACGAAGGCTCTAAAGAACTCACCTAGCTGCGCGTCGCCAAGCAATGCCTTGCCTGCTTGCGGTGAAACTAGGAACATGGTGTGAAAGAGCACCATGCCAATCAGCGCTTGACCTACCGTCGCGCGCGAGACACTGGCCCCGCCAATGAGGAGAGCGGCAATCGCAAACATCCCCACAGCCTCATGCGCGCCATAGGTGCGCAAGTTTCCGAGGTTTTGTAGCATCAAGAGTTGCCCCCAGGCTGCAATCACGGTCGAAATGGTGATGGCAATAATGCGTGTGCGACTCACGTTGATACCTGACACTTTGGCGATGTGCTGGTCTTGACCCACAGTGCGGAAGTCCTGGCCTATCTTCGTGGTAATGATGAAGAGGTTGAAGATGGCTACGAGGGCGATCAGCGCAAAGGTAGCAACAGG
>CAYGHR010000060.1:0-9824 GCA_964349715.1 uncultured Peptococcaceae bacterium
TTCCCCATCCTGATCGCTATGTTTAACATGCTGCAGAGACCGGGGCTTTTTGCCGCGAACCCTATGTGGATCGGGCTGAATCTAACCCTTCCTAACGCGGAGCAGTCCATTTTTGGCCTCAGTTTAGTGTACTGGATTCTGCCGGTGCTCTCTGTGGTCACTACCTTCTGGCAGTCGAAGCAGACAGTACAGGCTAATGACCAGACCTCGCGCACTATGCTGTACGTAATGCCGCTGTTTATGGGGTATATTACCATTAGCTTCCCGACCGCGCTGGCGCTCTACTGGGTGTCGCGCAACGTATTTTCCATCGTGCAACAGGAGTTGTTCAGTCGGTATTTCCGGGTAGGGATGACGGGGGAGGCAGGGAGCGATGCAGTCGCGGCAGAGCATAGAAAAGACCGCAAAGACAGTTGAGGAAGCTGTCGATTCTGCTTTAACCGAGCTTAGGGCAACGAGAGAACAGGTCGACATAGTGGTGCTCGAGGAACCCACCAAGGGTTTGTTTGGGATTTTGGGTGGGAGAATGGCCCGCGTTAAGGTGACGCGACGTGTTTCGCCGGAGGAGAGGACTGTAGCATTTCTTACGGAGCTGGCAGCGCATATGGGAGCACTAGGAGTCACTTGCACTGAGGGCCGGGAGGAAGACGAGAATTTTAAGCTTGAACTTGCGGGCACTAACGCCAGCCGTTTGATTGGCAAGCGCGGACAGACGATAGAAGCGCTGCAGGTGTTAGCTGCCGTCGTGTACTCGCGTGCGGGGGGAAGTAGACGAGTGCTGCTCGATGTAAACAGCTATCGCGCCAGACGCCAGGAGTCACTGATAGAGTTAGCCCTGAAACTTGCCGCCAAGGCTAAGTTTAGCGGGCGCAGAGTGATTATGGAGCCGATGGGGGCGTTCGAGCGCAGGGTCGTACACATGGCGTTGCAGGACGACAAGGAGATCGTCACCTACAGCGAGGGAGACGAGCCCTATCGCAAGGTAATCATTGCCGTAAGGGAAGAGGATTAGTTTGCCGGACGCAGCGAGCGGGAGTTGTTGGGGGCGGATTCACAGCGGAGTGAGTCAGCCCCTTTATGCTTAGGAGGGACTTAGGTGAGGCGTGATGTCATTGCTGCCATCTCTACCCCGCGCGGCGAGGGGGGGATTGCCATTGTGCGCTTAAGCGGACAGGGCTGCCTAAAGATAGCCCGGTCGGTGTTTAGGCGGGCACGGGGGCATTTTAGGGTGAGCCCTTGGCGCGTGTACCTAGGCGAGGTAATAGGCCAAGGCGGCGAGCCGCTTGACGAGTGCCTATTTACCTACTTTCGTGGCCCGCGTTCCTTTACGGGGGAAGACGTGGTAGAGCTATCGATTCACGGGGGTTCCTTCGTGGCCGGGCGTGTGTTGGAAGTATTGCTGTGCTCCGGCGCACGTTTAGCGGAGCCGGGCGAGTTTACGAAACGCGCTTTCCTTAACGGCAGGTTGTCGCTAGCGCAAGCCGAGGCGGTTATTGACATTATTAGGGCTGAGAGCGATGTGGGCCTAAGGAACGCAGGCAGGCAACTGCGCGGCATGCTCAGCGAGGAGATTAAAGGTATGCGCTCACGGTTGCTGGAAGTGGCGGCTCACTTGGAGGCGCAACTTGACTTCCCTGAGCACGATATCCCCTCGGTCACACGCGAGGCAGTCGCAGACCGATTAGGGCAGGTAGAGGATGCGCTCTCTAAACTGATCGCGACTGTGCGTGCGGGCCGCGTAGCGCGGGAGGGGCTGCGAGTAGTGTTGGTGGGACGCCCGAACGTAGGGAAGTCGTCCTTGCTCAACAGCCTCGCCGGGCAGGAGCGAGCTATTGTTGCCGCACAACCGGGTACTACACGCGACACGGTAGAGGTGCCGGTCAGTCTAAGCGGAGTACTGGTGACGCTTGTGGATACTGCGGGGCTGAGGGAAAGCGCGGACTTTGTCGAGAAACTTGGCATGGAGCGTACCTTGCAGGCGGTAGATACCGCTGATGTCGTGTTGGTGCTCTTAGACAGCTCAGCGTCGCTGGAAGCGGGAGACCTAGAGCTGTTAGACTTAACGCGCGGGCGCGAGCGGATAGTCCTCCTCACTAAGGCCGACCTTGCTGCAACTGCGGTTTTGCCCGCGGGGGTGGAAGCCCTAGCTGTCAGCACTAAGACCGGGTGCGGCCTCGCTCAGCTAATCGAGCAGGTCGCCGGCCTAGCCTCCCAAGCGGTTGGCGGCGAGGGGTCGCTGCTCGTGACAAATTTGCGCCATAGCCGCGTACTGGTCGAGGCGAAATCCCTCGTCGCCGCGGCACTCGGTACCGTTAACCTGGGATGGGATTTGG
The DNA here is from genome assembly GCA_964349715.1 of uncultured Peptococcaceae bacterium. Taxonomy (GTDB): domain Bacteria; phylum Bacillota; class UBA994; order UBA994; family UBA994; genus UBA994. Next base: position 2,334 of record CAYGHR010000060.1, read on the forward strand.
AACTGGTGGCCACAGACGTAGGGCTAGCTTACGAGCGCCTGGGTGAGATTACGGGCGAGACGATATCCCTTGACATTGCCGATGCCATATTTGCTGAATTCTGTATAGGAAAGTGAGTGTAGACCTAGTGTACTGCGGCGGGGAGTTTGACTGCATTGTGGTAGGGGCGGGACATGCCGGGTGTGAGGCAGCGCATGCGGCCGCGCGGATGGGCCTTAGTGTCGCTTTGCTTACCCAGAGCATGGAGGCCATCGCCTTAATGCCCTGCAATCCGTCCGTGGGAGGCCCGGCTAAGGGCCATGTGGTAGCCGAGATTGACGCGTTAGGGGGCCTGATGGGGTACGCGGCCGATATGTCCTTTGTGCAGATGCGCACTCTGAACACGGGCAAGGGACCGGCGGTACAGGCCTTGCGTGCCCAGACCGATAAGCGGATGTATCAGCAGACGGTAAGGGAGCTCTTGGAGAAGACGCCTAATCTGCGCATCGTGCAAGCATCGGTGGTAGAGATTGTGGTGGAGGCAGGCGAGACTAAGGGCGTGCGGACGCATACGGGCACGCTGTACCGGGCCAAAGCGGTCGTGGTGACGACCGGCACCTATATGGAAAGCACGGTAATTGTCGGCGCATCCGCTATTGCCAGCGGACCGAACGGGCTCTTGCCCTCGCACGGGCTGGCGGCGAATTTGCGCGCGCTGGGATTTGAGCTAGGGAGGCTCAAGACAGGGACGCCCCCGCGCATCCATCGGCGAAGCGTCGACTTCACTCGCATGGAAGAACAGCGAGGCGATGAGGGGTATACGCGCTTTTCGCGCCGGAGTTCGCGTGTTAACGCGGAGCAAATGTCCTGTTGGCTAACTTACACGACGGCCGCGACGCATGAGATTATCCGCGCGAACTTACATCGCTCACCTCTTTACGCCGGGCTCATCGCCGGGCGCGGCCCTCGCTATTGTCCTTCGATTGAGGACAAGGTGGTGCGCTTCGCTGACAAGGAGCGCCATCAGATTTTTCTCGAGCCGGAGGGATATACCACCGAAGAGGTCTACGTGCAGGGCTTCTCAACTAGCTTACCGGAGGACGTGCAGGTCAAGATGCTGCGCTCGGTAATCGGGTTGGAGCAGGCGGAGATGATGCGTCCGGGGTACGCGATTGAATACGACTTTGTTCTGCCCACGCAGCTGACCCTTGCTCTGGAGAGCAAAATGTACGCGGGGCTGTTTTTTGCGGGGCAGATTAACGGGTCCTCGGGGTACGAGGAAGCGGCGGGACAAGGGTTGTGGGCAGGCATTAACGCGGGAGCTAAAGTACGGGGACTATCGCCATTTATCTTGCTTCGGTCGCAGGCCTATCTTGGCGTGCTGATAGATGACTTGGTCACTAAGGGCACAAGCGAGCCATATCGCCTGATGACATCGCGGGCGGAGCATAGGTTGCTTCTTCGCTTTGACAATGCAGAGTCTCGTCTTTTGCCTAAGGGCGTAGAAGTAGGTGCGGTACCGGAGCAGGAGTTGGCGCGACTTAAAGAGGACGAAGCTGACATTAGACAGTGGATGGAGTATTTGGAGCGGCGGAAGGTGGCGCCCGACGAAGGGATTAATCAGCGCCTCGTCAATATCCCCACCGCCCCGCTTCTGTGCGCCACTACCGCTGCGGCCTTGCTGCGTCGTCCGGAAATTTCCTGGGAGAGTTTGAGCGGGATTGTAGCGGAACTTGCGGAGGTGGCCCCGCACTTAGCACAGCGCGTGGCGATTGAGGTAAAATACGCCGGGTACATCGCCAGACAGAGCGATGCGGTTCAGCAATTTCAGCGCCTTGAACTTAAGTCTATTCCGAGTGACGTGCGCTACAGCGAAATCCGCGGACTTTCACTGGAGGCTCGCGAAAAGCTTGCCAAGGTGCAACCCCGCTCCTATGGGCAAGCTTCGCGCATCAGCGGGGTGTCACCGGCTGATATAGCGGTATTGATGGTGTATCTAGAGAGGAGATAGCGGCATGGACAGAGCGGAGTTCGCTAAGGAGTGTGAGGGGCTGAGGGTGCTGTTGTCGCCCTTAGCGCTTGACCGCTTTTCCCGCTACCTTGAGTTGCTGCTGGAGTGGAACGCTAAGTTTAATCTCACTACGATTGACACGCCAAGCGAGGTGTGGCGCAAGCATTTCTTGGACAGCTTGTCCGCACTCTTGGTGATGAAGCCGACAGGCAGAGTAGTTGACGTCGGCAGCGGTGCGGGGTTTCCCGGGATACCGCTCGCTATCGCCTGTCCTGGGCTGGAAGTGACACTAGTGGACAGTTTAGGGAAACGCGTGCGCTTCCTGACGGAGGTAGTGGCGGGTCTTGGCCTCAGCGAAAGCGTCAGCGTGGTGCAGGCGCGGGCTGAGGACTTAGGCCGGATGCCTGAGCACCGCGAACGCTACAGCTACGCCGTTACGCGCGCCGTGGGTAGCTTAAGTGTGCTGGCGGAATACTGTTTGCCGCTTGTAAGGCGAGGAGGAGCTATGGTGGCCATGAAGGGGCCTGCGGCCTTTGCGGAAACAGAGGCGGCAGAGAGAGCCGTCAGGGTCCTCGGCGGCAGCGGCCTGACGACTCTCGCGTGGGTTTTGCCGGGCGGGGGAGAAGAGCGGGTTATTGTCACCGTGAAAAAACTAGGCACTACTCCGCCTACATATCCGCGTCGCGCGGGCTTGCCGAGTAAGCAGCCGTTGTAGAGCTGACCGACTAGGCAGGAGAGACAGTGGGCCGCGTAGAACGGGTTAGGAGCAGGATACGGTCCTTCGGACTAGAGGAGCGATGGCGATGAAGTGGTTTAGCGGCGGTAACACCGAGCAAGTGCTGCAGATAAACGTCCACGAGGTGCGGCCTAATCCCTACCAACCGCGCAAGACCTTTGCCGACGAGAGCATCAACGAGCTTTCCGCTTCCATTAAGCAAGTAGGCATTATTCAGCCCCTGATCGTGCGGCGGCTCGGGACTGTGTACGAGCTCGTGGCGGGCGAGCGCCGCTTGCGTGCGGCTAAGGCCGCGGGGTTGTCGACGGTGCCTGTAGTGGTAAAGCAGTACACAGACCAAGAGGTGGCACAGGCTACGTTGATTGAGAACCTGCAACGCGAGGACCTAAACGTATTGGAGGAAGCGTTAGCCTATGACCAGTTGCTTAACGACTTTAATCTCACGCAAGAGGAGCTGGCTAAGCGGCTGGGCATGAGTCAGTCTACCGTGGCCAACAAGCGCCGCCTGCTTAAGCTGGCGGACGGAGTGAAGGAACTTCTGTCGACGGGGGTGCTTTCGGAGCGACACGCGCGTGCGCTGCTGAAGATAGAAAGCCATGAGGTGCAGGCTACGCTTGCCGCCTTGGCTGTGAGTCAGGATATGACTGTTAAGCAGACGGAGGAGGCGGTGGAGCGCTTTCTCGCCGGTGAGAGTGAAGAAGAGGCTGTGGCTACGGCCGCCGTCAAGCCGATTAGGCGGTTCTTTGTTAGGGATGTGCGCATTTTTGTCAATTCCGTGCGTCAAGCCATCGACCTCATGAAAAAAAACGGCGTGGCGGCACAAGTAGAGGAGAGGGACGGGGAGACCCACTACGAGTTTGTGGTGCGTATTCCTAAGTAGAGGGCGGCGCGAAATGCAACTGTCGAGGGGAGTTTTGGGGACATGGCAGCGAAGGTAATGGCAGTCGTCAATCAGAAGGGAGGCGTCGGCAAGACTACCACAACGGTTAACTTAGGAGCTTCGCTGGCGGAGCTGTCCAAGCGCGTGTTGGTGGTGGACATTGACCCCCAGGGCAATACCACCTCCGGGTTGGGAGTCAACCGCTATCGCCTGAAAAAATGTATCTACAATGTGTTGATCGACGGCATACCCATTGAGGCCGTGATTTTGCCCACCAATACGCCTAGGCTGGAGTTGGTTCCCGCCACCATTCAACTGGCGGGCGCGGAGATAGAGCTAGTGCTCGCCATGCAAAGGGAGGTCAAACTGCGCGAGGCCGTGCAGTATGTGCTGCAGAACTACGACTACATACTGATTGACTGTCCGCCTTCGCTGGGGCTTTTGACGTTAAATGCTTTGACTGCGGCGCACGGCGTGCTGATACCCGTGCAGTGCGAGTACTATGCGTTGGAGGGCTTGAGCCAGCTCATGAACACGGTGTCGTTAGTGCAGAGGCATTTGAACCGCAACTTAGTGGTTGCGGGCGCTTTGCTTACCATGTTTGACTCACGCACTAATCTGGCGGCACAAGTAGTGGACGAGGTAAGGGCCTACTTCAAGGAGAAAGTCTACGCAACTGTGATTCCGCGCAATGTAAGGCTGAGCGAGGCTCCGAGCCACGGCCAACCCATCCTAACCTATGACCCCAAATCTAAGGGCACGGAAGTGTACATGGAACTTGCTCGAGAGGTGATTGCGCGTGGGTAAGCCGCGTCTGGGCAAAGGGCTGCAGGCGCTCATAACCGACATGTCCTCGGTGGGGACCGACGAGGTCAGGCATATAGACGTTGACCTCATTATGCCTAATCCCTATCAACCGCGACGCGTGTTTGCGGAAGAGGAGCTGGAGGAACTGGCGGCCTCCATTAAGCAGCACGGCTTAATTCAACCCGTGACGGTGCGGCCGCGCGGCGGACGATTTGAGCTGGTGGTGGGGGAGCGGCGCTTGCGCGCCGCAAAGCTCGCCGGGTTGACGGAAGTTCCCGCTCTGGTTAAGGAGTGGTCGGACAAAGAATCCATGGAGGTGGCGCTGATTGAGAATCTACAGCGCGAGGACCTCAATCCAATGGAAGAGGCGGCCGCTTTCGCTCAGTTGCAGCAGCATCTTGGACTTACGCAGGAGGATGTTGCTCTGCGAGTAGGGAAGAGCAGGCCCTATGTGGCTAATACTCTTCGCTTGCTCGCGCTTTCTCCCGCTGTCGCAGAGCTTGTTTCACGTGGAACAATCAGTGCCGGGCACGCGCGCGCGGTCTTATCCGCGCCGGCGGCCAAGCGGGACATGCTCGCGCATGAAATGGCGGCGAAGGGGCTGACGGTACGGGAGGCGGAGCGTTTAGCTACCAAGATCGCGGAGAATGTTTCACGTGGAACAATTGCGCGGCCGTCTAAGCAAAAGCCTGCCCCGGCGGAGATCAGAGACATGGAGCGCCGGCTGCGCGAACTGCTGCAGACGCGTGTGGAGCTTAAGGGCACGACAGAGCGAGGCACCATCGCCATTACTTATCATAATGCCGAGGAGTTAGAACGTCTCCGGGAGTGGTTTGTCAGAGCGGGTGGCGAGTTTGCGTGATATAATCTATATGGACAACGCTGCTACCAGCTGGCCCAAGGCTCCGGGGGTAGCAGAAGCCATGGCCGCGTTCCTTACTGGTGGAGCCGGTAGCCCCGGGCGTAGCGGGCACGCGCTATCTCTGCAAGCTAACCGTGCGCTGTTTGCGTGTCGCGGCCAGTTAGCGGAGTTAATCGGCGTATCGGACCCGGCACGGGTAGTTTTCACAGCCAACGCTACGCAGGCGCTGAATATGGCCTTATTCGGGCTGCTGCGGTCGGGAGACCACTGCATCACCAGCTCCATGGAGCATAACGCCGTCATCCGCCCGCTACATGAGTTGTCGCGCCGCGGTGTAGAGCTGACTATTCTCCCGTGCGCCGGGGACGGGGCACTTGAGCCCACGGCGGTGCGGCAAGCCATAAAGAGCAATACCAAGCTCGTTGCGCTCACCCACGCCTCTAATGTATGCGGAACCTTGATGCCCCTAGCCGAGGTTGCGGCCATTACGCGGGAGGCAAACGTGCTGCTGTTGGTAGACGCCGCGCAGACGGCGGGAACCCTGTCCATTGCCGCAGAGTCGCTCGGGATAGACTTGCTGGCCGCCCCGGGGCACAAGTCTTTGCTTGGACCTACGGGAACGGGGTTTCTGTATGTGCGGGCGGGCGTAGAGCTCGCGCCCATGGTCTATGGAGGTACGGGGAGCTACTCGGAGCTGCCCGAAATGCCCGCCGCGTTGCCGGACCGCCTAGAGGGCGGCACACTTAACGCCGTAGGCATAGTAGGACTTTCCCGTGCGCTCAGCTATCTTGCCGAGCGAGGGGTCGAAGCTACCAGAAAGCACGAGGCAAGTCTGGCTATGCACTTGCGCTCGCGCCTAGCCGCCATCCCGGGGGTGAGGCTGTACGGGGACGGAGCGGGAGCACCAATTGTCGCCTGTAACGTAGAGGGAGTAGGGTCAACGGAAGTGGCGCACATCTTAGACGCCTCTTTCGGGATTGCCGTGCGGGCGGGGCTACACTGTGCTCCGCTTGCGCACGAGACGCTCGGCACCTTGGTCCAGGGAGTAGTGCGCGTTAGCCCCGGCCCCTTCTCTACTAAAGAAGAAATCGACGACGTGGCTGAGGCCATAGAGCGCATCGCGGAGGAGAGAGTCTAGTGCTGGGCACGATTGTTAACGCTCTGGCCATCCTAGTCGGAGGCAGCTTGGGAGCAATGCTGGGCGGTGTGGTTAAAGAAAAAAGCCGTGACACGGTCATGCACGGGTTGGGCCTGTCTGTGGCGGTGATCGGGCTGACGATGGCTCTAAAGACCTCTAATCCCCTGATTGTCATTGCCAGTCTTGTACTGGGCGGCCTGCTCGGGGAATGGATAGACATCGAAGGGCACCTATACCGCGGGGCGGCACTGGTAGAGAAACGCTTCGTGCGCGGCGGAGGGGGGCTCGCGCAGGGTTTTGTCACTGCCAGCCTGATCTATTGTGTGGGGGCCATGGCCATTATGGGAAGCCTAGAGAGCGGCATGACCGGCAATCACGCGACACTCTACGCTAAGGCCATGCTAGACGGCGTTTCGGCAGTGGTGTTTGCTTCTACTCTCGGCGTAGGTGTAGCGCTTTCGAGTCTGTCGGTGTTTGTCTATCAGGGTGCGATTACGCTACTTGCGGCTTGGATTTCGCAGTGGCTTACCCCGGCGGCGGTGACGGAGATGACGGCCACCGGCGGGATACTTATCGTAGCGATTGGGCTGAATGTGTTAGAGATAAAGAAAGTGCGCGTAGGCAACCTGTTGCCTGCGATTCTGCTTGCGGTTCTGTTAACGATAACTGTGGGGTGAGGAGGCCTACGCGTGCCCATCTATGAATTCGAGTGTCCGCAGTGCGGCATGAACGTGACCAAGCTCTGTCGTCTGGGGACGGGTGGCAGTGAAATAGAGTGTCCGCGGTGCCATGTGCTGGGACTAAAGCGGAGGCTGTCGTCTTTTGCGAGCCCCGGCACAGGCGGAGGAGACGCCTGCGGGAGCTGCAGTGCCAACTCCTGCGGTAGCTGCAGCATGAAATGAGAGGACGTAACGATTCACTTCCTCTCTATCCTACCTATCATCCTAGGTATCTAACTAATCCGAGAGAATTAGACGCAGCGATTCACTTTGGATTAGTGAGATCCGAGAGAATTAAACGCAGCGATTCACTTTGGATTAGTGAGATCCGAGAGAATTAAACGCAACGATTCACTTTG
>CAYGHR010000061.1:0-9822 GCA_964349715.1 uncultured Peptococcaceae bacterium
ATAGACTTTTGGTTGACATCGCCCTGCGCGGGCTGGTATAATCATACTAGACAAGCAGGGAAGGTGGGTTTTTGTGAACAGCAATGTCATTGCGGACATTCGCCGCGACCTTGAACTGCACATCGGGGAAAGGGTTTGGCTCAAGGCCAACCGAGGCCGACGCAAGGCGACAGTACGCGAAGGCATTATCGAGAGTACGTACACCTCTCACTTCCTCGTGCGGATGGGTGATCAGCCGTGTATCAGCCGCATCTCCATTAGCTACGCCGATGTCTTAACTCAATCTGTGGAGCTCTCTATTGGGGGGCCGGAACATCGCCTAGTGAGTTCTCGCGGATAAGCAAATTCACTAGTACTAACTAAAAAATAGACGTGTGTTAATAAAGCCGCCCCAACATGTATTTGCGTCCTTAGGCAAAGTCGTGTGGGGGCGGCTTTGCTTTGCGCGGTATAGTGCCCGAGGTCAAAGGCAACTCTAGACTAGACGGAAATTCGCGTGGAGGACAACGTGGTAAAAGACATCGAGGGGTATCTTTTTGTCGTAGGCGGGGCCGAAGACAAGGAAGGCAAGTGCATCATCCTGCGTCGTTTTATCACCCTCGCGGGTGGACGTGAGGCTGTTATTGCAGTAGTGACCGCGGCCACGCAGAGGCAAGATGAGGTCGGACACCAGTACGAAGAACTCTTTAGTCGCCTAGGGGCGGGGAAAGTCCGCATGCTGCATGTCGCCAATCGAGAGCAGGCCAATGACAGCGACAACAAGGCGCTAGTGGAGAGCGCTACGGGTGTCTATTTCACGGGAGGGGATCAACTCCGCATTACGAGCATTGTGGGGGGAACGGCGCTTGACGACGAACTAAAGAAGGTGAGTCGGCGGGGCGCGGTAATCGCAGGGACAAGCGCAGGCGCATCTGTCATGAGTGACATCATGATCGTGGCCGGCGTCGGGCAGGCAGAGCCTACACGCGAATCTTTACGCCTAGCACCGGGACTTGGCCTCATCAGTCAAGTAGTGATTGATCAACACTTCGCGCAACGGGGAAGGATTGGCAGGCTGCTCGGCGCGATGGCGCAGAACCCTTATGTTATGGGGCTTGGCATTGATGAAGATACAGCCATTGAGGTATCCACCAGCGGGAGGTTCACAGTGATAGGCTCCGGTTGCGTAACGGTCTTAGATGGGCGCACGCTAACCCACAGCACCGTCTCTGACACCACGGCCACTGAGCCCTTGGCCCTTACTCATGTCACATTACACCTCCTGCCCGGCGGTTACTCCTTTGACTTGATACGGAGGCGTCCATCTTTCCCATCCAAGGAGGAAGAAGCGTGAAAGTCCTGGACCTCAAGGTCTTCGAGGGGAGAAACATCTACGCGCACTTTCCCGTATCCAAAATCACGGTTGATCTAGGGAACTTAGCACAGCGCGAGAGCGTTGAGTACGAAGGATTTGTCGAGCGGCTGGAGTGCCTTTTGCCGGGCCTTCGGGACCACCAATGCGCGGGCCATGCGGGAGGTTTTGTCGAGCGCTTGCGGTCAGGAACTTACTTTGGGCATGTGTTGGAACACGTCTTCCTAGAACTGCAGGCCCTCTCCGGCGTGGCCAAGAATTTCGGCCAGACACGGCAGGTCGACGACGGTTCTGTGTATGTTGTGGTAGTAGAGCATGCCTGCCCTGAGGCCGTAGCGCCGCTTACAGCTCTTAGTGTGGAGCTGATACAGGCCTGTCTGGCTGCGCAAGAGATGGACTTAGCCGGCAGATTGGCCGTTATCCGTGCCCAAGTTGCTGCCGGTCAGCTTGGCCCCAGCACGGCGGCACTTGCTGTCGCGGCGCAACAACGTGGCATATCCGTGCGCCGTCTGGGCATAGACAGCTTGCTGCAGCTAGGGACGGGCTGTTTCGCGCGGCGCGTACAGGCGACGGTGGGACATCAAACCTCGTGCATAGCGAGTGACATTGCCGCAGATAAGACCATGACCAAGTACATCCTCGCTAAGGCAGGCGTTCCTGTGCCCTTTGGGTACACCGTCAACAAGCCGGAGGAGGCACTAGAGGCCTGGGCTACCATAGCCAAACCCGTCGCCATTAAGCCTAGTGACGGCAATCAAGGGCGCGGCGTGAGCCTTAATGTCAATTCCAGCGAAGAAGTGCGCGAGGCCTTTGTGTTGGCTAAGCGGCACGGCAGCAAGCTTATCGTCGAGGAGTACATCGTGGGGAAGCACTATCGGGTGCTTGTCGTAGGTGGCAAACTTATTGCGGCAGCAGAGCGCATACCCGCGCATGTGGTAGGGGATGGGCAGCGCTCTATACAGGAACTGGTGGACATCGTCAATCAGGACCCCCGGCGAGGGGAAAAACATGAGAAACCACTCACCCGCATGGTCATAGATGAACTGGCTCTAGGTGTTCTGCGCAAACAGGGGCATGCGCCGACAACTGTGCCCGCCCACGGAGAAACTGTATTTCTGCGTGGGAGCGCAAATCTAAGCACGGGCGGGACAGCCACCGACGTCACCGACGCAGTGCATCCTAGCGTCGCCGAACTAATGGAGCGTGTTGCCCGTCTCATTGGGCTTGACATTGCGGGCATTGACTTGGTAATGCCGGACATCGCCTGCTCGTTCACGCAGGGCGCTATTATTGAGGTCAATGCCGCCCCGGGCATTCGCATGCACCTGTATCCGTCGCAAGGCCAAGCGCGCGATGTGGCGGGCGCCATTATGGACATGATCTACCCGCTGGGTAGCCAAACAGAAGTGCCGTTAGTTACCGTTACCGGCACTAACGGCAAGACCACGACCACGCGCCTGATTGCGTCCGGCCTGCGCAGGGTGTACGCGCACGTGGGATACGCAACATCTGCGGGCGTTTACATTAACGATCGCTTACTCGTCAGCGGAGACACCACAGGCCCTTGGAGCGCCGGCGTCTTGTTAGGCGACCCTTTAGTGGAGGCAGTAGCTCTGGAAGTGGCGCGGGGCGGGATTATCCGCGGAGGGCTCGGCTACAATCTCGCCGACGTGGCCGTCGTGACCAATGTTACGGAGGACCATCTTGGCCAAGACGGGGTGCGAGACTTAGAAGAGCTGTGCCATGTCAAGGCCCTAGTGGCAGAGGCCGTACGCCCCGGAGGGAAGGTGGTCGTAAACGCGGAAAACGCCTACAGCTTACGCGCGGGTCATCGCTCAGGGCGAGAAATGGTGCTATTTGCCAGAGAGGCCAATCCTCTGCTCGATAAGCATCTCAGGCAAGGCGGCCGGGCTGTGTTCGTCGATGACGGCTCATTTCTGGTCATGCACGGGCGTGACTTGTTGCTTGCTCTCCCCACCGAGGAGGTGCCCCTTACCTTTGGCGGGAAGGCACGCCATAACGTGGAGAATTGTGCTGCGGCCCTAGCTGCCCTCTACAGCCTTGGCGTGCCCTTAGAGGAGTCTAGAGAGGCGCTAAGGCAGTTTAAGCCCGATCTTGTCCATAACCCGGGACGGCAAAATGTGATTAAAGTTGCGCATGCATCCGTGTTGATTGACTACGGGCATAACGCCACGGGGGTGGAGTGCGTGGCAGAGTTAGCGCGTGGGTTGTGCAGAGGGCGGTTGATGGGCGTCGTTTGTGCCCCCGGTGATCGCACAGACGAATGTATTGTTAAACTGGGGCAGGTGGCGGGGGAAAGGTTCGATGCACTCCACATCAAGGAAGACAAGGATTTGCGGGGGCGCAAGGCGGGCGAAGTGGCCACACTCCTTTGCCGGGGAGCGTTAGCCTCCCGCTCCTCTACCGATGTGGCAGTAGTGCTAGATGAGAGGCAGGCCCTGCGCGAGAGTCTAGCTGCAGCGACAGAAGACGACCTGGTAGTCGTGTTTTATGAGTCTCTGGAAGCTACGCTGGGACACTTGAATTCGCTCGCGCGGGAGTTTGGCGCAACCGCTCTGCACTAGAAATGTGGGCGCAGGTGTATTAGAATGGGTGAGAGGTGGATGTTGTGGCTGCGAGACTCCTGTCACCCGCTAAAATAAACCTGCGCCTGAGAGTTTTGGGGCGCAGGCCCGATGGCTATCACGAAATTGACACTGTCCTGCAGTCGATTGACCTTTGCGACGAGATAACCATCGCTCTCTCCGGCAACGCCTTACGCCTGCATGCCCCGCCCCATTTGCCCATGGGGGAGGGCAATCTCTGTTACCGGGCCGCGCAAGCTTTTTTTGCCCGCCTTAGACGCAGCGCCCAAGCCTCTATTTGGCTGACTAAGAGGGTCCCCGTACAGGCGGGGCTAGGCGGTGGGAGCAGCAATGCTGCTGCGGTTCTGTTAGGGCTAAACCAGCTACACCAGAATCCCTTAGATATACAAGAGCTTACACAGCTTGCGGCGGCGGTAGGCTCTGATGTGCCTTTTTTCCTTACGGGCGGCACCGCACGCGCACGCGGACGGGGAGAACATATCGAAGCTTTGCCTGACGCTCGACGCTGGTGGCTGCGCATTGTAAAGCCCAAGCTGGGTCTGTCTACGGCAGAGGTGTATGCGCTGTGGCGGCCCCCGCAATGTGCCGCCGACGCCCTCGCAGACGATGATCTTTTTAATGACCTTGAGCAGCCGGCGCAAAGACTAATGCCTGCGCTGCTTGAGTTCTACCGCCTGCTTAAGTCAGATGGCGCGGAGAGAGTGCTGCTCTGCGGCAGCGGTTCGGCAGTATGCGGGTTCTACTCTAGGCCTCCGGCGGGTATGCTGCCACTGGGGGAGGGCCACCGTGAGTTTATCGCGCGCACCATGACCCGTTTAGAATACGGCCAAGCCACCGCAGTTAAGGAGCGTGAGTTAGCATGATACCAATCAAACTTGAAAACTACAAGCCCCTGCGAGACATTGTCTTTGAGCACCTGCGCACCGCGATTATTACCGGAGCGCTGAGACCCGGAGAGAGGCTAATGGAACTGCAGTTGGCCGAAGACATGGGCGTGAGTCGCACCCCCGTGCGGGAGGCGATTCGCAAGCTAGAGCTTGAGGGACTGGTGAGCATGGTAGCGCGGCGCGGTGCCTATGTCTCCGACCTTAGCATTCGCGATATAGCAGAAACCTTTGAGGTGCGAGCCGCTCTGGAGTCATTGGCTGCGGGCCTCGCGACCGAGCGCATTGTGCCGGAGGAGTTAGAGCAACTCGAACGCGTTTTGGTGGAAATTGGGGCGTGTGAGCAGCGGGACGACATTGAACGCATGGTGGAGCTAGACGAGGAATTCCACGCATTGCTCTTTGCCGCGACACGCAACAGCAAGCTGTCGCAGATTATAAGTAACTTGCGCGAACAAATTGCCCGCTTTCGCCGTTCGTCCTTGTCTACCCCCGGGCGCATCAAGGCTGTGTTTCACGAGCACAAGAGCATTGTGGAGGCAATTTCCGACCGCAACAGCGCGCTCGCACAAGCGCTCGCAAGGGAACATATTGAGAATGCGGAGCACTCGTTAATGGATTGGGTCAAAGAGCGCAAGTCATAGACAGGAGGGTTGCTGTGAACGCTATAATTCTCGCCGGAGGGTCCGGCCAAGACGAGTTCGCGCGTCGACACGGCACTAACAACAAGGCGCTTATCCCCATTGGCAACAAACCCATGTTTGCGCATGTGCTGGGAGCGCTGCTTGAATCCGAGTTGATACAGTCAATTGTCGCAGTGGGACCCGTCGCCGACCTGAATAGCTTCAAGGGTCCACGCGTCACCCTCATCGAGGATAGCGGCGACATGGTTGCGAATTGCCTGACGGCAGTGCGCGCTTTACCCGCGAGCGACCGCGTAGTGGTGGTTACGTCAGATATACCAATGATTACTCCCCATATACTGGACAGCTATTTGACGAGCATCGCCGACAAAGAAGGGGATTTCTTCTACCCCATCATCAGAAAAGAAATCAATGAGAGTCACTACCCCGGTGTTAAGCGCACTTACGCGACGCTGCGTGAAGGCACGTTTACCGGGGGGAATTTAAGCGTAGTTAATGCCGCTGTGGCCGAGCGCATCGGCAGTCGCATGCGAGAATTCGTCGCCATGCGCAAAAGTGTGCTGGGATTAGGCTCTCTGATTGGCCTCAAGTTCCTGTTTAAGCTATTAGCGGGACAGCTTTCTATCGCCGAAGTCGAGGAGCGCATGTCGGAGCTGCTAGAGTGCAAATGCGTCGCCGTGGTTTGTCCGTACCCTGAGATTGGCACCGACATCGACAAAGACAGCGACCTCGACATCGCGCGCCGCATTCTCGCCGGAGCATAATGATTTACCCGTTAACATGAAAAGGGGCTGCTCCGCACAAGCGAGCAGCCCCTTCTCTCACGGCTACTTACGGGTCGTGGCAGAGTGTGATTCTACGTCGCGGGCTCCGTTTTCGCGCAGTATCGTGGAAGCGCGGTCTACTTTGCTGTCACTGCATCTAAGGACGGCGAGAATTTTGCCTTGACGGACTTCCTCCTGCAGTTGGCGACCCCGCGTTTCGGGAATGCCCCAGTCGAGCAACCCCCCCGCAAGTCCGCCTGTGGCGGCACCCGTGAGTGCGGCGGCAATCGGACCGGCAGCGACGATAGGACCAAGCCCAGGAATCGCAATGGCACCGGCACCGAGGGCTAGCCCAGCGAGTCCGCCCCAAGCCGCACCCGAAGTCACTCCGTCACCGATGTTGTCTTGCCGCATGGAGGTCTGAGTGTCCTTTCCCGTGCCCCCTCCGCCGCGTCCGCCGCCTGTCTTCCCCTGCCCCCGGTCTTTTGCGATCAGGGAGATCTCCTGCTCGGTGAAGCCGCTGTCGCGCAGTGCGCGCACCGCGCGCTCGGCTTCACTCTCATTGCTGAAAACACCGATTACTGTCCGCTGCATGCTATCCACTCCTCGAATTGTTTTGGGAACCATTAGTAGTGTGTGCCAAGAGCAGGGGGTTATGCGTGGGATAACACAAAATCACAAAACTTTGCGCAGAAAAGAAGGAGATTTTGCGTCGGGCTAGAATGTAGGCAATAAATGGACAGCGTGGAGAAAGGCGGTGAGACCATGAATATTACTGATGTGCGTATCCGCAAGGTCAGCAACGAAGGACGCATGAAGGCGATAGTTTCGATCACAATCGAAAACGCCTTTGTCATCCACGACGTGCGCGTTGTCGACGGCACCAACGGGCTGTTTGTAGCGATGCCAAGTCGGAAGACCCCGGCCGGGGAGTTCCGCGACATAGCGCATCCCATCAACTCCTCGACCAGGGAGAGAATCCAGACCGAAGTGCTGGAGGCCTACCGCCGGGAGATTGAGCGGGTAGTATCGTAGTCTCTTAGAGAAGACATAAGTTAGACCAGTTTAGCGCAGCCCTTTGGTTGCGCCTTGTCTTTTGTTGTGGTGGCAGTATAATGGAGGCGACAGTTACCGTAATCCTTAGGAGGGACGCTATGGGCTTTGACATTGCCGCCGTTATTTTGGCTGCCGGCGAGGGCAAACGCATGCGGAGTCAGCTGGTTAAGACAGCACACAAGGTGGCGGGAGTGCCCATAGTGCGCCATGTAGTAAGAGCGGCGGCAGCCGCCGGCGCGGAGCAGATAGTCGTGGTCGTTGGCAAAGATGCCGAAGTGGTGCGCGAGGCAGCAGGGCCCGGGTGCCGCTTTGTTGTGCAAGCCGAGCGGTTAGGTACGGGCCATGCCTGTCAGCAGGCGGAGGCAGCGCTCGGGGACTTTGTCGGCACTGTCTTGGTGCTCTGCGGTGACGCTCCGCTGATTACCCCTGCCACCTTAGACCGTTTGCTTGACAAACACCATAAATTAGGGGCCTTGGCTACGATTTTGACGGGACGCCCTAAGGATACACGCGGGCTCGGGCGCATCAAAAGGGATAACGAGGGCAACTTCCTGAGCATTGTGGAAGAGCGCGATGCCTCGGAGCAAGAGCTGGCAATTCAAGAAGTGAACGCCGGCTTCTACTGCTTTTCTGCTAGCCACCTCTGGAGGGCATTGGCTAAGCTAGATAACTCCAACGCGCAAGGAGAGTATTTGCTGACCGACGTTTTTGCTGAGCTCCTGCGGCAAGGGGCCGTCGGCACCTTGGAGACGCCTCATTGGGAGGAGACTATCGGCATCAACGACCGGATGTGGTTAGCGAAGGCAGAGCGAGCGTGGCAAGAGCGCAAGCAACTGGAGTTAATGCAGCGCGGGGTTACGATTGTAGCCCCCGAAACTACATACATCGAGGCCGACGTCGAGATACTTGAGGATACCGTAGTGTGGCCCCACACGCTACTTAGAGGGAGCACTCGCATAGGCCGCAACTGCGAAATAGGCCCTAGCAGCGTGATTGATGACAGTACCATCCATGATGGCGCGGCCGTAGTACACTCGGTGGTGGCGGCATCCTGCGTGGGGCGCGGCGCGCGAGTAGGTCCCTTTGCACACCTGCGCCCGCAGTCTGAGCTTGGCGAGCAGGTGCGGATAGGCAACTTTGTCGAGATTAAGAAATCTAAGATAGGCGAGAGCGCTAAGGTTTCACATCTGGCTTATGTCGGGGACGCCTGTGTCGGTAAGAGGGCTAACCTCGGGGCGGGCACAATTATAGTGAACTACGATGGCCAGGACAAGCACGAGACAGTTATTGGCGACGACGCTTTCGTGGGGTGTAACGCTAATTTAGTGGCCCCGGTTAGGATTGGTGAGGAGGCCTTTGTCGCCGCAGGTTCCACTATTACGCGCGATGTGCCCCCCGGCGCTTTGGCCGTGAGCCGTGCGCGGCAGGAGAACAAAGAGGGATGGGTGAGGCGGCGCAAGGCACGAAACACGCCTAAGCCGTAGCTGAAAGTTTCATCGAGCGATGCGTTGTGCTAGAATACAGGTCGACAGCGTAGTATAAGGGAGTGTGCGTAATGATCGCTTATCCTGACCGGCGGCTTAAGATCTTCACGGGCAATGCTAACCCCGCTTTGGCCAAGCAAATTGCCGACCACCTGGGGATACCCTTGGGTCTGGGGCAGGTAATGAGGTTTTCCGACGGCGAGGTGCATGTGCGCATTGAGGAGAGCGTGCGCGGCGCGGACGTTTTCGTCGTACAGCCGACATCCGCACCCGTCAACGAGCACTTAATGGAGCTCCTCATCACGATTGACGCCTTGCGCCGCGCGTCCGCGCGCCGCATTACAGCGGTCATTCCCTATTACGGTTACGCCCGACAAGACCGCAAGACCCGGGCTAGAGACCCCATCACGGCTAAGCTGACCGCGAATCTATTGACTACGGCGGGAGTAGACCGCGTACTGGCCATGGATTTACACGCCGGGCAAATCCAAGGGTTTTTTGACATTCCGGTGGATCATTTGCCCGGCGTACCCATCCTAGCGGAGTACTTTAAGGGAAAAGGCCTGCAGGATATGCTAATCGTGTCCCCGGACCTTGGCGGCGTGACCCGCGCGCGCGACCTCGCCAATCGTTTGGGAGTAGACATTGCCATCATCGACAAGCGCAGACCTGAGCCTAATGTAGCGGAGATCATGAACATTATCGGACGCATACAGGGGAAACGCGTGATTATGGTTGACGACATCATCGACACTGCCGGCACCATTGCGCAAGGGGCAGAGGCGCTGCTTGCGCATGGCGCGAGCGAAGTTTATGCCTGCTGCACCCATGCCGTTTTGTCCGGGCCTGCCGTTGCTAGGCTTCAGGCCTCGGCGGTGACGGAAGTGGTGATTACTGACACTATTCCTTTGCCGGCGGACAAGCACATTGCGAAAATCACCGTGCTCCCTGTAGCCCCTCTGCTTGGGGATGCAATACTGCGCATCTATGAAGATTTGTCGGTTAGTAAGCTATTTGACTAGGTGCGCTTTGG
>CAYGHR010000062.1:0-3501 GCA_964349715.1 uncultured Peptococcaceae bacterium
GGTGAATGTCGGGGGGCGACTCGAAGGCATCTAGGAATTCCTCGATGGCTTCGTCAAGATGGTCTGGACAAACGACATACACTGGTACGCTAGGCCTCCTCACGGCGATGGGGGAAGACGACTAGCAGAAGCTTAGCTAGTAAGATAAACACGCCAATAACCGCAATCATCACGGGGAGCCCGATAGCAGCAATCTCTAGGGCTTGGCCAAGTGCATTTGTCACGTCAATTCTCCTCGCTCTCCGTTAGCTTCCCAAAACCACTTTAATGATAGCTATAACGACGACACCCGCCACGATTGAGCACAGCTGGCCAGAGATGTTCACGGCCATAGCCTGCATGAGTAGATAATTTTGCTTGTCCTCAGCGAGCGCCATCTTAGCGACTACCCGCCCCGCCATAGGAAACGCCGAAATGCCTGCCGCGCCAATCATGGGGTTTATTTTATTCTTTAGGAACAGATTCATCACTTTGGCGATTAAGATGCCGCCTGCCGTAGCAAACACCATAGCTACCAGACCTAACGCCATGACGCCGAGCGAGGGCAGGTTCAGAAAATTCGCCGCGGTCATCGACCCACCTATGCTTAACCCGAGTAACAGCGTAACGACGTTTATAAGTTCGTTCTGTGCGGACTGACTTAAGCGGTCGGTAACGCCGCACTCGCGCAGGAAGTTGCCAAGCATAAGGAAGCCCACCAAGGGAACTGCCACAGGGGCTAGTACGCCTGCCACGACAACGACAAGGATAGGGAAGACTAGGCGAGCCGTGCGCGAGGCCTCGGGGCCCTCCACATAAGCCATGCGCATGCGTCGTTCGTCTTGCGTTGTCAGCGCTTTAATAATCGGCGGCATAATGAGCGGCGTGAGTGCCATGTATGAGTAGGCAGCCAGTGCTAGTGCGGGAAGAATCTCGCGCGCGTACAGTGACGCGACATAAAGCGTCGTCGGACCATCTGCCGTGCCGAGGATGCCGATTGCTGTCGCGTGCGCAATCGGGAATCCAAGCAGCGTGGCGACAATAATCGTCAAGAAGATACCGGTCTGCGCTGCCGCGCCAATTAGCATTACTTCAGGTCGCTTAAGTAAAGGCCCAAAGTCGCACATCGCGCCTACGCCAATAAAGATTAAGATGGGGAAAAGCTCTGTAAGCACCCCCGCCTGTAAAAGGAGCGTAAGGGGACCACCTTCACCAATGGCACCGGAGAACGGAATGTTGGCCATAATCGAGCCAAAACCTATCGGCACTAAGAGCAAGGGCTCATACTGCTTCGCTACCCCTAGGTAAATCAAGATAAACCCGAGCACCCACATCACGAGGTGCTGCCACGTTATGCCAAGTGCCCCGGAGAATAAGCCCTGTAAGATCTCTGCCACGCGTTATACGCCACCCTTCCTGCCGTTTCTGCCCCACTGATTTTACACCATGCAAGTGAGAAGTGTAAGAGGGCGGGCAGGAGGCGCGGAAAGGGGTCATTAGAGTTGTGACTTCTCAAAGGGCATATGGCCCGTAAATACCACTGCTGCAGGCCCGGTCATATAGACATGACCCGTTGTTTCATCCCATTCCATATACAGCTCCCCGCCCGGCAGCGCTACCGTTAGGCGGCGGTCGGCACGCCCAGTAAGGTTAGCTGCCACAGCCACCGCAGCGGCACCTGTACCGCAGGCGAGCGTCGCGCCTGCGCCGCGCTCCCACACCTGCACCTTTAAATAGTCGCGGCTCTTTACTTGCACAAAATCTACGTTAATGCCGGCCGGGAAGAGCGGGTGCTTCTCAATGGCCTGCCCGGCGGGAACAAAGTCAAAGGCAGCTAGGTCCGGGACGAAAATGACGACGTGCGGCACACCGCTGTTAACTAATACGCCGGAGAAGTCCCCGTGGGGTGTCGGGATACTGAGGTCTAACACTGGCCCTTCGCCAGTCACGTTGGCCGGAATGGCGGCAGGATAAAGCAATGGCGAACCCATGTTGACTTTGATGAGCGTCTCGCCGTACGCCGCAGCCACAAGCTCTGCGCTGTAGACGCCGGCTAACGCCTCCACGCGGATGGTAGTGCCCTGTACCCTTCCTTTAAGCTGCATAAACCGCGACACACAGCGCAAGGCGTTGCCGCAAGACTCGGCCTCGCTGCCGTCGGAGTTGAAGATCTGCATGCGACAGTCGGCGCGCTCGGACGGGTGGACTAGCACCAGCCCATCAGCGCCCACGCCAAAGTGGCGGTGGCAGACAGCGCGCGCAACAGCCTGCGGGTCGGGAATATGCAGCCCGTCAAACATATCGACCACGATAAAGTCGTTTCCTAAGCCGTGCATTTTTGTGAACTGCATCTTATTGCCCCGCCTTCACCAATTCGTAGAGTCTCCGGTTGAGGTAGATGCGCTCTTTGCCGATTCTTTCTGAGCTCAAAAAGCCCTCCCGCTCTAACGCTGATAGGTAGCTAACGGCTGTCTTTCTGGTTACCGCCAACCCCTTCTCTATATAGTGGGTCTTAGTATAGAACTCATAGAAAAGCAGGCTCATAAGTTCTTGTGAATATATCTTGGGCAGCCTAGCTTGAACCTCTGCGCTCATAGCTTCTGCTTCTTGATTGATCTTTCTTATCAAGAACAAGGTCTCCGTAGCAGTCTGCTCTATGCCGGTAAGAATGTATAGAATCCATTCTTCCCATTTGTCGTGGGTGCGCACTTCCTGTAACAGACGGTAATAGGCGGGCTTGTTCCTGATAATAAAACTACTCAAATAGAGTATCGGGCTCTCAAGTAGGCCTTTCAAGACTAGATACAGGACGTTAACTATCCTGCCGGTGCGCCCATTGCCATCATAAAAAGGATGGATGACTTCAAATTGGTAATGAACGACCGCGAGCTTAATCAGATGATCTACATCATCTTCGTCTTCATTGATGTATGTCTCAAGATTTGCCAGTAGTTGTTTAATGTCATGCTCGGTAGATGGTGGAGTATAAACGATCTCGCCGGTGGCTTCGTTGCGTAACACTGTTCCTGGCAACTTCCTTAAACCAGCAGTGTTCTTCTCTATCATTTCTTGGATTTCGATCATCATCGATGTTGTGAGCACATGCCTTGTTCTAACCAACTGATACCCATGCCATAAGGCTTCCCTATAGCTGACGACTTCCTTAGCGGCGACACTCGCTTTGCCAGCGTTACTCATCGCCCGACAGAGGTCGTCGTGTGTAGTTATTATGTTTTCGATGGCTGAACTATCCTTGGCCTCCTTAATCATGACCGCATTAATCAACATATGTTGATTAGGAATAGTACTCGCATAACCTTTTAGTTCAGCTAAAGCGCGGTTAGCCCTGGCCAACTGCTTAAGTGCCGCCCTGCTTTCCAGATCGGCACGAGGCGGCAACATAGGTAATTTTGGCTCGTTCACGACCCACACCTCCTCAACGTAGGTATTATACTACCCTTTTTTACCTATGTCAAAGCTGCGTGCCGTAGACTAAAACCTCCTCCGCCCAAGCGATTGTCT
>CAYGHR010000062.1:3601-9785 GCA_964349715.1 uncultured Peptococcaceae bacterium
CATGCGCCGAGGGTGTAGTGGCCGGAGTTATGGGGGCGCGGCGCGAGCTCGTTCACGATGATGCCCTCGGCCGTAAGGAACATCTCGACTGCCAGGAGCCCTACTACACCAAGCGACTCGGCAATGCCAATGGCAAGCTCGGTGGCCTGGGCCTGCAATACCCGGCTTAGGCGAGCAGGAACGACGGTAGTATGTAAGATATTGTGGCGATGCACATTCTCCCCTACCGGGAAGGCCGCCGTTTCTCCATCGGCACGGCGTGCGACCACAACAGAGACTTCGCCCGTAAGCGGCAAAAACTTCTCAAGCACGGCGGGTGCGCTCAGGACCACCTCTGCCAAATCAGTCGACGAGCGCAGCACCAACTGTCCTTTGCCGTCATAGCCGCCGAGCGCGGACTTTAGCACCACCGGATACCCGAGCTCGAGGGCGGCCGCTGCGACTTCGGCGCCATTGGCAACCACGCGATATGGGGCCACAGGGAAACCATGTCGCTCTAGATGCGCCTTCTCTTGGATGCGATTTTGCGTAACACCAAGTAAGAAACTTCCCTGCGGCACATAAAACTCCTGCTCCAGCTCGGCCACTACCGCCGCACTTATATTCTCAAACTCATAGACCACCACATCAGACTGCCGGGCCAGCACACGTGCGGCTTGGCAGTCGTCGTAGGCGGCGACAATCTGGTCGTCACAGACCTGTCCGCAGGGCGAGCCGAGCTGTGGGTCCAGGCAAACCACGCGGTAACCCATGTGCTTGGCAGCCATGGCCGTCATCCGTCCCAGCTGCCCTCCGCCTAGAATGCCAATCGTCGCGCCTGGGAGGATAGTGTGCACAGGCTTGTTCATAGTTCTAACCTGAGCTCTGCCGCTAAGACCTGCACGCGTGCCGCGGTACGCCGTGCGGCGAGCTTGGCCAGCAGACTCTCGTCACTGATGGATAGCATCTGGCACGCCAAGAGTGCTGCGTTTTTGGCACCGGCTGCGCCTATGGCTACTGTGGCAACCGGCACTCCTGCCGGCATTTGCACAATGGAGAGCAGCGAGTCTAACCCGCGCAAATGCTCACTCTGGATAGGCACCCCTATAACCGGCAGCAAAGTGTGGCTGGCAACCATGCCCGGCAGATGTGCCGCGCCGCCCGCTCCGGCAATGATGACCTTAATGCCTGCACTTGCTGCTTCCTTGCCAAACTCGGCCATTAGATCCGGAGTGCGGTGGGCAGAGACTACTTTGGCGACGTGAGGCACCTCTAACTCCCGTAAAGTGCGACAGGCCTCCTGCATAACCGGCCAATCCGAAATACTGCCCATAATGACTGCTACTTGCGCCTGCAAAGCCATCACCCTTCCTTTCGCCTGCCGATATCCCGCCGATAATGCATACCGGGGAAACTGATACACTTAAGCCCATTGTAGGCTTTATCGAGCGCTAGCGCTAGTGTCTCCCCTTTGCCTACCACATTGAGGATGCGCCCGCCGTTTGTTACAAGTTGCCCACCCAAAATAGCTGTACCCGCATGAAATACCAGGCAGCCCCTCTCCTCGGCCTCCGCAATCCCTCTAATGGGTAAGCCACGCGATCGCCCCTCAGGGTACTCGGCCCCACACGCCACCACCAGCCCGACGTGCTCATCGCCCCACTTTAGGGGTGTCCGCGGCATGTCGCCCCGCGCCGCAAAGTAGAGGTAAGGCAAGATGTCTCCTTCTAGTTTGGCCAGCAAGACTTGACACTCGGGGTCGCCAAAGCGGGAGTTGTACTCCAGGAGCTTAATGCCCTTAGCCGTGAGCATAAGCCCGAGGAAGATAACGCCGCGATAGTCTATGCCCTCACTTTGCAGCCCCGCGAGTGTGCGCAAGGCAATTTCCTCGGTCTCGGCTTGGAGTGCCGCAGTAAAATGCGCGAGCGGAGCATAGGCACCCATACCGCCTGTGTTAGGGCCCGTGTCGCCGTCACAGAGCTGTTTATGGTCCTCCGTCGCCGGAAGCAGCTGGCACCGCTTCCCATCCGTCAGGACAAAAACCGAGGCCTCGCGTCCCGTGAGATATTCCTCAACAATCACTTGCCCCTCCACAGGCAAGAGGCTAGGTGCAGCGAGCGCCTCAGCGCGAGTGTTGGCGATAACGACACCCTTGCCTCCCGCCAACCCATCTGCCTTAATGACGGCCGGGAGAGGGGCCTGCGCGAGATAGTCGCGTGCGTCCGCTGCCGTAGCGAAACACCGATACTCTGCGGTGGGTAAATTGTACTTCTGCATAAAGGCCTTAGCGTAGACCTTGCTTGACTCAATTTGCGCGCCTTCTCGGCCGGGACCAAACACGGCACAGGCGGGATAACATTGCCTTACCGCATCCGCTACCCCCGCCGCCAGCGGCGCCTCGCCGCCTATTACTAATAAGTCTATGGCGAGCCTATGCGCTAGGGCGGCAACCGCCGCTCCGTCTAAGATATCGCACTCCACATTCTCGCCGAGCAGTGCTGTCCCCGGGTTTCCGGGAGCAACGTACAGCGCGCACAGTAAAGGGCTTTGCACTATTTTCCACGCCAGAGCGTGCTCACGAGCTCCGTTACCTAAGAGCAGGACGCGCATTGCTGTCCCTCCCTAAAATTAATGCCGGAAATGCCTCTCGCCCGTATAGATCATAACTATGCCGGCGCGCTCGGCGACGAGTAGCGAATCGTTGTCCCGCATGGAGCCGCCGGGGTGTATGACTGCTGTCACGCCCGCTGCCACACACTCCTCCAATGCATCCGGCATCGGAAAGAAGGCATCCGAGGCGAGAACTGCACCTTTAGCCCTCTCGCCCGCGCGCTGTATGGCCTGCCGCACGGCGTCGATGCGGTTAGTTTGGCCCCCGCCGATACCTACTGTTGCGCCGTCCTTGACCAACACAATAGCGTTGGAACTGACGTGCCGCGCTACTTGCCAAGCCAGTTTGAGGCTGTCAAGAACGCTATCTGTAGGCAAAGCGGTGGTAACTACCCGCCAGTTGCGGAAAGAGCCGATTGCATCATGTGTCTGCAGGAGGTAACCACTGTCGATGCTCCGCACCTCCCAAGACGACAGCATCTTGTCGTGGGTGGTGTCCTTCACCTCTAGCAAGCGCAGGTTCTTTCTCTCTTTTAGGCATTCTCTTGCCACCTGGTCAAAATGCGGGGCAATGACCACTTCCAGGAATGTGGCGCTTAACAACTTGGCCATCGGCAAGTCGACAGCACGATTGAGGGCCACCACACCCCCGAAAATCGAGACTTCGTCACAGGCATGGGCCTTTGTATAGGCCTCGGCAATGGAATCGGCTATTGCTACTCCGCAGGGGTTCGCGTGCTTAATGGCCACGGCCGCAGGCTGTGTAAACTCTTTGAGTACGCCAAGCGCGGCGCTAATGTCGTTCATGTTGCAGTATGACAGCTCCTTCCCCTGCAGCTGCCGCATAGCGGCAAGCCCGCCCCTCGCGTTAGGTGCGAGATAGAAAGCCCCCTGTTGGTGAGGGTTCTCGCCATAGCGCAGTGGGGCGCTAAGCCTCATCGGCAGTGCTAACTCTGCGGGGAAGGCAGGCAAGCCGTAGGCCCGGTGGAAGTACAGGCTGACGATACTGTCGTAATGGGCGGTATGAAAGAAGGCCTCGACCGCTAGGCGCGAGCGTAAGTTGCTGCTTGTCTCGCCCTGCGCACGCAACTCCGCGAGCACCGCATCATACTGCGCCGGGTTCGTGACTACGGTAACTGCGGCGTGGTTCTTCGCCGCGGCGCGAAGCAAAGCGGGTCCGCCAATGTCGATGTTCTCGATGGCCTCCGCTTGCGTATGATCGGCCGCTATGGTGGCCGCAAAGGGATAGAGGTTGACGCAGACGAGGTCAATGGGAAGGATGCCGCGGCTAGCGGCCTGCGCTACATCTAGCGGGTGGTCCCGGCGCATAAGAATGCCGCCGTGGATATGAGGGTGCAGTGTTTTCACTCGTCCGTCCATCATCTCAGGGAAGCCTGTCGTCTGCTCGACGTCGGTCACTTCTACCTCTGCTTGCCGCAAAAGCTCGGCCGTACCGCCGGTAGAGATCAGCGTAAAGCCTAGTTCTGCTAAGCCGCGGGCAAATGGCACTAGCCCCGTCTTATCCCATACACTTAGCAAAGCCCGTCTCTGTTGCATGCATACACCTCATTTCCGAATCGTCACCCTACGCCCTGTTTGGCAGAGCTTGCCCTCGGCGTAGAGCCGAATTGCCGTTGGGTAGAGCTCTCTTTCTAGTGCTTGGACTTTCACCGCTAGGGAGTCACAGGTATCGTCATCGGCGACTCTGACTGCTTCCTGCAAGATAATCGGCCCGCTGTCGAACTCGGCTTCCACAAAATGCACAGTTGCGCCCGTGATTTTGCACCCGGCCGCAAGCACCGCTCTGTGCACATGGGGGCCGTAAAACCCCTTCCCACCAAAGGCGGGCAGTAAGCTCGGGTGTACGTTCATGATGCGTCCCTTAAACGCCTCTAGCGTGTCTTGGCCTAGGGCGGCTAAGTAACCTGCCAACACAATCAGGCTTGGGTCGATTTCTCTTAAGGCTTTGGCTAGTGCCGCATCGTGCTCTGCTGCTCCGCTATAGTCGCGCGGCCTCAGTACTAAAGTGGGGATGTTTCGTCGGCTCGCGCGAAGAAGCGCGTAGGCGTCACGCCGTGAGCTCACTACTGCCACAATCTCAGCCTGCAGGAAACCGGTATCCACCGCATCAATTAAGCCCTGTAAAGTAGTCCCGCCGCCGGAGACTAGGATGGCAAGGCGTAAGGGGGGGATGCATGCGTGTCGCTTGTCGCTTGTCGCTTGTCGCTTGGGGAGGGGCGGCGTAGTTAGACTAGACAAGGGTGACGCCCTCCCCTGAGATGACGCGTCCGATGACAAAGGCTTGCTCGTCTTGTTCGGCCAGGCAGGCGCGTACTGCGGCTACGTCTGATGCGGCCACAACCAGCACAAAGCCGATGCCCATGTTAAAAGTGCGAAACATCTCGCGCTCTTCTACTTGCCCAATCTCCTGCAGCCAGCCAAATACGGGGGGCGCCGGCCATCTGCCGCGCTCAATCTCCGCCCCAAGGCCAAGCGGTAGCACGCGCGGAATATTGTCGATGAATCCCCCGCCCGTTATATGCACCATGCCCCTAATTAGACCTGCCCGCACTAAGGGCAAGACCGCACTCACATAGATGCGCGTCGGACGCAGGAGCTCTTCGCCTACCGTTACGCCGAGCTCTGCCGGGGTATCGGCACAGGTGAAGCCGCCCACTTCAAACGCGAGCTTGCGCGCTAAGGAATAGCCATTGCTGTGCAGACCGCTAGATGCTAAGCCTAGTAACACATCACCTGTCTTAATGGCCTGGCCGTCAACAAGGTCTCTCTTTTCGGCGACGCCTACGGCAAACCCCGCCAAGTCGTACTCGCCTTCCCTATACAGGTCCGGCAACTCCGCGGTTTCCCCTCCCAGCAAAGCGCAATGGGCCTCTTTGCAGCCCGCAGCCACGCCGCTGACAATCTCTGCTACCAGACTTGGCTCTAGGCGCGAAATGCCGATGTAGTCAAGAAAAAACAAGGGCTCGGCACCCGACACTAAAATGTCGTTAACAGACATAGCCACTAAGTCAATGCCGACGGTGTCATGGCGGTTAAGCATAAAGGCTAACTTTAGCTTGCTGCCTACCCCGTCGGTGCCGGAAACCAAGATTGGCTCTTGGTATTTGCCTAGGGCGAAGAGGCCGCCGAAACCCCCTATATCGCCCATGACCTCGCGCCGATAAGTAGAGCGGACAGCAGCGCCCATAAGTTGCACAGCTCTGTTCCCGGCATCTACGTCTACCCCGGCCTGGCTATATGTGAATCCCTTGCGCTCATCCACGTACATCCCCCCAATCGTCTGCTTGACGGCTCCTCTGTATCTCTTGCTGCTTCTTTGGTATAGTTAAGGGATACACCCCCGTAAAGCAACTCACGCAGGGCGGCACTTGCATACCGGCGAGGGCCGCAAGCGTGCCGCGCAGGCTTAAGAAGCCCAGACTATCCGCGCCGATTTGCTCGCGTATCTCGTCTGTCGAAAAGCGAGCGGCGACTAGTTCCGCACTGCTGGGTGTGTCGATGCCAAAGTAGCAGGGGCTTACATAAGGAGGACAGCTCACGCGCACATGCACTTCGCTGGCGCCGGCCTCGCGCA
>CAYGHR010000063.1:0-1382 GCA_964349715.1 uncultured Peptococcaceae bacterium
TCCTTATTTATTGGAGTTGACGATTTATCCCGGTTATTGGAGATGACGATTTATCTCGGATTGTAAAGATGTTGGGGGGATAGGTGGGATGGGAGGGACGGAACTCGGCATCGTTAGAAGTAGTCTAGGAAGGCGCTCGGGCGGATGTTAAATGTTGACTTAAACTGCGACAGCGCGGCTGCGTTGCCGGTAATTAAGCCACTCTCGTAGAGAAAATCCCCGGATATGTAGCCTAGCATTACTGCCGTGAGCGTGCGGATGTCCATACTTACGCCGCCTTGGCTGTGTGCTTCCCGCGCGACTAAGTGCGCGACTACGGGGGCAAATTCCACGCGCCCGGCGGTAAGGTAATACACGCCGCTGTTCCACTCCGCTAGGTCATCCGCAACCCCTATGACCAGCCTAGACCGCGCCTGTGTTTCCGCCATGTACAGCTCTAGGAACTCCTTGACCAGCACCACGCGCGCCATGAAGTCGGGCACAACCTCTGTGCGCACTTCGGGGTTCTTAAACAGGAATGACATCTCGTCATGCAGAACAAGTGTTATGACGACCTTCTCCACCATGGAGTCATGATTGGCAATGAAGTTCCACAGCCCGCGGCGACTTTCCTCGTCTAGATAGACATACTCCTCTACGTTAAGGGTCTTATCCTTAACGTGATACAGGAGGTAGCCCCTAGCCTCGCCTTGTTCGTTTGTATACACAGCCGCGGTAGTTCCGCCAAACAGCGTGTGCTGCCACCACTTATCTCCTCGTACCAGAAGGCCATTGTACTTTAGGCAGTATTGGCGGTAGACAGCACTGAGGCTATCGAGTGCGTGCTCGGGTGCCCCGCGCTTGACGGTACCCCTGACTCCGCTGTAACCTGTTAAGTCGCCTGCAAGCACGGTGAGATTCTTGTAACTAGATATCATCTCGTAGCCGTACTTGCGATAGAAACTGACATCAAAGGGGTGAAGGTAGCTTAAGACTTGTCGGTCTGCTTTCATCTGCAGCAGAGCCGTTTCCATCAGTCTGCTCACTAAGCCTCGGCGGCGGTGCTCCGGATATGTGGCTACGCTGGCTATGCCGCCCATCGTCAATTCTCGGCCCGCAACTACGACCCGATGGGGAATAATATGCGCCTTAGCGACCATTTCTCCGTCTAAGAACGCACCTAGGATGAAATGCTCTTCCATAAAGCTCGCCCGTTGCTTGCGCAGCTCGCCTTCAAGCCGATACCTAAAGGCATACTCGGAGAGATTAATCGCATCGTCTATTTCTTCCGGTAGAACTCGCCTTACTTCGTACAAGGTGCACCTCCTGTGTTGTGTGTCTGCTATAGTGTACCACAAGGGGGGTGGGGCTTGTTGCTTGTGGCTTGTCGCTTGTCGCTTGTC
>CAYGHR010000063.1:1482-9720 GCA_964349715.1 uncultured Peptococcaceae bacterium
GGAGCTAGGAGCCAGGAGCTCCCCTATTACACCATCCCACTAAAGGAGGGAACAGACATGTCCATCATAGAAAAAATCTTTTTCAATGGCAAGGTAATCACTGTGGACGCCGTACAGCCGCGCGCGGAAGCGTTTGCAGTCACAAAGGGACGCTTTGCGGCGGTAGGCGGGAACCGTGAGGTGCTTGCCTTGCGCCAGGCGGGGACCGAGGTTGTCGATCTCGGAGGCGCAACGGTGTTGCCGGGGTTTAACGACAGCCACATGCACCTTCTCAGTGTCGGCTCCGGAGGGGAGAAGGCTGACCTAAGTTCCGCCACCTCGCGACAGGAACTAGTCCGCTTGGGAAGGGAGTTCTTGCAGGGGCACACGGACCGCACGTGGCTGCTTGGACGCGGTTGGTCGCAAGAGAGGTTCGCCGATAAGGCGATGCCTACGCGGCACGACCTAGACGAAATTGCCGCTGACCGCCCGGTCTACTTTGTACGGGTATGCGGCCATGTTGCCGTCGCTAACAGCCGCGCGCTGGCTTTAGCCGGTATCACAGGGGACACCGCCCCTCCCACGGGGGGACAGATTGACTTAGACGCAAACGGCACCCCCACCGGCATTCTGCGCGAGAATGCGCTCGGACTAGTGGGCAATCTGCTGCCGACTTATAGCCTCGACGACTACAAGCGCATGTTTGCCGCAGGGGCCAAAACAGCAATGAGCTTAGGCATTACCAGCGTCACCAGTGACGACATAGGCGAACTCGCGGATGCGGAGCTAAAGCTTGAGTCGCTACAAGAGCTGCTGTGTGAAAATCGTTTCCCGCTCCGCTACAACATTCAGGCGCGCGTTTCCTCACCCGCACAAGTGGAGAAGCTGCGCGAACTGAGAGAGCGCTACACTTTCCCGCCGCAAACGGTGGAGTTTGGCCCGCTCAAGCTCATGTGCGACGGCTCGCTCGGTGGGCGCACGGCGGCCCTGAACGAGTCCTACAGCGACGACCCTGGGAACTGCGGCGTGGCTATACTCACACAGGAGCGCATAAACGAAATGTTTGCCCTAGCGCACGCACTTGGCTGGCAGGTCTCGGCCCACGCCATTGGCGACCGCACGATGGAGATGCTCCTAGAGGGCTTTAAGTATATGTTGCGGCAAAGACCGGAGGCCGATGCACGGCCGCGCATTATCCACGCCCAAATCACTAATCAGAGCATCCTTGAGGCGTGCCGGGAATTAGGTGTGGTCTGCGATATTCAGCCCATTTTTGTGGCGAATGACCATTCGTTTGTTGAACGACGCGTAGGCAAACAGCGCGCTAAGCTCAGTTATGCTTGGAAAACGATGCTTGACCTTGGCATTGCGGCGGGCGGCGGCTCTGACGCGCCTGTTGCCGACTGTAACCCTTTGCTTGGCCTCTATGCGGCGGTTACTCGCCAAGACACAGCAGGCAACCCCCCTAACGGTTGGTTGCCTGAACAAAAGCTCACCCTAGATGAGGCTATCCACCTGTTTACGCTCGGTTCTGCCTTTGCATCGTTTCACGAACACAACCGGGGCTCGCTATCCGCGCACAAGCTGGCAGACTTTGTCGTACTCAGCGCAGACTTGACGCAAATCCCTTCCACCGCACTAAAGGACATCACCGTTCTAGCCACTTACATTGGCGGAGAGTGTGTGTACCCGGCTACCAACCCAGAACATGCGCAAAGATGAGGGGAGCGACTATCGAGGCGTCCGATTCAATCATGAACTTGGGTGTATCTACCCCGAGCTTGCCCCAGGTAATCTTCTCGTTCGGCACGGCGCCGGAGTAGGAGCCAAAAGAGGTCGTGGAGTCGCTGATTTGACAGAAATAACCCCACAGGCGCACGTCCTCTAGCTCTAGGTCCTGCTCTAGCATAGGTACCACGCAAATCGGGAAGTCCCCGGCGATGCCGCCGCCAATCTGGAAGAAGCCAATGGCCCCTGTCGCGGTGGCCTTTCGGTACCAAGCTGCGAAGGTGACCATGTACTCAATGCCCGTCCGCACGGTGTGAACGTTCTTGACGTCGCCCTTGATGACATGCCCTGTATAAATGTTGCCTAGCGTTGAGTCTTCCCAGCCGGGGACAACCATGGGCAGTCCCCGCTCGGCCGCGGCCATAAGCCACGAATCGCGCGGGTCAATCTGATAATACTCCTTTAGCGCCCCCGAGAGCAGAATCTTATACATAAACTCATGCGGGAAATACGACTCGCCCGCTTGGTCAGCCTTCTGCCATTCCCCGAGCACGGCGCGCTCTAGGCGGCGAATCGCTTCTTCCTCCGGGATGCAGGTGTCTGTGACTCGGTTAAGGTGGCGGTTAAGCAACCCTTCTTCGTCCGCCGGCGTTAAGTCGCGATAATTAGGGATACGCACGTAGTGGTCGTGCGCCACAAGGTTAAAGATGTCTTCCTCCAGATTTGCGCCCGTGCAGCTTATGGCATGCACTTTACCCTGCCTAATCATCTCGGCTAACGAAAGACCAAGCTCCGCCGTGCTCATGGCCCCGGCCAGCGTCACGAGCATTTTGCCCCCTTCCGCCAGAAACGCGCTGTAACCGACCGCTGCATCCTTGAGCGCAGCAGCATTAAAATGACGGTAGTGGTGGTTAATAAAATCGGTGACTCGCATCGGGATTCCCCTTCCAGTTACTTTGCACAATGTTATCAAAAAAAGGGGGGGATGTCACGGTGAAGGATTGTCGCTTGTCGCTTGTCGCTTGGGGAGTGCCGCCGGCCGCCAGCCGCCAGGCGCCGGCCGCCAGGCGCCGGCTGTGAGCTGTGCCGCGGAAGTGGCTTTCCGCTGTACGCTCGTATGCCGTACGCTACGAAGCACGAAGCACGAAGCACGCTCATTCTACCAGGAGCCGGCAACCCTTTCTCAAAGGAGGTAAATCATGCGAGAAACAATCACCGTACCGGTGGAGCGCCTGCATCCGGCAGCGAAGCTCCCTACCTATGCTCATGCGGACGACGCGGGAGCGGATGTGTATGCGCTAGAACAGACTGTTATTCCGCCGCACGCGGCCGTAGCCGTGCGGACGGGGCTTAGGTTTGCCGTTCCGCGCGGCTACGAGCTGCAGGTGAGACCGCGGTCCGGGCTGTCGCTTAACACGAAGCTCCGCATTGCCAACAGCCCCGGCACTATCGACTGCGGCTTCGCGGGCGAAGTCCTAGTTCTCATAGATAACCAAGGTGAGGCGGACTTTGTCATAACGCCGGGGCTCAGAATCTGCCAGCTGGTGCTGCAGCAAGTGCCGCAAGCGCTCTTTACCGAGGTGGCGGACATTACAGCCTACTTGCCCGCGGACAGAAAGGGAGGCTTTGGCTCGACGGGCCGGTGAGGGACGTATTATACGGGGAAGGACATAAGAAAAGTCGTGCCGCCTTCGCCGCTGTCAAAGGTGAGCGTCGCTCCGTGCTGGAGGGCAATGGCGTGGCACACCGTAAGCCCGAGACCGGTGCCATCAGGCTTAGTGGTAAAGAACGGTGTCCCAATCTGCGCGCGGACCTCTGCGGGGATACCGGCGCCTTGATCACTTACGGAGAGCACCACACGGTTTTCTCTTAGGGCTGTACCGATTGTGACAACGTCCCCCGCTTTCGAAGCCTCTAAGCTATTGCGAACGAGGTTAACCAAAACCTGCCTTACAGCGCGTTCACTGGCAGCGACAGACGGCACAGCCTGCAAATCGCACCTAACGACACATCCGACTTGCCGCGCGTCGGATTCCAACAAGCCGAAGGCGGCCGAGATGACAGCGTTAATGTCGGTTGCGACAAGTTCGACGGGGTGATTGCGGGCTAGGGCGAGGAACTCGCTGAGTGTCTCATTCATGCGGTCTATGGCACCGATAAGTAGTCTGAACTGCTCAGTGTAGTTTGAGAGGTCACTGCGCAGGCAAAAGAGCTGCAGAAAACCGCGAATGGTCGTCAGCGGATTGCGCACTTCGTGCCCTATACCTGTGGCGAGCTGACTGGCTACACTCAGCCTGTCTAGGCGGGCAATCTCTTTATCGCGGGCCTGCTTAGCCGTAAGGTCGCGCAAAATCAGCGATATGCCTGCCACATTGGCGTGCTGACCCGGCATCAGAGACAAAGACACTGTCACCGGCACTGCAACCCCCGCTTGGCTATGCAGGGTAAAGTTGGCGCGCCGAGAGACGCGCTCTAGACAAACCCTATCTAGTTCCTGTTTGAGGCTGCGGCGATGCTCCGGCTGTACCAAGGTGAGTACAGACTGCCCTACCAAACCGGAAGCGCTACAGCCTAGCAGGGTGCCGGCGGCGCTGTTTGCGGTGAGGATACAGCCGGCAGGGTCCGTGCTAATAATCGCGTCCTGCGACTGCTCGACTAGTGCCGCCAAATGCGCTGTGGCTTGGCGCGCCCTCTCCTGCTCGGTGATGTCCCGACTCACCTCGAGGACCGCGACCGGGAGCAGCTGCTCGTCCCGCTTTAGTGCTAGGTGACACGAGACCAGCACTTTCCTGCCTTCCTTGCGGTGCCGCTCCACTTCGCCATACCACTCGTCGCGGCTTGCCAGTTCGGCCTCAATATCCTCTATGGGCACAGGGTAGGTTCCCTTGAGCAGCGCCTGCTGATGCACTCCTAAGGCCTCTTCGCGGGCGTAACCATAGGTGCGCGTAGCTCCGCTGTTCCAAAAAGTAATTCTCCCGCCCAGTTCGCGCGAGATGACGGCATCATGCGCCAACTCCAGGAATAGACTCTGCTCTTTAAGCAGCGCGGTCACGGTACGCAGAGCGTCGAGATACTGCCTGTCCTCGGTTACGTCCCGCCCTACCGCGTAGATGTGCCCGCTTGCTAAATCAGCCACACAAGACCACGCCAACCACCTTACCGAGCCATCTCTGCCAAGAGTGCGATGTTCAAACGAGGTATTCCCCGCCCCTTCACTTCGCACAGCCTGGAGTACCGCTGCCGTATCGGCAAGATCTTCCGCGTACACAGTGTCCAGAAACCGAGCGGAGCGCAGCAGACCAAGCTGCGCTGCCACTCCATTCGCTTGCTCGATTTCGTCGTTCGCTCCAATAATAACCATGAGATCTAGAGCTAACTCAAAGAAGTTGCGCAGCTGCTCGATGGCGTCGTGCCACACCGTCACATCGTCGAGTGTGACCAATACCCCGCGCTCCACGTCGCGCAAACTGATAGGCTCCCGCTCGACGATGTACTTGCGCCCACCTAGCACCATGGGGTCGGTGTCTAGGACGCGCGGGAGCTGTGACGGATCAACAGCGGTTGATGCTCTGTTCGCGGCCACCACACGCCCGCGTCCGTCTAGGACTGCCAGCAGCGTAGGCAGAGACGCTGCGGCGGCCTCAATCGTCACTTGTTCCGTCAGCCGACTGCGAACCACGGAGAATACGCGGAAGGAGACAGCAGTGCCGACCGGCATTAGGCCTAGGAGAAGCAATGCCAACTGCCAAGTCATCACCGCTCCCTGTGGTGACGCGAGCGAACCCACCCACGTGAACGAAATAGTAATACCTGCCAAGACAAGGCCTAGAGTGAGCAGCCTGCCTATGGGCTGCTTTGCTTTTCTGGCGTGCAGTCGACCGAAGTATACCCCCACTAAGCCTGCGGCCAGCAGGGCTGCTACGCCAGTCCAGGCCCCTGCCCCCCCTAAGTAGAGCCGGTAGAGAGAGCCGATGGCGGCAGCGGCAAGATACGTCGGGAAGCCACCCGCAAACCCGGAAAGGGCGACAACTACGGCGCGAAAGTCCATCAGCCACCCCGTTTGCATCGTCACGGGCTTCATCATGGTCAGGCAGATGGCGGTGCCAAACACCGCGCCCCACAGCCAGGCGTTCGGCTTGCGATGCGACGACAAAACAATGGTTGAGCCAAACAGACATACCAGCAGGGCCAAGAGCAGGTTAAGACTTAGGCGCAAAGCCACTAACATTCTCTATCCTCCCTGCAAAACTCCACCATGAAGGTAGAGCCCTCGCTCCCGGTTGTGAAGGTAATCCTGGCCCCCTGGCGTTGCGCTATGCACTCGCATACCGCCAGACCTAAGCCTACGGCCCCCTCCCGCGTCGTAAAGAAAGGGGCCCACATCTGCTCCGCCACATCCTTGGCGATGCCGTGTCCGGTGTCGGACACCGTAAGCCGGGCCGACCCTTCGCACTCCTCTGTGCTAATGGTCAGGACACCGCCCTCGCGCATAGCTTGCAGGCCGTTGCGAGCTAAGTTTAGGATGAGTTGCGAGACATCTCCTTCCACTAGGAGTTGACGGGGCACAGGGCGGCAGTGAGTAACGATTTGGCAGCCCAGGCTATGCGCGTCTGCTCGCAACAAAGGCAAAACCCCCTGCACTACTCGGTTCAGGTCAACGTCCTTTGCTTCGCCGACAGCGTCGCGAGCCAGCGACA
The DNA here is from genome assembly GCA_964349715.1 of uncultured Peptococcaceae bacterium. GTDB lineage: Bacteria > Bacillota > UBA994 > UBA994 > UBA994 > UBA994. The sequence continues at coordinate 7,887 of CAYGHR010000063.1, forward strand.
AGAACTGGGAGATGATGTTGTGGGCAGACTCTAAGTCCGCCAGCATAATGCCTAGCTGCGGGTGGATAGCACTTAGGGCGCTGTTTGCGGCAAACACTTGCAGAAAGCCGCGCACTGTAGTTAAGGGGTTGCGCAACTCGTGCCCGACGCCTGCGGCTAGCTGCCCCATCACGGAAAGTCGTTCCAGTCGGGCAGCCTCTCTTTCCATGGTGCGCTGTGCGGTTACATCCCGCGCCAAGATGGAAACGCCGCACACCTTGCCCCGCTCGTCTTTAATAGGGAAGACAGAGGAGACCGTGCCGAGCGCGGCGCCTGATTTGTGCTGAAGGAGGTCGACGCAGTCCGTGACGCCTACACCTCTAGCCGCCTCGCGCAGTGCCGCCGCTACCTCGGCGCGCTTCTTTGCAGCCACCAACTCGAGGAAGGGCCTTCCGCAAGCCTCTTCTTTGGTATATCCGCACAGCCGTTCTGCGCCGCGGTTGTAGGTTAACGTCTCGCCGGCCAGCGAAAGACTGATTACCGCATCATCGGTGCTCTCCACGATGGCGGCTAACTGCTGACGGCGGCGACTGTCCCTCTTGGCAGCCGTGACGTCGCTGGAGAGCTCCACTATATCCGTTGGCCTGCCGGTCTCATCTCTTAGTACCGTCCACCGGACCTCTACGAGCTTGGTCTCGCCGCGGGCCGTAGTGCGTGCCACCACACCCTGCCAGCTTCCCTCCCGGCAGGCTTGTTCTTTGAGTGCGTCAAGAGGAGCGGGATAGCGCGTCGCCAACAGCAACGGTTCTAGGCGTGAGTTCGCGCTGTGGGCGGCGTAGCCGTACAAATCCACCGCACCGCGATTCCAAAAGCGCACCACCCCTGCGAGCGAGAAGACAATTATGGCCTCCTCGACCATAGCCAGCATCTTGGACTGCTCTACTTCCTGTCTATAACTCCCGGTCAGCTCCCGCTCGCGCAAGTGGCGCTCATGCGTAGCGTGCACTACAAAATATACAGCTTCTTCCTGTTGGCTGTACACTCCCGCCACATTTGCCCACCTGTACTCGCTGCCGCGATAGAGCAGGCGCACCTCCGCGCGCACATGTTCACGCCGCTGCGAGCGCAAATTCTCAGCAAGTATGCGGACTTGGCCGTGCTCTTCGGGGTGTACAAAGTCCATGACGCAGGGACTCTGCATCCCCTCTCTTGGGTACTCCAACATGTCCTCTAGCGTCTTGTTGGCCAGGAGAAGCTGCCCCTGTGCCGTGCACACCCCAAAGCCCTCTCCCGCCAAAGCAAAGAATTGCGCCGTCTCGCGCACGGCTTGTGTGGCGTGCGTAACGTCTTGAAAAGAGGCCATGCGGCCAACCTCGCCCTCAGGCAGAGGTACACGTGAGAGCGTCATGAGCAAGTGACGCCCTGCGTGTTCTACAGGCACGACGCTGTCAAGCCGGTGAAAGTGCGTGTTAACGTGGCGCCTAAGAGCCTCGGCCAAAGGGACGTCTCGCCCTAATGCCGCGCTTGCCATCATCATTTCCCCGGCCTCGCTGTAGAGGATAACGAGTCCCCGGTCGTACAAGTATCCCTGCCAGACGGCCCGCCGCATGCTTTTGTGCTCTAACTGCCAAGTAAAGTGCATCAGAAAGAGCACACCCATCATCAGGGAAAAGCTAGGGGTGAGCCCGATTGGCCACAGCAGAAACAACCCCGCTGCGCCGGAGGCAAGCGCTAGTCGCCTGTTGTCCCCCCGGCTTACGGGTATGAGTGCCCACATGCACCCGAGGAGCCCCACGAGGAATGAGGACCACCAGCACACGGGGCCAATACCTAGCAGGTTGGCCAGTAACTGGGC
>CAYGHR010000064.1:0-3655 GCA_964349715.1 uncultured Peptococcaceae bacterium
CCAGTGACAGCGGGTTTGGCGAAGAACCGCCGTGGATGACTAACCTGCGTTCTCGCCTCTACGCAGCGTGCGAGATGCGGCGTGCGCGATTTGGGCTAAAGTGATTTGTTCATGTTAGGTTCATCTCCGTCAGCTATGCTACTGGCATCACAGTGAAAGCGGGGATACTTAAGTGAACGAAAGAAAATCGAAGGCGTCGCGCAGGACCCTATGGTACCTAATTGTTGCGGGGGTCCTGGTGGTGCTTGGGCTGTCCATCACATTTGCGTCGGGGCCTGCAGCGACCAGCTACGAGTATTACGAGGTAGCACAAGACACCGTTGTCAGAACCGTCTCCGGAACCGGGCGTGTGTCGCCCCTGCACAGAGAGACGCTTTTCGCCACTAGCGGAACGCAAATCAACAGGGTATTTGTGAGTGTCGGGGATGAAGTAAAGAGCGGCGCCATCTTGCTGCGCACAGCCGCCGGCACCGATGTCAAGGCCCCGTTTGCGGGAACCGTAAGCACGATCTTCGCCCAAGCCAACGAATGGGTGAGTCCCGGCGCACGTCTCGTCGAAGTGACGGATTACCGGAATCTCGAAATAGCGGCCCAAGTCGATGAGCTCGATGTGGCCAAAATCACTGTGGGGCAAAGCGCGCGTATCGACATTATTGCCCTCACCGACGAAGACCTTGTTGGCACCATCACCAGCATCGCGCGCGACGGTGTTCTCTCCGGCGGCATAACCACCTTTGCTGTTAGGGTCGCCGTGCCCGACGCCACTAATCTGCGGCTTGGCATGTCGGCGGAAATAAGGATTGAGGTTGCGCGGGCGGAAAATGTCCTTGTGGTGCCGATAGAGGCCGTGCAGTACGACGGCGACACCCCTTACGTGCTGGTAACTGCGGACAAAAGGACCTATGAACGCGCGGCCATCACTACCGGCATGAGCGACGGCGCTTTCGTTGAGGTGAAAGCCGGGCTTACTCTAGGGCAAACGGTGGCTTACGTCAGGCCCGCGACTGAGCAGCAGGACTTTGGCCCCGGGTTTGGAGGGCAGAGGTAAATGGCTCAACTACTGTCGCTCCAGAATGTCTGCAAGAGCTATTACGTAGGCGAAGAGGAACACGAGGTGCTGCGCGATGTTAACCTCGACATCGCCGCAGGCGAGATGGTTGCTGTTCTTGGGCCCTCCGGTTCGGGCAAAACCACACTCATGAACATTATGGGGTGCCTAGATGAACCGAGCCGCGGTCGATACACCCTAGACGGCATGCTAATAAGCGAACTAGGTGCCAATGACCTAGCTCGCATCCGCAACAGAAAGATAGGGTTCGTGTTTCAGAACTTTCAGCTGCTGCCGCGCCTCACCGCATTTGGGAACGTCGAAACACCCCTCATCTACAGTGGGCTCGGCCGCACGGAGCGAAGGCAGCGCGTAGAGCATGCGCTGCACCAGGTCGGCCTCAGCCACAAGGCGGGGCGTTACCCTAATCAGCTTTCGGGTGGGCAACAGCAGCGCGTGGCCATTGCCCGCGCCGTGGTCACGACACCGTCCATCATTCTCGCCGACGAGCCCACAGGAGCGCTCGACCAAAAGACAGGCCAGCAACTCATGGAGCTCCTGCAAACGCTTAATCGTGTAGGACGCACCATTATCATGATCACCCACGACAAAGACGTGGCCAAGCATTGCCGACGCACCATCAATATCCTAGACGGATGCGTCACCGAGCAGGGGGGTGGGGTAAGTGCTTAAGGAAATTGTGGCGTTATCCCTAGACAGCATTATCCAAAACAAGCTGCGTTCCTTCCTTACTATCCTCGGCATCGTCATTGGGGTTGCGTCCATTATCGCCCTCATGCTCATTGCGGCGGGGGCCACCGGCAGCATCCAATCCGAGTTAGCCGGCTTAGGTGGCAACAAGCTGACGGTAAATGTCACAGGCACGCCCATCAAGCCCGGCCTGTCCCAAGAAGACCTGCGTAGCATAGCGGTATTGCCGGGTGTCACAGCCGTGTCACCCTCCACGTCTGCACGCGGGCACGTCACTTTAGGCGGCAACACAGCAAGGAACGTCAGTATTGCCGGGCGCAGCGACGGCTTCTTTGCGAGCGCGCAGGCCGAGCTTAAAGCGGGCCGCGGTATCCACCGTCCCGATGTCGAGGAAGGGAGTCTTGTCGCCGTGCTTGGCGGCACCTTAGCACAGGAGCTGTTCGCGAATCGCTCCCCCGTGGGACACGAAGTTGTCATCAACAGCCGCACGTTTACCGTTGTCGGCGTCCTGCAGGAGACCGGCGGCTTCTCCTTTGCCGCGTTAGATAACGCCGTCATCGTTCCCTACAACGTGGCAGAGCGCGCACTCGGGGGCAGCAGAGTCGCTTCGGTAGAGGTCTTCTTTGCCGAAGGAACCCCGCTCGAAAGCCTAAAGGCTACACTTGAGCGAAGACTCACCGCCATATTCGATGGTCGCAACGACGTGTACAACATCTTTAACCAGCAGGACATGCTCGACATGATGGCCACAGTAACTAACACCCTTACGCTCTTACTGGCCGGCATCGCCGCAATATCGCTGCTGGTGGGTGGCATCGGGATTATGAATATGATGCTAGTTTCCGTGACCGAGCGCACCAACGAGATAGGCCTGCGCAAAGCGCTAGGCGCTGAGCCAGGCCACATCTTGCTGCAATTCTTGACAGAGGCGGTGATTATCTGCTTGCTCGGCGGAGCGCTGGGCATAGTGCTCGGCGGCGCACTGGCCTACGTAGGGGCGCGACTCATCGGCTTCCCGTTCGTGCTGTCACTCGGGCCGATTGCCTTAGCGTGCGGGTTCTCCGTGGCGGTAGGGCTAGTCTTTGGCATCGCCCCCGCCCGCAAGGCAAGCCAACTTAACCCCATAGACGCCCTGCGGCACGTGTAGGCTTGCCGATGTCGCAGAGGGACGGAGGAACGCGACTCATCTCTGCATTAACCTGCAAGTATACTGCGGAGCTCTTTTTCAAGGACAGGAAGGACCTCGTACAAGTCACCCACTATGCCATAGTCGGCGATGGAGAATATCCATGCGTTCGGGTCCTTGTTGATGGCGATAATGGTCTCAGAGGAGCTCATGCCGGCTACATGCTGTGTAGCACCGGAGACGCCGCAGGCGATGTACACTTTCGGCGAAACCGCTTTGCCTGTTTGCCCGACTTGATGCGCGTGCGTAATCCAGCCCTCCTCTACCGCTGCGCGCGAGGCACCGACTTCTGCTCCGATGGCTTTCGCGAACTTGCGTATCACCTCAAACCCGCGCGCTTCGCCTAAGCCGCGCCCGCCCGTAACAATGATTTCTGCGCCTTCTAGGTCGACTTTTTCGCCGGCGTGCGCTAGGACTTCCACAATGCGCGTGCGAATATTTTTGGCATCAAAGCAGAAGCTTTCTTTCACAACATCTACATCACGCGCCGCAAGAGCAGGCTTCTTAAATACGCCGGGACGTATCGTACCCATTTGCGGCCTGTGCTGTGCACAGAAGATGACTGCCATGATATTGCCGCCAAAGGCCGGCCTGGTCCATGCGATGCTACCTGTGTTCTCGTCTATGCTAAGCTCGGTACAGTCAGCCGTAAGCCCCGTTCCAACGCGGCAGGATACGCGCGGCGCTAAATCGCGTCCGTTAGTCGTAGC
>CAYGHR010000064.1:3755-9591 GCA_964349715.1 uncultured Peptococcaceae bacterium
GTCTCGATGAAAACCCACAAGTCTTTAGTTGCCATGCCCACTATGTCTTGTCCCTCCTATTCAATGTCTTTGACTACTGTGTTATCGACCAGCAGTTTCGCGAGCTTCGCGGCTGCTACCTCCGGCGGGCCGTCCCGAAAGACAGTGCCGCCTTTTTTCACCTGCGGGACATAAGTCTTTCTCACCTGGGTTGGCGAGCCTTTCAGTCCGATTTTAGCTCTGTCAATCCCGGCCAAATCAGTGACGCCGATGCGCTTAATCTCCATCTTCTTGGCTGCGAACTTGCGTTTTGCGGAGGCCAAGCGAGGCTCGAAGTTTGGCTTAGTAAAGGTCACCACACAGGGGAAACTGACAGCCAAGATTTCTTTGCCCTCTTCGGTTTCTTTCAGGACGTGGAGTTCGTCGTCCTTGATTTCACAGGTCAACCCATAAGTGATTTGCGGGTAATCAAGGCACTCGGCAATCTGAGGGCCTACTTGGGCGGTGTCACCGTCGATGGCTTGTTTGCCGCAGAAGATCATGTCGAACCTGATGCCTTCGAGGGATTCAATTTTCTTGATGGACTCGCTTAAGATATAGCTGGTCGCCAGCGTATCACTTCCCGCAAAGAACTTGTCCGACGCGAGATAAGCCTCATCCGCCGATGTCGACAAGCATTCACGCAGCGCTGCCTCCGCTTGCGAGGGGCCCATACACAGCGCGTAGATTTTAATTGCCTTGTTTTTGTCCTTAAGCCTCGCCGCCGCTTCGAGCGCATAGCCGTCATAGGGGTTTACTATACTCTCTACGCCTTCGCGGATGAGAGTGTTGGTTTCCGGGTCGATGGATATTTCTTGCGTGTTCGGAACCTGCTTAACGCAAACCAAGATGTTCATTCTAGTTGCTCACCAATTCCTCAAGCCTGAAGCAGACTTTACCCGGGTTCAGGATAAGCTTAGGGTCAAACACTCGCTTGATACCTTTATGCAGCTCAATGTTGCGTGGGCCCACGTATTTCTCGAAATACGGGATTTTGCCGTAGCCGATGCCGTGCTCGCCGGTTAGCTCGCCACCCATTTCCTTAGCTTTGTCGTACATGGCAACCATCCAGAGGTGAATCTGACGCTTAAACTCTGCCTCCTCCATGTCGTCAGAAACGCCGAAGATGTGTAAATTGCCGTCGCCGGCATGGCCAAGATAGGTGATGCCAAAGTCATACTTCTCGGCCTCTTTCGAAAAGAACTGAACAAACTCCGCAATTCTGTTGATGGGGACAACCACATCATTCTCGTCAAAGAGCTTGTGCGTCTCAAATATGCAGTCCAAGAATGCGCTGCGCACATCCCAGATTTCCTTTTTCTGGCCGGGAGTGTCTACAATCATGACGTCCATTGCTCCGGCCTCAAGCAGATAGTCCGTTATTCTCTCGGTGTGAGGTTCGATTTCGTCCATGGAATCCCCGTCAAATATCAGTAGGAGGTAAGCTTGAACAGGTTTGCCTTCCACTTCTTTAGGCCAAACTTCCTTACCTACGAACTTTTCGCTCAACAGAAGAATCTCGCGCTCAAAGAACTCGACTGCAGTCGGCCGGAACGTGTTTGTAAAAATCCCCGGCACACATCTGAGAGCAGTGTCAAGATCCTCAAATGGCGCTATTACACTCACGTCGAACTTGGGTGCTTTGATTAACTTAAGCTTAAGTTCAGTGATGATGCCCAAAGTGCCTTCAGAGCCTGTAAAGAGTTGGGTTAAGTTGTACCCCATGCTGGTCTTGGCTACATTCGCACCGATATCCAAGACTTCGCCGTCGGCTAAAACAACTGTCATGCCGCGAACATAGTCTTTGGTTGTGCCATACTTGATGGCGCGCATGCCGCCTGCGTTGGTAGATACGTTACCGCCGATAGTGCCCAATTTTTGACCAGGATCCGGCGGATATGCAAGGCCGTGCTGCAATGAGGCCGCCTTAAGGTCTTGTATAAGCACGCCGGGTTGCACAACTACGCCGAACTGCTCGAAGTCCCAGCTGATGATTTTTGTCATCCTGGCAGTGCATATTACCACTCCACCTAGCACAGGCACGGCGCCGCCAACCAGACCGGTACCTGCCCCCCTTGTAGTAACGGGGATGCTGTGTTCGTAGCAGATCCGCATGATCTGCGACACCTCTTCCGTCGTCAAGACATCAATCGAGACTGCGGGCATGCGAGTGCCGTAAATCGGCATTTCGTCCCGACTGTAGTCAGGGTTGACGTCATCCCCGACAACAACCCTTCCCGGCACCACCTTCTCCAGCATGGCAATGATTTCAGGTGTCACTTGATTGTAGGCCATAATCAACCATCCTCCTAATAGCGTTTTATTTTGACTGCTTGTTCCTGTACGCCGCTCGCCGCGTGCTCATGCGTCTGAAACAGCATTTAGGCCAAAGGATACACTTGCCACAAACACATGTGCGGCAATTCACATGGGTCTCCGGCCGCTCTTGCTCGACCCGCGCGCCAGATTCCACTGTATCTGTGTTTAAGGGCACAAGTGTTGAGCCGCCCTCGCAATCGCCGGTTACGACTTGGTTTTTATCTATAAGCACCCGGCAAACCCCGCCCTCTGTCGCCTGGCAACGATCGCACTAATCACATTGTTATACATTAGCTTTACAGTCGAGAAATCCTTCACAATCCGCAACAAGTTCGTTAAAGAGTTTCTTAAATGGTAAGAGTCAAATAGGCCCCCACCTTGCCGGAGGGCACAGTGAGGGCTATTTGACGCTTACGCCGCGCAGGCGCAAGCCGGTTGTGGTGGGGGAGGGCAAGGGGTTTCTTTGCTACTGCCTGTGACCACAAAGCTCTAGTCGGTCCGTAAGCGCAGCTAGCAATTCAGGCATCAATGCAGATAGGATTCCTTCGCCCTTGCGCTTGTTCGCCAAAGTGGAGTCCCCAATGACACCCGACGGCGAAATGGTGTGAATGGGCGGGAGGGGACCGTTAATCTCACCCGTGCCGTTTAGCAAGTTGTACGCGGAGTCATCGCCTGTAGGGTAGTTGCAGACCGCTCTGTCCATATGTGCGAGCTGTCCTAATGCTAAGCTCAATGATGTTTCTCCCTCGCAAGCGTGGCAGAAGAAGGCGCTTTCGATCTCATTAATAGAGTCGGGGGTTAGATGGCGCCAATACTCGAGGAGACTGGCTTGTATGGTGCCCGGGAAGCTAGCGATGACCTTGCGTAGAGCTGCCGAGTTGCCGCCATGGCCATTCACAATGATGATGTTCCTGAGGCCGTGTTGCCCGAGGCTGATGCACACTTCCCTAACAACCGCTTGGAAGGTTTCTGTACTCAGTGTCAGGGAGCCGTAAAACGCCATGTGGTGCCCCGACAGGCCGACAGGTATGGACGGAGCCACGAGTGTAGGGCAGCCGCGAGCATTCATACTAGATGCTACGCAGTCAGCTAACTTCTCGGCAACAAAGGTATCGTTGTTCAGAGGCAGATGGTACCCGTGCTGCTCTATAGACCCGATGGGAAGAAGGATTAACTTGGCGTTGAATGCTTTAGCTTCTTCCCAAGTCAGCTCTGATAGTTTCATCTCAATCCTCCAGCTTTCTAGACGTCAAAAACCTCGAGCTGTTGTGCGCTTGGGGGGGGAGTCAGCAGGCTAGCCACAACAAAAACAGCTAGAGAAACTCCCAATGCGGGTAACATCGCGGGCATGGTTCTGAGCAGTTTGAAAAACTCCGTGGCGGTAGCGGGGTTCATGGGTGTCACTACATACTGGTAGAAGAGCACTACGCCAGCACCGGAGAGGCATGACAGGAAAGCGCCTGTGGATGTTGCCCTTCGCCACAGATAACCTCCATAAACGGGGATCAGTAAGGCAGCCGCATACATCGTGTACGTAAACATGATGGCGGTAATTATGTTCGGCATCGTGAGCGCCATCATCAAGGCTAGGGCAGCTACGCCTAGGACGGCGTACTGGTTCACTTTCAGCAATTCCTTGTCGGGTGCCTGCGGTCGCAACATCTTTTGATAGATGTCCCTAGTCATGTTTACCCCGACGGAGAGTAGCACTGAGTTGGCCGTTGTCATGATGGCGGAAATCACAACGGCTAGTAGCACGAAAGCGAACACGGGCGGGAAGGTCTCAGTAATGAGTCTGGCAAACACTGTTGCCGGGGCCACCCCTGCGCCAAATATTGCACGCGCAGACCAGCCCATGAATCCCACACAGGCGTAGGCAAAGGCCGAAGTAGGGATGAGGAACAAGACGCCGCGCTTTGCCGTCAAGGCGTCTTTTGCTGCGAAAGTTCGGCTGAAGATGATAGATTGCCAAACTGCCACAGTGCCAAACACTCCGATGGCATTGCCGAGTGCGCGCAAGGGCGTGATGTGAGCGAAAGGAGTAAAGTAGTTGGCAGGCACTCCAGCCGCCAATCCAGACAGACCGCCTGCATATCCTACAGCTAGCACCGCACCCGCGAGTAGGCCTATTCCTATGAAAATCGCCTGAACAGCATCCGTAAACGCTACTCCGACCATGCCGCCATAGAATGCAATAGACGCAAATATGATGGCACCGATGATCATCCCTGTCTCAGCGGGGACATTAAGGTAAGCTCTGAGAATGCCGCTAATAGAAAGTATTTGCACGGCAGTAAGGGCGATATCGCCCACAATAATCATCACGGAGCCAGCCATACGGGTTTTGTCATCGTACCGAAGCTTGAGCAGGTCGGGTACTGTAAACTGCTTGAGCTTCCTGGTCTTCTCGGCAAGTATGTACGTAGCAGCAAGCATTGCCAACAACGCGCCGATGCCCGTGAACCACCAATCCAATCCAAACGCATAGAAACTGCCTGTCCATCCCACTACCGTACCACCCCCCACATTGGAGGCGAAAAGGGTACCCAGAAGAACTGGCAAAGTTAGGTTGCGACCCGCAAGCGCGAAGTCCTCAAGGGTTCTGATGTTGCGACTACACCAATACCCGTATGCAAGGAAGCCTAAGATATAAACCGTCAAGAAGATATGGTTAGCTGTCATGCTCTTCCTCCTCAATGAACCATTTCTAGAACGTAGGCGGGGTCATCGCCCAAATACTCAGACACATCTTCGTTCCAAAGTTCAACAATCGATGAGGGATGCAACTCTCGAAGTAAATACTGTCGCCAGAGTGTAGAGTGTAGCTGTCCTCAGCAACCTTCACTGTGAGGGTTCCTGAAATCACAACGCCGCACTCCTCACCTTCGTGGCTGACTAACTCCCCTTCGTCGATCTGCCCGGGCTGTAACATGATTCGCAAAAACTCTATCTTGCGATTCAAGTCGGGTGACAGCAAGTGATAAGTTGCTCCTGGGTTAGCAATCTCTAATGCTTTCTGCTCGTGAGCCCTCACCACTATCGCCTTAGGTTTCTCGGGTTCGGCAAAGAAGTACACAACTGAAACCCCAAAGGCATTCGCTATTTTCCACAGCGTGGCGATCGACGGGTGTGCCAACCCCCTTTCTACCTGACTGATCATACTAACGCTAATGCCAATCTCGTCAGCAAGACCCTGTAGAGTGAGCTTGCGTCCCTTGCGCAAATCGCGAATCTTGTTCCCGATGCCTGTCAGAAGAATGTCCTCGTCTTCTTTCAACATGATTATAATCACACTCCAAAATTTAAGTCAAGATGAAATTCGTATTTATGTTGGCCAAGCTGATGCAGAGATGCAATCCCCTGAGGTGGTCCAGATGTATTATATCAGAACAGTGAACTTTGCCTGCGATGACCTGCTCATGCGCGACGAATGCGGTATCGGCCAACCAGCAGCAAGGGCTCGGAGTTGCCAACGCTTTCCATAGAAAGCTATAGGGAC
>CAYGHR010000065.1:0-2777 GCA_964349715.1 uncultured Peptococcaceae bacterium
GTGAACACCGCACTAACTTACCGCGGCATTTGGTGGTCTATCCCCATCGGTTGGTCGGTAGCCGCAGTCGTTCCTACTTACCGTTATTTCTCCGGCGCCTGGAAGGCCAAGGCCGTCGTCCGCCAGAACTTGCTGGCGCAGATTGAGCCGGTAGTAGCGGGGACAACCGACTAGGAACGAGGTGTCCGGCCGCAGAGGGAGGGGTGTCGCAGGGGGACGGAGGAGCGCGACATTTGCAGCCAGAAGGCCCACCTTTGCCAGGTGGGCCTTGCTGCATCCACGAAACTGCACATTGGTGGACTGTAGTACATAAGGTGGCTGAGCAGGAGTAGCCCCTAATCAAGCGAATTCTAACAGCATCATGCCGATGGGAGTGTTGTCATTGAACGCCATTGAGCTTAAGCACTTAACCAAGTACTACGGCAAAGTGCGGGGCATCGAGAACCTAAGTTTTGATGTTAGAGAAGGCGAGATATTTGGCTTTATCGGGCCTAACGGCGCAGGTAAAACCACAACCATACGCACTCTCCTCGGGCTTGTGTTCCCTACAAGCGGTAGCGCATCTATCTTTGGGTTAGACTGCATCAAGCACGGCACGGAAATTCGTAAATATGTTGGGTATTTGCCCTCGGAAGTATTTTACTACGACCAGATGAAGGTTATCGACCTTCTTAAGTACTCGGCGAGCTTCTTCAAAAAGGACTGCACAGAGCGGATTCATGAACTGGCCGAAGCAATGGAGCTGAGTCTTGAGCGGAAGATTGAAGACCTCTCATATGGCAATAAAAAGAAAGTAGGCATTGTACAGGGGTTACTGCACGGCCCTAAACTGCTGTTGCTCGATGAGCCTACGAGTGGCCTCGACCCGTTAATGCAAAAACGCTTCTTTGATATTGTCGCACAGGAAAACAAGCAAGGCGTGACGGTGTTTTTCTCCTCGCACATACTCTCAGAAGTACAACAGCTCTGCCATCGCGTAGCCGTTATGAAAAACGGTAACGTCATCCGGCTCGAAAGTATTGAGACTCTGCGCCAGGAGAACTACAAGAAAGTGGCCCTAAGGTCCTACGGACTCACGGCAGAGACCCTGGGGCTAAGCGATGTCACTAATTTTCACCACGAAAACGGCACTACCCGCTTCTTCTATAAGGGCAGCGCCCAGTCCTTAATCCAAGCGGTGGCGCAGCATGATCTAACGGATGTAGTGATCGAAGACCCTTCGTTAGAAGAGATCTTCATGCACTACTATGAGCAGGGGCCGGCATGAACATCTTAGTATTTGAGTTGCGCAGGTACATGGGATCGCTGGTGGGTTGGATAGCAAGCATCGTAGCGCTGCTCGTAATGTTTATGGCGTTTTATCCTGTGCTGGCGCAAGATGCAGCGATGCTCGACTTTTTTCTCGAACACTACCCGGAAGAGTTGCTTAAGGCCTTTGGCATGGGGGGCGAACTAAGCCTCGCTACTGTAGCGGGCTTCTTTGCCTTTTCCTTCGCCTTTACGCAGCTGGTGGTTGGAGCCCAAAGCGCTTACTACGGCTTTCATTTTATGTCGGTAGAAGAACGTGAGATGACAGCGGACTTTCTCTATGCCAAGCCGGTGAGCCGCCCGCAAATTCTGCTCGCTAAGTATGGGGCGGCGGGAGGGGCGCTGCTCATTACTAACGTGGGCGTGTGGCTCGGATCGTTCTTAGCGATAGACCTGTTTCGCGGCGATGCTACTTACGATCTCTGGCCGGTAGTTTCACTACTCCTGACAGTGCCCGTGTTCCAGCTCTTCTTCTTTAGCCTTGGGTTTGTCGTCACCGCGGTAAGCAAGAAAACAGTCAGTGTGATTGGCGCGGCGGTAGGTGTGTCTTTCGTCTTGTACATGCTCAACGCTCTGCGCCGCATTGTCGGGGGAGAACTGCTCGGCTTGGTTTCACCATACTATCACTTCGACCCGAACTATATTTTGCTAACCGGGGCGTGGCATCCCCTGCATACGGCCATCAGCGTGAGTTTCATTGTTATGGCTAACTTCGCTGCGGTACGCCTGTATTTGCGGCGCGACCTGCGGTCAGCGACTTAGGGAGGGGGTAGATTATGAACCTTGTACTGCGTGAGCTCTACGCGAACAAGAAATCACTCCTAATCTGGGGTGCGAGCATGGCCGCCTTTGTGGCCATGATGTTCGTGGAGTTTGCTGCTTACTACAAGAATCCCGAAATGCTGGCGGTCATCGATGCTATGCCGCGCGAGCTCCTCGCCGCCTTCGGCATGCTCGAGGCTAATCTTACCACCGTCAGCGGCTACTTAAGTATGAGTATGGTGTTTATCAATGTTGCGCTGTCGGTATACGCCGCGATGCTCGGGCATAACTTGGTGGCCAAAGAAGAGCGCGACAAAACAGCAGGTTTTCTTATGACCCTCCCCCTCACGCGGGCGCGCGTCGTTACCGGCAAGCTCTTGGCCGGCATGCTTTGCACGGCAATTCTGCTCGCCATAGTCGCCGCAAGTATTCTCGGTATGTTGCTGCCCTACGAGGTTGAGCCCTACTTCTCCGCCTTCTTTGCCCGCGTGATAGTTACTTCCTGGGTCATCATGGTCATGTTCTTGGCGTTAGGCGCTTTCTTGGGAGCCCTGACGCGGCGCCATAAGCTCGCCTCAGGCATCGGCATGGGTTTAGTTTTTGCCCTGTACATAGCGTCCGTCGTGTCCGGACTGACAGAGCAAATGAGGTTTCTGCGCTACATATCGCCCTTTGAGTACTTCGAAGCGGCAGGATTGCTACGCGAC
>CAYGHR010000065.1:2877-4738 GCA_964349715.1 uncultured Peptococcaceae bacterium
GCGAAATATAGGCTCGGCCTCTACTGGAAGATTTTCGTTCTCGTAGTGGGGATTGCTGCGATTTGCCTAGTGCCGGTCGTCGTCCTTGTGGAAGCTACCCTGTCGCAGCAGCTTCTCTACCATGTCGGCCGGCAAAGCTTGGCGACAGCGCGCGCAGTGGCCGAAATGCCTGTCGTACGCGAGTGGGTGGGGAAACCCGATGGGGCGGCACATATCCAACCCTTAGCTGAGCGCATCAGGAGAAGGACAGGTTTTGACTTCATAGTAGTCATGGATACAAACTCCATTCGCTACTCCCACCCTGAGCCGGATCGCATTGGGGCACGCTTCGTGGGTGACGACGAAGGGCGAGCGCTACTGGGGGAGGAGTACATTTCGCAAGCTGTCGGCACTCTCGGTCCTTCGCAGCGTTCCTTCGCGCCCGTTTTCGATACGACCGGGGCCGTGGTGGGGGCAGTATCGGTAGGGGGCCTTATGCCGCACGTCGAAGGGATGATTAGACCTGTGCGGGAGTCTCTGTCCCAAACCCTACTCCTAGGAGCCCTGATGGCAGCGCTGGGGGCGGGACTGCTAACGCAGCACATCAAGGGCTCCCTGCTGGGCATGGAGCCACGCGAAATAGCGGATGCGCTTTACAGTCGGGAAGCGATTCTGCAGTCCGTACGCGAGGGCGTCATCGCTGTTAATCGGTTTGGTCAGATTACCTTGGTTAATGACGTGGCCAAAGACTATCTGGAACGGGGCAATGAGGTGATTGGGCAGGAGATCTCATCTGTCCTCCAAAACACACGGCTGCCTGAAGTCTTAAGAACAGGGCGCGCGGAATATGACCAAGAACAGCTTATCGGCACGACGCGCGTCATGACTAACCGAGTGCCGATGGTGGTGGGGGATAAGACTATCGGCGCGGTAGCTACATTTAGGGATCGCAGCGAAGTAGCGCGCATGGCGGAAGAGCTCATCGGCGTGCGCCGCTACATTGAGGCCATGCGTGTTCAATCCCACGATTTCTCTAACAAACTGCACACTATCTCCGGGTTGCTGCAGCTAGGGAGCTACCAAGAGGCAGTGGAGTACATTCACTCTACGCAGAACATCATGAGCAACCTCAGTGCTACGGTCTCGCCCCGCATTCTCGACCAAGGGATCGCCGCCATTATTATCGGCAAAATTGGGCGAGCAGGGGAGCTCGGCATCATGCTCGAACTTGATTCGGACAGCTACCTTGATTCGCTTGAACCGGAAATGCGGCAGGCGTTAATGGTTGTGATAGGCAACTTGCTCGACAATGCACTAGAGTCCTTGGTGGTGGCGCCACGCGAGAACCCCTTAGTCACACTGCTCGCTAGGCAGCAAGAAGGCGAAGTAGTAGTGTGTGTCACGGATAACGGCCCAGGGATAGACCCTAGCGTCGGCGAACGAGTCTTCGAGTATGGCTTCTCCACCAAGACAGGTCGCGGAAGAGGTCTTGGGCTCCACCTTGTCATGCAAGTTGTAGCCAGTAGCCTAGGCGCAGTGGACCTTAGCTCCACCCCTAACGAGTGCACACGCTTTTACGTAGCACTTCCGCTACGCACAAAACAACCATAAGTTGCACAACAGTCACAAGCATGTAGCTGTCGTTCGCATCAGTTATTCTAGGCACAGATAGGTGCAATATGTGGAGGTGTAGGGAATGTCAATTCGCGAACAGGCGCTTCTGCTGCACGAGAAGCACCAAGGGAAGATCGAAGTCACAAGCAAAGTCCCACTCTCAAGCAGAGCGGAGCTAGCCCTAGCCTATACTCCGGGTGTGGCTGAGCCCTGCAAGGAGATTCACCGAGATCCCGAGGCGGTCTATCGCTACACCGCCAAAGGGAAC
>CAYGHR010000065.1:4838-8035 GCA_964349715.1 uncultured Peptococcaceae bacterium
ACACTCTCCCAAGCCCTTGTCGGTGCGGACGTGTTCATCGGCGTATCGGCGGCCAATGTCGTAACGCGAGACATGATTGCAGGGATGAACACAAAGTCGATTGTGCTGGCTATGGCCAATCCCATACCGGAGATTATGCCGACCGAGGCTAAGGCAGGCGGGGCATATATCGTTGGCACCGGGCGCTCAGATTTCCCCAACCAAGTGAACAATGTGCTCGCCTTCCCAGGTATATTTCGCGGCGCGCTCGATGCTCGTGCCGGTAGGATTACCGATGAGATGAAGCTAGCCGCTGCACATGCCATTGCCAATGTCTTGACAGAGGACGAGTTGCATGTCGACTATATTATCCCAGACCCATTCGATAGACGAGTTGTGCCCGCCGTGGCGGAGGCAGTCAGCAGACTGGCTCGTCAAGAGCGCGCGGCTGCAACAAAGTGACGCAAATCCGCACAGAGCGCGCTCCTTACGGGGCGCGCTCTTTCTTTGCCTGCAGAGGCCATGAACTAAAGTGTCAAAACAGGCAATACCAACTAAAGGCCCGAAATTGCCTGACATTATATATAATCGCTTGTGTGACAATTGTTACACGGCTAGAGTGTCGAAAGCTGAACAAAGATGGCGAAGGCTCGCCCATGGCGGCCTCAGTCATGCAGGAGGGAGAACAGCATGCACGCACTGGAGAAAATACTGGCGAGGGCTGCCGGCTTGCAGCAAGTTAAGGCGGGCGAAATAGTCAACGCTAAGGTTGACCTCGCCGAGGTGAACGATCTCTATCTGCAGGCCATCAAGTCCTTCCACGAGATGGGCGGCAGAAGGGTACACGATCCCACAAAGCTTGCATTCGTGCTTGACCACTACGCCCCTGCTCCCACTATTCAGTCTGCAACTAATCAAAGGGTGATGCGGGAGTTTGTTTGGGAGCAGGGCATCCCACACTTGTTTGACATAGACGCAGGCGTCTGTCATCAAGTGATGTTGGAGGCAGGGCTTGTCTTTCCGGGCATGGTACTGGTAGCTACGGACTCACACACTACCACTCATGGGGCAGTTGGCGCCTATGGGACCGGGGTGGGTGCGACTGACCTTGCCTGCATCATGCTTACCGGCGAGATGTGGTTTAGAGTGCCGGAAGTCATGCGGATAGACTTACACGGCAAGCTCCCCCGCGGTGTGATGGCTAAAGATGTGGTGCTGTATGTGTTAGGCAAGTTAAAGCAGGATGCTGCTGTGTACAAGGCGGTGGAGTATAGCGGCGAGGTTGTTAATGCGATGTGTATGGCTGAGCGCATGGTGCTCTGCAACATGGCTGTTGAAATGGGCGCAACCACTGCATACATCGCTCCTGACGAGATAACGAAGGCTTATCTGGAGCCGCGCCTAGGCTACTGGAGGGAACCCCCTACCACTGACGCGGACTTTATTTACTGGAAAACTCATGCCTTCGACGTATCCGGGCTGGAGCCGCAATTAGCCGCTCCGCACAGCATAGACAATCTAGTGGGCATCAGCGATTGCCAAGGTCTACCGATTGACCAAGCATTTATTGGTACCTGCACGGGAGGCCGTGTCGAAGACCTTGCCGTGGCAGCTGCCATTCTGAAAGGTAAGAAGATCCATCCACGCACACGGTTAGTAGTCATTCCCGCTTCCCGCGAGGTGTTCCTGACCGCTACAAGGCTAGGCTACACAGAAGCACTGCTGGAAGCGGGTGCAACGTTCTCAACGCCCGGCTGCGGCCCATGCCTCGGCGCGCATCAAGGTGCGCTGGCACCAGGCGAAGTCTGCGTGACTGCGTCAAGCCGTAACTTCCCAGGCCGTATGGGGAGCCCTTCCGCCGAGATTTATGCGGCCTCCCCCGCAGTATGTGCGGCGTCAGCTCTCGAGGGGAAGCTTGCCGACCCTCGCAAGTATCTTGATTAGGGAGGCTACCAGCAGTGATAGTAAAAGGAAAGGCCTATTGTTTCGGCAAGAACATTGACACCGACCAGATTTACCCCGGCCGCTACCTCGAGCTGCACGAACCACATGAGATTGCCAAACACGTGATGGAGGGAGCAAACTCTATGTTTGCTGCCGAGGTGCGCCCGGGGGACATTATTGTGGGCTCCACTAATTTTGGCTGCGGCTCAAGTCGCGAACACGCTGCGATTGCTTTGAAGCATGTGGCGATAAGCGTTGTTGTTGCTGAATCTTTTGCCTGTATCTTCTACCGTAACTGCATTAACCTCGGGTTGCCTCTGCTCGTGTGCCCAAGTATCAGCAGTCACGTAGCGCAAGGCGACACCGTCGAAGTTGATTTGGCTGCGGGCATCGTCAAGAACCTCAGCCGGGGGACAGAAATCCAAGGTGAGGCTCTGTCAGATCACATCATAAACATCATTCGTGCGGGCGGCATCAAGCCCTTGTTCAAGGCCAAGTACGCCGCCAGATAAACGACAAGGGGGGTTCAATGAGGTGACAGCTCTCAACACGCTTCAAGACAACAAGGGTTCTCTCTCAGAACGAGAGACAGTAGAAGTCTACATCATGGGCAAGAAGTATACGATGCCTAATTCTCTGACCGTCATGAAGGGGTTAGAGTACGCCGGATATACCTTGCTTCGTGGTTGTGGATGTCGAGCCGGTTTCTGCGGAGCCTGCGCTACAGTTTATCGGGTGGGGACGGACCACGAGCTGAAAGTAGGTCTAGCCTGCCAGACCAAGGTAGAGCAGGAGATGTACCTTACACAGATTCCCTTTTACCCTCAGCACAGGGTTACCTACCACTTAGATGAGCTCAGGGCCACTGAGGACCAAGTTGTTGAGATCTACCCTGAGATAAATAAGTGCCTAGGATGTAATTCCTGCACTAATGTCTGCCCACAAGACCTTAAGGTCATGAAGTATATCGCCCACGCTATCCGCGGTGAAGTCTCTCTGGCGGCGGATGAATCCTTCGACTGCCTGATGTGCGGTCTCTGTGCATCTAAATGTCCGGCTAACATAGTGCAGTACAAAGTCGCTATCCTCTGCCGCCGCCTGCATAGTAAGTATCTAGTCAAAAAGGCTGAACATCTAAAGCGGCTCGCCGGCAGGCTTGAAAGCGGGGAGTTTGATGGCTTGCTCGACGAACTTATGCAAGCAGATAAAGCTTCCTTAGCAGCGAAGTACAACCAGCGGGACATAGAATAGGGGGAACGCCGGATGACTTATAC
>CAYGHR010000065.1:8135-9363 GCA_964349715.1 uncultured Peptococcaceae bacterium
ACCGCTGACGGTCTGGTCATGGCCTACAGAGTCGGTGCCAAACTGGTGTTTATGGACACCATTCAGTATCATCCCACCGGCGTCTCTTATCCTGAGCAAGTCGCAGGGTTCTTGGTCACGGAGAAAGTGAGAAGCCTAGGGGCTACTCCGCTCAACATCGACGGCGAGCAGTTCGTTTATCATTTGGAGACGCGAGATGTGGCCACTTCAGCTATCATCCGGGAGTGCGCCCGTGGCAAGGGGGTAACCTCCCCCTCCGGTTCGCTAGGGGTGTGGCTTGACTCTCCCCTCATCGAGCGCATTCACGGAGAAGGCACCATCGAGCGAGAGTTGCCGGCGATGTTTAGACAGTTTGCACGCTTTGATGTGGATATGCGCAAGGACCCCCTTCTGATTTACCCAACACTGCATTATCAGAACGGCGGCGTGCTCATTGCCGACAACGGTGAAACCTCGGTGGAAAACCTCTACGTCGCCGGCGAGGCTTCAGGCGGAGTGCACGGCCGCAATCGGCTCATGGGCAACTCCTTGATGGACATCCTTGTCTTTGGGCGCCGTGCGGGGCTCTCTGCGGCACAGAAAGTCGCAGGGATGAAAGATTTTGCGCCCAGCCTGAGCATCGAACATGCCAAGCATTTTGCAGAAGAGCTAGAGGCCCTAGGCATGACAAGAACCTTTACTTCACCAATATTGCTCCCGTTTAAGCACAGGCTCAATCCAAATCTTAAGCCAGAGCATCGCAAATAAACACATAGGGAGCTGTGACCATGCTAGGATACTACCCCGGCTGCACGGTGCGAGCACAGAGAGATGACGGCTTTGAGAGAGAGGCCTTAGCCATCTTAGTTGCTTTCGGCATTCCTACGCTTGAGCTTGCGGAGTGGGAGTGCTGCGGCGCGGTCTACCCTCTGACAAAAGACGAATATACGCCCCTGCTGTCCTCAGTTAGGGCGCTAAAACGCACCCAGGAGGAGGGTCGGCAAGGCCTCCTGACCCTTTGTAGTGCCTGCTATCATGTATTAAGCCGGGTCAACCACCGCATGCAAACTGATGAGATAGCCAAAAAAAGGGTTGAAAACTACTTAGGGTCCCCTTATGACGGGAGCACTCGCGTATACCACCTGATTGAGGTTCTAGACGACCTAGTGGGGCTCGAGCGCTTAAAGAGCAGCGTGGTAGAGCCGCTTACAGGCGAGAATATCGCCTGCTACTATGGGTGCATGTTTCT
>CAYGHR010000066.1:0-9345 GCA_964349715.1 uncultured Peptococcaceae bacterium
CCCTGACTGCATCTTTTCGTGATTGTACTATTTCTAGAGGCGAATTACTAGGCGGTTATGGACAGAGGGAATTCATGCGATTTTGTGAGGTATCTCTCTATTTTTTGACGTCAGATGGCGTGAAGTATTACGTTGTTTTACTGTATTTTTGCATGAACAAGGTGTATACTTGTACGCGAAGGGGGTGCGGGTATGGACAGGAAAATTGCGACCTACCTCAAACAGTGGCAAGAAAACCGCCATCGCAAGCCGTTGATCCTACAGGGAGCTAGGCAGGTCGGGAAAACGTACTCTCTCCTCCAATTTGGGCGGGAGCGGTACGAGAACGTGGCGTACCTCAATTTTGAGACGACGCCACAGCTGGTCAGGGTCTTTGAGGATAGTATTGAGCCGGACAAACTGCTTCCCGCGTTGGCCCGAATCTGTAACCAAACGATTATCAAGGGAAGGACACTCATAATCCTGGATGAAGTGCAGCTGTGCGAGCGGGCCTTGACGTCCCTCAAGTATTTTTGTGAGGATGCGCCGGAGTATCATATCATCGCTGCAGGTAGTCTCTTAGGTGTTGCCGTAAATCGAGGGAAATTCTCCTTCCCTGTAGGTAAGGTAGACATGCGCACACTCTACCCTATGGACATGGAGGAGTTCCTGCTCGCCTGCGGTGAGGCGGAGCTTGTGAGGCAAGTTAGGAGTTGCTTTCAGCACAATACCGCCATGCCCCTTGCCCTGCACGACGCTGCGCTCGCTTATTACCGCCAATATCTCGTTGTGGGGGGGATGCCCGAGTGCGTGAAGAAATACCTAGAAACAAAAGACCTAATCCTCGTACGGCACCTGCAGAAGACTCTCTTGGCAAGCTATCTCAATGACATGAGCAAGTACAACACACCGAGTGAGACGAAGAAGACAAGGCTAGTCTATGACAATATAACGGTGCAGCTTTCGCGCACAAACACTCGGTTTCTGTACAAACTAATCAAGAGCGGCGCAAGAGCCGCTGAGTTCGAGGACGCTCTTACTTGGCTCGAGTTGTCCGGCCTAGTCTCGCGTGTCTTTCGTGTGGACAAGCCGTGGAAGCCGTTAGACAACTATAGGGATGTCGACTCATTTAAGACCTACGTTTCTGACGTAGGCCTCCTGTGCGCGAAAAAAGACGTTGTACCGGCGGACATATTGCTCCTCACACATGAACTAGATGACTTCAAAGGCGGATTGGTCGAAAACTACGTCTGTTCACAACTGGCGGCCAACGGGTATGCTAATTACTACTGGTCATCAGACCGTGGGGCCGAGGTTGACTTTGTTGTACAACGGGACGGCAAAGTCGTTCCCATAGAGGTTAAAGCAGCCGACAATGCCAAGGCGAAGAGTCTCAATGTCTATATCTCTAAGTATCAGCCGGAGTATGCAATCAAACTATCCACCAAGAACTTTGGTTTCAAAGCTCAGAAAAAGACCGCCCCCCTCTATGCTGTGTTTTGCGTTTAGCAAGCATTACTATCCAGAATGTGCTACAATATTGTCACACGCATCTTCATACAAGGAGGTATTAACGAGCTTGACCGACGTCGCCGGTGAGACCGTGACCTTTACTTTAGGTGAATGCAGTGACTGCGGCATGAATAGCTGGACCCACATCGACGGGAGAACGGTGACGTTGTCAGAGCCGCCTGCGGGGAAGCACACAAAAAAGACTAACGGCTAGCATTGGGCATGAATCTCGCCCCTTAACGCATACTAAACGCAGTATACGCAAAGGGGGTGAATGAGTTGAACGTAGATGGAACCGGTCGTCATCTCCCAGGGGTAAAGTGTGTGGTGAACACATGTCGCTATCACGTGAATACTAGTCGCTGTAGCGCCAAGGAGATTGAAGTGCAGTCTCCTAATGCTCGCAGCAGCAAAGACACCGACTGCAGAACATTCTCGCCACGGGCTTAAGCAGCCGGGACGACAGGCTCATCTGTGAGGATGGGCCTGTCGTTCTATATACGGACTATAGGAGGTGCAGGTATAGAAATGAAGGTTTTTGTCGCACGGGAGATACCGGAGATCGGCTTAGAGCTGCTGCGGAAACACTTTGCGGTGCGGGTCTGGCCGGAGGAGCTGCCGCCGCCGCGCGAGGTAATGCTTCGCGAAGCGGCGGACGTGGACGGAGTAGTGTCGCTATTGACGGACAAAATTGACGCAGGGCTGTTAGACAATAGCCCTAGATTAAAGGTCGTGAGCAACTACGCCGTAGGATATGATAACCTAGATGTAGCCGCGGCTACCGCGCGTGGGGTCCTGCTGACGAATACGCCGGGCGTCTTAACAGAAACTACGGCTGACCTAGCCTTTGCCCTGCTTATGGCTGTCGCGCGGCGGGTCGTGGAAAGTGCCGACTACGTTAAAGCGGGACAGTGGAAGACATGGGGACCTAAGCTTTTGCTCGGGCAAGACATCTACGGCGCGACGCTTGGCCTTGT
Source organism: uncultured Peptococcaceae bacterium (assembly GCA_964349715.1). Classification (GTDB taxonomy): domain Bacteria; phylum Bacillota; class UBA994; order UBA994; family UBA994; genus UBA994. The sequence goes on from CAYGHR010000066.1 coordinate 2,469, forward strand.
TGGGCTCGGGCGCATTGGTTTGGCCGTGGCTAAACGCGCCACGGGCTTTAACATGGAGATCCTCTACAGCGATATAGCGAGAAACGAGGGCGCGGAACGCGAGTTAGGACTAAAGTTTGTCACGTTAGACTCGCTCCTAGAACAGGCAGACTTTATTAGCCTGCATGTTCCCTTAACCCCGACGACAAAACATATGATTAACCGAGAGAGCCTTAAACTCATGAAGCGCACGGCCGTACTCATAAACACTGCCCGCGGCGCGGTAGTAGACGAGGAGGCGCTGTACGAAGCCCTGCAGGCCGGGGAGATTGCCGGCGCGGGTCTTGACGTCACAGACCCCGAGCCAATGGAGACTCACAACAAGCTCCTCAGTCTAAAGCAGGCGGTGGTGGTCCCCCATATCGCCAGCGCGAGCTTTGCGACACGCAACCGCATGGCGATAATGGCCGCGGAAAACATGTTAGCGGGGCTGACGGGTCGGCGCCCAACCCACCTTATTAACCCAGACGCGCTGCTGCGCCGCAAGATGTAGGGTTGCCCCTGCAGGGATGGCGCAACATGAGTGGAATAATATGAAACTAGAGGCGTGCGCTGTGGAGGTGCAAGGTGACATTTACGGAAGCCGTCAAGAGCGAGCTGGTACGGGTGATTGACGAAGAGACTTGCTGTCGCCGGGCCGAGCTGATAGCCATCATCAGGCAACACGCCACCTTGCAGCTGTCTCGCGGCGGGAGCTTAGGCCTGAATATTTCGACCCAAAGCCCCGGAGTGGCAAGGCTTATCCTGCGGCTGGTCAAAGAGCATCAGCCGGAGGCGAGAGTGTTTATTAGGCGGCGGTCGGCCTTTCGCAAGAACCGCATGTACCTTATCTTTTGCCCACAGGCTGTGGAAGTCCTTACGGCGGTTGGTCTATGGGATTGTGCTCGCGGGCGCATTTATTTAGCACCCCCCTCTGAGTTGACTGCGGAGTGTTGCCTTAGGGCCTATCTGCGCGGCGCGTTTATAATATCGGGCACGATTACCGACCCTAACCGCGTTTCTTATCACCTTGAGATGGTGACCGAATCTGAAGCACAAGCAGAGTACCTCTGCGCGGTCATGGCAAGGTGCCACTTGACACCGCGTACAGTCAGGCGCAAAGAACTGCTTGTGGTGTACCTTAAGGAGGGCGAACAAATCGTTGATTTCCTGAACCTTGCCGGGGCTCACGCCGCACTGCTGCGGGTAGAAGAAGCGCGAGTGCGTAAATCCATGCGCAACCAGGTCAACAGGCTAGTCAACGCCGAAACCGCCAACCTCAACAAGACCATGCAGACCTCTTGGCGACAAACAGACGCAATTCGGCATATCGACAAGACTATAGGCATCGCCAGTTTGCCTCGTCCGCTACAGGAAGCCGCTGCCATACGTGCCCGCTACCCTGATGCCAGCCTTGGAGAACTAAGTCTCTATTTTTCTCCGCCGCTTAGTAAAAGCGCGGTAAATCATCGGCTGCGCAAGCTAGAAGCGGTAGCGAAGAAACATGGGCTTAGGGGAGGGGAAGACGACAAGTGAAAGAAGTGCAACGTGTCGCGGTTATATCTAACGAGGTGTTACACTTTCGTCCCTTCGCGCGCTTGCGTGAGCTCTCCGGTAAGCTCAATGTGGACGTGCGGCTTACCTATAGCGGTGAAACGCTCTCGGCAGCTAACATCTTGGCTCTGACTGGGTGGGAGCTGACGGCAGGGAGCCAAGTGTTAGTGACGGTGCGCGGCAGCACAGATGTGGATGCGGCGTTAGTCGCTGTCGTAAAATTTATCGAAGAAGGGTTTGGCGAGCGGCAGTGTTAATAGCGCAAGGCACAGGTGTAGCGGGAGGCACGGCCTCAGGGGCCGCTTATCGGCAGGCGGCGCGGCGGCAGGCAACCGTAAGCGTCGAGTTTGTGTACGGCGCGGCGAAGCGGCGCTACGAACGGTGGGCAGAGGACCTTTCCCTGCCGGAAACCGCCCGCGAGTTAGCTCTTGTCTACCTTGCGCTGCTTGATGACCCCGAACTGCGTGCCTCCATAGAGGGAGCCGTAGCCAAAGGGCGAGCGGTAGGCGAGGCCATCATCGACGCGTGTGAAGAGCAGGCTAGACTTCTTGATGGTGCCCGCCACCCGTACCTTAGGCAGCGTTCCCAAGACTTGCGCGCGCTCGCGCAGGAGCTCTTAATGATGGGCGACGAGGAAGGCCAGGGCGGCATATTGTTGGCCGATTCGCTTACCCCGCTGGGGTTGTACGAGGCCTACGGTAGGGGAGCGCGCGGCATTGTCCTCAAGGAATCTTTAGCCTTCACCTCGCACCTCGCAATTTTGGCGCGCACCGTAGGCTTGCCATTAGTGGCCGGAATCGCCTTTGACATAACTGCTTGGCAGGGACAGTTTCTGAGTGTGGACGGTTCCTCCGGGCAGATCTGGGCCGGGGAGCGCAGCTTCACTTTGCAAAAGGTGGACTACAGACCCTATCCCCTATGGCTTAACGCCGCCTCGGCGCGGGACATTGCAGCCGCACAGGGCTATAAAGGGGTGGGGCTGTTCCGCACGGAATTTCTCTATCTGCAATGCGGGGGGGTTCCTGCCGTCGAGCACGAAGCAGAGCACTACGCCTCTGCCGTAAGAGAGGCTTCGGGCAGGCCAGTTATCTTCCGCCTGCTGGACTTAGGCTCTGACAAACCCATAGCTGGACTGACACTAGAGAAGGAGCCTAATCCCATGCTAGGGGAGCGCGGCGTGCGCGTTTTGCTTCGGCGCCGCGACATCTTAGAGCGGCAAATAAAGGCTTTGCTGGCGGCCTCTCTGCATGGGCCGCTGAGTATCATGGTCCCGATGGTCGTCAGCGCCCACGAAATGACAGAAGTGCGCGGCGCGCTTAGTGAACTCGGCGCTTCGCACCTTAAGCTCGGCGCCATGCTAGAGACGCCAGCTGCCTGTCTGATGGCAAAGGAGCTAGCGGAGGTATGCGACTTTTTTAGTCTTGGCACCAATGACTTAGCGGCATACGTGTATGCCTGCGACCGCTCCGGCGATATGCATCTGCCGGATAAGGCGGAGGCCATGTTTCGCCTGATCGACTGTGCCGTGCGCGCTGCCAAGGAACGTGGACGCGAGGTTGGCGTCTGCGGCGAGTTAGCGGCTGACCCAGCCTATGCGGCACGTTTTCTCGACTTGGGATGCGACTACTTAAGTATGGTCGCTTCGGCGTTTTCGGGTGTGGGGCAAGCTCTGCGCGGGAGAAACTGAGCGCTATACATAGAAAAGGTGCACCGCAGTGAACACAGAGCTCACAGAGGTGCAGTATCCAACAGAAGGAGGTCATTCCGTGAAAATCGCGATTAATGGTTTTGGACGCATTGGTCGGCAAGTTTTCCGTATCGCCCACACTCGCCCAGACATCGAGATCATCGCCATCAACGACCTTGCGCCCCCCAAGGCGCTTGCACATCTCCTGCAGTATGACTCAAATTACGGGAAGTTCGCAGCCCAAGTAGAGGTTACCGCCGATGGGTTTAAGGTCGACGGCAAGGCTACTCTGGTCACTGCCGAGAAGGATCCCACGCGGCTGCCGTGGCGGGAGCTAGACATAGACGTAGTCGTCGAATGCACCGGCAAGTTTAAGGAGCGCGATACGGCCGGGAAGCACTTGCAGGCGGGCGCTAAGAAAGTGCTCATCAGCTCCCCTGCTACCGGTGAGGACATTACGATTGTGCTGGGCTGCAACGAAGACAAATATCGCCATGCTGACCACCACATTATCTCTAATGCTTCCTGCACCACCAATGGTTTAGGACCTATGGCCAAGGTGTTGCATCAGGAGTTTGGCATCGTGAAGGGGCTTATGAACACGGTGCATGCTTTCACTAATGACCAAAGCATCCTCGACCAGGTGCACTCTGACTTGCGCCGTGCGCGCACCGCCGGTCAGTCGATTATTCCTTCCAGCACCGGTGCAGCTAAGGCCATCGGCCTAGTGCTGCCTGAGCTCAAGGGCAAGCTGAACGGTTTCGCGCTGCGCGTACCTACGACCACCGTGTCTATAGTCGACCTGACCGTCGAGGTATCTAAGCCCACAACCAAGGAACAGGTAAACGAGGCGTTTCGCAAGGCAGCTCTCGGCCCCCTAGCGGGCATTCTTGGCGTCAGCGACGAACCGCTTGTTTCTGTCGACTATGTAGGGGACACCCGTTCGTCTATTGTCGACCTTGAGCTTACGCAAGTGATTGGCGATAACATGGTTAAAGTCTGCAGTTGGTACGACAACGAGTGGGGATACTCTTGTCGTATGGTAGACGTGTTGTCACTTATCGCTCGGCACATGCGGTAGGTGCAGCATGGAAAAGCTAACACTCCTAGATATAGAGGTTCGCAACAAGCGCGTGTTTGTGCGCGTAGATTTTAACGTCCCGCTTGATGAGGGCACCGCGATTACCGACGATACCCGCATTCGTGCCTCACTGCCTACGATTCACTATCTGCGCGAGCACGGGGCAAAGATAATTCTCGCGAGTCATCTCGGGCGCCCCAAAGGTTTTGAAGCGCGCTACAGCTTGGCGCCGGCCGCGCGCAGGCTGTCAGAGCTCCTCGGGGCCGCGGTGCCGCTGCTCCCTGAGTGTATCGGCCCTGAGGTAGAAGCGCGGGTCGCCGCACTCAACCCGGGAGAAGTCGTAATGCTTGAGAATTTGCGCTTTCACGCCGCCGAAGAGAAAAACGCCCCCGACTTTGCCGCGGCTTTAGCGCGTTTGGCCGACGTATATGTCAATGATGCCTTCGGTGCCGCCCACCGCGCCCATGCGTCCGTCTCCGGTGTGCCGGCGCTGATTCAGCCTGCCGCTGCGGGTTTTCTGATGAGCAAAGAGCTAGACTTTCTTGGCGGTGCATTGCAGAGCCCAAGGCGACCCTTCGTCGCTATCCTCGGCGGAGCCAAGGTCTCCGACAAGATTAAGGTCATTGAAGCGCTGCTTGCGCGGGCGGACAGCCTGATTATCGGCGGCGGCATGGCCAACACCTTTCTTAAGGCGCGCGGCGTAGATGTAGGGAAGTCTCTCTATGAACCCGGTCAAGTAGAACTCGCCGCTGAACTGCTCGACCTCGCGGAGCGCAGCAAAGTAGCAGTGCATCTTCCCACCGACGTAGTGGTCGCTACAGACATTAACGCCGAAGAAGGAGAAATCGTAAGTCTCACCGCTATCCCTAACGACGCCGCTATAGTGGACATTGGTCCCGCGACCGGAGAGCTTTTTGCCGCCGTAATTGCCGCCGCTAGGCTCGTCCTGTGGAATGGGCCCATGGGCGTATTTGAGAACCCGGTCTTTGCTGTGGGCACGTTTGGCGTGGCCGAGGCACTTGCGGCCTCGCAGGCCGTAACCATTGTCGGCGGAGGGGACAGTGCCGCTGCCGTCGAGCAATCCGGTTTGGCGGCGCGCATGACGCATATATCGACCGGGGGAGGGGCTTCGCTGGAGTTCCTAGAGGGAAAGGTATTGCCGGGTGTCGCCGCGCTGACGGATAAACATGCACGAGGTGAATAGCGCGCGCAAGCCCTTAGTTATCGGCAACTGGAAGATGAACGGCCAGCTTGCGGCGGGCAGCGCGCTGACGAGTGAACTTGCGGGGATGCTTCGCGGTCACGAAGAATGCGAAGTCGTGCTCTGCCCCCCATTTACCGCGCTCTGGCCCGTCGGGAAGCTCCTAATCGGTACAGGTCTTCGGCTTGGTGCCCAAAACGGCTACCCCGCCGAAAAAGGGGCCTTTACTGGGGAAGTCTCTATGACCATGCTGCGCGACATAGGCTGCGACTATGTGCTTGTGGGCCATTCCGAGCGCCGACAGCACCTGTCGGAGGACGACGGGTTTATCGCCCGCAAAGTGTTTGCCGCCGCGAGCAGTGGCCTTACCCCCGTCCTCTGTGTGGGGGAAAGCAAGGAAGTGCGGGCTGCGGGAGAGAGCGAGAGTTTTGTGCTGCAACAAGTAGAGCGCGGACTTAGCCTGCTGCCGGTTGGGGCCAGCTTCGTGCTTGCTTACGAGCCCATATGGGCCATTGGCACCGGCCTCGCCGCCACAGCGCGGGACGCTAACGCGTTACTTGCGTCCGTGCGCGCATGGCTAGGCGCGAAGCGCAATACCCCCGAGCAAAGCTTTAGGCTGCTTTACGGGGGCAGTGTCGCACCCGAGAACATTGCGGATTTTACCGCCCAGAACAATATTGACGGCGCTTTAGTCGGAGGCGCGAGCCTCTCTGCCCAGACGTTTGCCGCCGTGGTGCTAGGTGCGGCGCGGGGGTATCTATGTACAAGCAGGTAGCCCTTGTAATTCTCGATGGGTGGGGACTAAACGACGAGGTGCACGGCAACGCCTTGCACGGAAATACCCCGACACTAACGCATCTGCTGGCCTCTCACCCATCGGCCCGCCTCGCTTGCTCGGGCACGGCGGTCGGCCTTATGGAAGGGCAAATGGGCGACAGCAACGTTGGGCATCTTAATATCGGCGCGGGTAGAGTGGTGTATCAGGACCTAGTGCGCATTCAGGCCGCACTAGGCAAAGGCGACCTCCGCAACCACCCTGAGTGGGTAGCGCTTTGCGGCACCCTACAAAAGAAGGGCGGCAGGCTGCACTTGTTCGGCTTGCTGTCTGACGGCGGGGTGCACAGCCATATCGAGCACCTTAAGGCCGTACTCAGGGAGTGCCGGCTTGCCGCCCTCGAAGTCTACCTGCATGTGCAGCTAGACGGGCGAGATGTCTCCCCCACTTCCGGCGTGTCGTTTCTGCGCGACATAGAGGACTTCCTTTCCGCCTTAGGGTGCGGTAAGGTGGCCACAGTCATGGGGCGTTACTACGGCATGGACCGAGACAAGCGGTGGG
>CAYGHR010000067.1:0-9320 GCA_964349715.1 uncultured Peptococcaceae bacterium
CAGGATTTGAGAACTGCTTCCGCCATGTCGTTAGCATGGTCGGCAATGCGCTCAAGGTTGCTGATAACATCAAGGAAGACTATGCCCGACACCGGGTGACATACACCGTCATTGAGGCGGCCTATGTGGCTAGCACGCAGTTTCTTCTCTAAGCTATCGATATCGTCTTCGCTGCGGGCAATGTCTGTAGCTTTAGCGCGGTCATCTTTGCCTAACGCCTCGACAGCGGCCCGCACCATGCCCCTCACACGTGCGTGCATATCGTCTAGCTCAGCTAAAGCTTCCGGGGAGAAGGGGAGGCGGTTCTCCAGTTTGTAGTCCGCTAGTTCCTGAATGTTTTCAGCATGGTCACCGATTCGCTCAATGTCATTACAGATGTTTAGCAGGGCATTTAGGCGAGACGACTGCTCATCGCTTAAGGACTTCTGCGAGACCTTGACAAGATACTCCACAATGCTCCGCTCCAGAGCGTTAATGGCCGTTTCCTTTTCCTGCGCAAGCTTAACATGCTCCGCGCTTCCCGCCTTAAAGGCGATTTGCACGTCTTCCAACATGCTCACCGCCAACTCGCCCATGCCCACTAGCTCCTTAGCGGCTTGTCCTAAAGCGACTGACGGTGTGCTGAGAATATGCTCATCCAAATAGCGGGGGCCATAGGACTGTGCGGTCACTGTGCCAGGCAGCAACTTAGTGACTAGCAGGGTAAAGTGGTTGATGAACGGGAGGAGCAGCACCACTACAGCAATGTTAAAAAAGGTGTGCGCGTTGGCCGTTTGACGCGTAACAGTGCCTCCCGTGCCGGCGATAAAGGCGGCGAAATGGTCAATAAAAGGGAGGAAAGCGGCAACACCGACGACATTGAAGACCACATGTGCCAAGGCAGCGCGGCGGGCGGTCAGGTTAGTCCCGATGGAGGCCAGGAGGGCCGTAATGCAGGTGCCGATGTTGCTACCTAAAACCAACGCAATGGATGAGTTTAAGTCTATAAGGCCTTGCGAAGCAAGCGAGACGACCAAGCCCGTAAAAGCAGAGGATGACTGAATAGCTGCGGTAAACAACATGCCTGCGAAAATGCCCAACAAGGGGGTTTCGCCAAACTGAACCATATAGTGCTTAAATACAGGGTTAGCGCGCAGTGGCCTTAGTCCGTCGCCCATCACCGTCATGCCCAGGAACAAAATTCCAAACCCCAGGACTACTTGCCCGATCTGCTTCTGCATTCTGTTTTGCCCAAGCAGCTGCAAAGTAAAGCCAAGAGCAACGGCCGGAAGGGCAAGGTCTGTTAGCCTAAATGATATCATCTGTGCGGTGATAGTAGTGCCGATGTTCGCGCCCATGATTACCCCAATAGCTTGCACTAAGGTCATTAGTCCGGCGTTGACAAACCCAACCACCATCACTGTGGTAGCCGAACTTGACTGTATCAGGACCGTGACAATTGTCCCCACCAAGACGCCCACCACAGGAACACCCGTTAAGACCTCAAGCAGCCGTCGCAGACGGTCCCCGGCGGCTTTCTGCAACCCATCGGCCATGAGTTGCAGTCCGTAAAGAAACAGCCCCAGTCCGCCTAATACAGTAAAGGCCATAGCCCAACTCATAGTTATCCACCCCCAATATGTACAACGTATGCAATATATTCCAGAACACGGCATGTGGCACCTAGCCCCTATAGGAGTTGACTCACAGGCTTGATATGCCAAGAATGAAGGTAGCTCTCGGCTACCCTCATTCACAGAGATTCAATTCTAGTCGGGCTTAGGGGCATCGACGGGACAGACGGATGCACAAGCGCCACAGTCAATGCACTTGTCGGCAATAATAACGTAAACGGCTCCTTCAACGATGGCCTCGGTAGGACATTCGGGCAGGCAAGCTCCACAGGCAAAACACTCGCTATGGATTCTGTAAGTCAAACTGTCACCTCCTCTAATACTTCATATCCGCATTGTAGCACGTCCTTCAAATCCGTCAACCGCAATCACATCTCATTCTAGCTCGTTTGGGATGCGACGCAAATCGTGCCCGGCTTTCAAGTTGTGTTCCGCCACACTTACGCTAAGCACGAGCAGGTTGCGCAAGAAGGCATTGTGCTCAGGAGGTTCGCCTGACTGTAACTCACGCGCCACAGAGAGCAGCATACTGGCAGGCACTGCTTTGCCACGTCGGCGCAGAAACTCGCCGGTTAGGTCAAGCCGCCGGATAATCTCCGGCAGACGGGGCTGAAACAGAGCGGTGGCGACCTTTCGCAGCAGATCGTCGGCGGCTTTGTTCTTAGCTTTAAGGCTGCGAAACCGCCTGCCGATCTTCATTATTTCTTCGGCCGCGTCATACACTAAAGGGCCCTCTTCATACCACTCCGCTAACTCCTCTAGCGTCAGGAGCTCCGGTAGGGCTGTCTCATCAGTGCTCTCCCCCGCCGAGGGCGGCGGCTCGGGCACATACTGCAGAGGCGTAAGTTCTTCCGGGTAGAAGACTCGCTTCCAATACGCCCACTGGGGTGGCAGTGGCTGTGCTTGTTGTTGATTAACAAAAAGCGCGTCGCGCACAAGCTGTGTGGCGTAGGCTAGGTCTCCCTCAACTAGCGGGTGTGTCCGCTTAAGCGACCTGCACATCTTCGCGCTTTCGCGCCGTGTGGTATGCGCTGTCCCGTAGCAGTCCTTTAGTCCTTCCTCCAGGCTAAGCAAGAAACTCGCCGCCATCAGCTTGCCGCGGTTTTTATCCACAAACCGTGCCACCCAGATTACCCGACACCCATGCCCGTCAATGCCGGTTACTGCTACATGCACTAGGTCCCCCGGCACCCGGCTCTCTGGGTGCTCCGGCACTATCCCCTTGAAACTGAGCCTGCGTGCTTCTCTGTCGGCTAGACGCTTAACAAAGGCCTCGGTCTGGTCACGCACTTCGGTCAGTACGCCAAGGGAGCGAGCCTCGGCTATGGCTCCTAAGCCCTTAATGGCCTCGGCCGCGACCACTTCGTCGTCTGTGCGCGCCAACAAGCCAAGGAGCGGAATGACCCTGCTGTCGCGCGTTTGCACAAGGTCTTGCACATAACTAAATCGCATCTCCGGCGGAAAGCCGGCAAACTCCTCTAAGACGTACCCGACAATGCTCTCGTCTTCGGCAATGTCCTGAAGCAACAGCTCCATCGATTCCCGGGCGAGTTTGTTGATGTCTCGAAAGACCGCCGGCGTCATGATTTCGCTGGGGTCGTAGCCCATCGCCGCCAAAAAGCGCAGAAGCTGTCCCTTCGCTACATCTGCTACATGGCGTTTCTGCAGGAGCCCAAGCGCACCGTCAATCTCCTGTTCCTCGCCTAGCGCAATCAACAGGCCGACCGCTACCGACGCTTCGCCCTCCGTCCTAGTCTCCTCTAGAAGTCTAAGAGCGCCTAGTCTGGCGTAGGGGCCTTTGGCCGCTAAATGCCGGAGCGCTTGTTCGAGTTCGGTAGGCGCAAGTTTGGCCCCCGCTAATTCCACTAGCTTTTGCCGCACTTCTTGCCTTACCAGTAGGCGGTTATCTACGCGTCCTGCGCCCACGCCTTGTCACGCCCTTCTTAAGTCTTCACCATTTAATTCGATGTCCGTGGCCTGTTCCCTCCCGGCCGTTGCATTCGGTCACACTTAACATTCTCTTAACTTTTATTTGACCCTGTGGTGTTAGAATACTAAGAGAGGGGGAGAGTTATGAGTTTGTCCGACACGCTGTTGCGCCTCGGGTTGACTGCCGGAGAACTGATGCTGCGAGGCGGCGCAGAGGTCTGCCGCGTGGAAGACACGGTCCGGCGAATTCTCTGCGCGGTAGGAGCAGACGAGGCAGACGTTATCGCCACGCCGACGGGCCTCTACTTAACGCTTTCTGTGGATGGTCAGCTTGCTAGTGCCGTGCGCCGAGTCACTAACACTGCCTACGACCTAAACCTAGTCTGCGCCATTAACGAGTTTTCCCGCAGCATCAACAGCACCACTTCACCGCAGGCGGCCTTGACCACTGTACTCAGTTTAGCCAGGCAACAGGAGGTCTACTCGCCACGCTTAGCGGCAGTCGCGGCGTTACTTGCAGGCGGCTCTTTTACAGTACTGTTCGGCGGCACTCCGGTTGACTCCGCTGTGGGTGGGGTCGGGGGTTTGATGGTTTTTTGGGGCATAGGTAAGCTTGGGCGCCTTGGCGTCAATCGTTTGGTCATCGACTACTGCGGGGGTGCGTTAGGCGCGCTGAATGCGGTTCTCATGTCACTGGTTTTCCCTACCGGCTTACAGCCCACGGTGATTGGCGCCATCCTTATCTTGGTGCCGGGAGTGCTGCTCACAAACGCCGTGCGCGACTCCATTAGCGGCGACTTATTGTCGGGGGCCGCACGCATGGTCGAGGCCCTTTTGGTCGCGATAGCCGTCGCCGCCGGAGTCGGCACCGTGCTTTCGGTATGGGCGGCGTTTGGCGGCGTACTATGAACACACTTCTACTGTTAGCGGCATGTTTCATTGGCACCTTAAGCTTTGCCCTAATCTTTAAAGCGCCCAAAAGATCGCTGTCCTTATGTGGACTTATTGGCGCGCTCGGTTATGGCGTCTTCCTAATGGTGCAGAGTTTGGGCGCAAGGCCCGCCGCTGCCGTGTTTTTCGCCGCGTCGGTTGTAGGGCTAGCCAGCGAATTGCTGGCGCGTGCTTCGAAGTACCCGGCGACGGTTTACATTATCGCGGGCATCATTCCTCTGGTGCCGGGAGCAACCGCTTATCTCAGCATGCTCTACTTTGCGCAGGGCAACTACCGCGAGGCGTTAGTGGCCATGTCCAGCGTTGCTCATATGACGATTGCCATATCCGCGGGCCTCGCTGTCGGCACCATACTGCGCAGAAAGTAGCTCTCATCTGCTGAGGCAGGGCGCACGCGCATAGCCCCGGGGCCTTAGGCATAGGCTTAGATGAGCTCGGAGGGATGCGCATGTGGATGGTGCTGCGGGTAAGGTCGCGTGAGCGGTGGCTGGCACTCGGGGTTGGCCTTTTTCTCGTGTGGCAGTTGACGAGTCTGTCCTACCCTGGCTGGTTGCTTAGGAATTTGGCCGCTGTGGCGACGACCACTCGCCTAGTTCCTATTTATAGCGTAGAAAAGACAGAGAAAGTCCTTTCTCTGTCTTTCGATGCTGCTTGGGGCGCAGACTACACTGACGACCTTCTAAATATACTGCACAGGCATCAAGTGCGCGCCACGTTCTTTCTCGTGGGTTTTTGGGTGGAGAAGTATCCTGACGTGGCACAGCGCATCGCGGCTGCCGGGCACGAAATCGGGAATCACAGCGCTACCCACCCTAACCTCGTCCCTCTTACAGCAGAACAGATAGCACTAGAGGTCTCCCGCACCCACGAAATCATCCGACAAGCCACAGGGGTACCTCCCCGCCTTTTTCGTCCCCCGTTTGGTGCCTACAGTAATCGCGTAGTCGAAACGTTAACCGCCCTTGGGTACCACACTATTCAATGGAGCATCGACTCCTTGGACTGGCGCACGGAAGCTACACCGCAATCCATTGTTGACCGTGTCACGACGCGAGCTCATCCAGGCGCTATAGTGCTTTTTCACAACAACGCCACCTACACACCCCAAGCGCTAGAGCCCATTATTATTAGCCTGCGCGAACAGGCCTACAGCTTCGTGCCTATTGGCGAGTTGCTTTTGGCGGAGGACTGGTATGTCGACCCCACGACCGGTCAGCAACGCCGCAAAGCAACAGGTCCCCGCTAGACCACCGACGGCTCGTCAAAGAGCTCCCCGCGTGCAAAGCGCCCTAAGTCCATTTTCTCGATAGGCAATGAGGCCGGCAGGCCTAAAATGCTCTCGGCCAGCAATACCCCGGTCATGGGTGCCAACATAAACCCGTGACCACTGAAGCCCACCGCCATAAAGAAACCCGGAACCTCTGCACCCGCACCTAAGATGGGGGTGCGGTCCGGAGTCATGTTGTACAAGCCCGCCCATTGGCGCACGACGCGGATGCCCTTAAGCGGCGGCAGAAGCCATGTTATTTTCTGCGCCATTTCTTCTACAAACTGCCATGTAGAGCGGCTGCTGTACCCCGGCTGTTCCGTTGCGTCCCCTAGCCCCATAATGAAACTCCCGTGCGGGGTCTGTTGGCAGTAGATATGATGGTGAAAGGACATGACCATGGGCCCTTGCATGGGCGCTACCGGCTCGGTCACAAGAATCTGATGCCGCTCCGAGTACGTTGGTATGTCTACGCCTGCCATGGCGGCGATGCCCTTAGACCATCCTCCTGCCGCATTGACTACGACGGGGGTCGCAATATATCCCCGCGTTGTCTTTACTCCCTCGATGCGCCCCTCCCCCGCCTTGCCGCGACTAATCTCTAACACCTCAGTGTTGGTGTAGATTTTGACACCGAGACGGCGTGCAGCCTCCGCGTAGGCATCGGTGACGTGGAAGGGATTACAGTGTCCGTCGGTTTGATTGAACGTCGCCCCCAAAAGTCCCTCGGTATTAAGGTGCGGCACTATCTCCCGCGCCTCCTCCGGCGTGCAGAGCCTAACTCCCAGGCCAAAACTGCGCTGCAGGCTTACGTTCTTCTGAAACTGCGCCCACCCGGCCGGTGTGTAGGCTAACAGCAGGTACCCGCCTTGCTTGAACTCAATATCTCCCTCGTACTCAAGATCTTCGTTCATGGTCTCGAACTTCTTTACGCTGGCGATGGACATCCTGAGGTTCATCTCCGTGCCCCACTGCTGTCGAACCCCTGCGCCGCAGCGCCCCGTGGCCCCGCTCGCCAAGTAATCCCGCTCTAACACACAGACGTCCGTGCAGCCGCGCTTCGCTAACTCGTAAGCGATGGCTACCCCGTTCACCCCTCCGCCGATAACAACTACCTCGGCACTACTCTGCATCCTTGCTGGCCTCCTCGCTGCTGCCGGCTGCAATACTCCCTAACGTAATGGGCCGGGTGGGCGGACGGTAGGTGCCGGGGAGCTGGTGTTTGAGCGGCGTCCCCGCTGCCATGAGCTCCCTCTGTACTAGGGCGCGACACGTCTTCCCCTGACATGGCCCCATCCCTAAGCGCGCAATCCGCCTAAGTTCGTCCAGCGTGCGGTACCCCTTGCCAATAAGTCTCTTGACATCGGCTAAGCTCAGGTCCTCACAGCGACAAACGATGATGTCTTGATCGTGCTCACTCACGGGCTGCACCTCCTAGGATGAAGAACCGGACTTCTCGCGCGAGCTCCTTCGGCACGGCTAGGTGAATGACGGCTGTGCGGTCAAAGCTCGGCGGATTCTGTACGCGCACAATGCGTCCCCCTCCGACCTCTTGCCCGTCCCGGTTAAGCGCCTTGACTAGGTCGCCTGCTTTCGGCAGTGGCACAAATTCATAGGGCAACTTCAGGAGAGCCTCGGTATCGCTGTAGTTCTCGTCCACAACGAATATGGCTAACCCCGGGCAGTTAGCGACACATACGGCGCAGCCGTTGCATTTCTTCCAGTCAATAACCGGCAAATCGTTGATGTCCTGAAAGGGTCTAATCGCCTGACGCGGGCAACAGGTGGCACAAGGGTTGCAGGGGATGATTTGAAAGCACTCCAAGACCGCTACCGCCCCGCTGGCCAACCGCTCCTTGGTCGGGTAGACCAAGTCGAGATCGCCTTTGTCGGGCACCCCCGTACGCTTAAGTGTTTTATCCACTTCCTTCACCTCGCCTCACGCTCGATTGCATCTAAACCAAGACGAATTTTCTCGCCCACGGGACCGCTGCGAAGTTCCGCGAGATCCCCCTTCGCCGAGCGGATGCGCTCCCCTACATCACTGGGGGCCAAACCTAAATCCCGTGCGGCGACGTAGCCCGCAAGCAGACCCTCTACCATGGCACTGCTTGCTTCTTCAATCCCGGCTACATCCCCTGCGATAAGGATGTGGGGTTGACTTGTGCGCAGGTCGTCATCCCGCCAAGCGACGTGTCCTCCTAGTTCAGGTATATAGAGCATGCGGCAGTCAGCCTGCCACAGGAGATCCGACAAAGGGGACAGCCCTACCGCTAGGCAGATGACGTCAACGGGGATCCTCTGCTCTGTGCCCGCAATCGGCTGCCAAGCGGAATCGAGCCGGCAGATTAATGCGCCCTCTACCGCCTCTTGGCCGTAGGCCGCAAGAATTGTATGGGAAGTTAGTATAGGTACTCCGGCCCGGCGCACTTTCGAGGCATGCACGAGATATCCGCCAATAAAGGACGACCCTTCTACAATCGCCGCAACGTTTACCCCCGCCTGCAAAAGTTGATAAGAGACTATAAGGCCGATGTTCCCCGCGCCCACCATCAGTACACGCTGCCCCGGCTTAATGCCATAGACATTCATCAGTGTTTGCACAGCGCCGGCACCGTAGACCCCCGGCAAGTCGTTGCCCTTAAAGGCCAACATCTTTTCGCTCGCTCCCGTGGCCACGACGAAGCGCCTAGCTTTTACCTTGCGGTATTCCCCCAGGCACTCCGCCGTCAACACGCCGTCATCGTAAAGCCCTAAGGCCGCTGAATCCAACCAGATCTCGATTGAGGGTGTTTCCCGCACAGCCTTTGTCAGGGAGAGTGCGATATCTATCCCACGCGTGCCGGCCTGCTGCCTCTCGGAGCCAAAGAACATGTGGGTCTGCTTCACTAGCTGTCCGCCCAAATGATCTGCATCATCCAAGAGCAGCACCTTCGCTCCTCCGCTCGCCGCGGCTAGCGCTGCGTTAAGGCCGGCGGGGCCTCCGCCAATCACGCAAATGTCCACCGTCCTCACGCGAGAACCCCCCTACCGTGCTGCTCTTTAACCACCATGCCTGCCTTGAGCTTCGTGACGCAGACGCGCACGTTAGGAACGCCGTCAACGATCATGAGACACGAGCTGCAAGTGCCGATGGCACAAAAAAAGCCGCGCGGACGGTGCCGCACAGCACTCCTGCTCAGCACCTTCACTCCGGCCGCGTGTAACGCCGCCGCGATTGTCTCCCCCTCGTATCCGGCAAGCTCCCGCTCTTCGTACATGAACTTGAGCGGCTTACCTCGCTTGAAGCTAAGAATGGGATGCTCTGATACGCGCAAACAAATTCCTCCTCGTTTAATCCCCTCGGATCTCAAGTGAATCGCTACGTTTAATTCTGTCGGATTAGTTAGATACCCGGGGTGATAGGCGGGATAGAGAGGAATTGTTCCCCTTCTCCCCATCTTGTCTATCTCCTTCGTATCCCACTAATCCAAAGTGAATCGTTGCGTTTAATTCTCTCGGATCTCACTAATCCAAAGTGAATCGTTGCGTTTAATTCTCTCGGATCTCACTAATCCAAA
>CAYGHR010000068.1:0-6704 GCA_964349715.1 uncultured Peptococcaceae bacterium
ACTATGTGAGGAAAAGGGGTGATTATCTTCAGGCTGATCGACTTGTCCCTAGCAGTGGTTGCGGTAGTGTTTGTGGCGTGCTTGGTGCTGATTGGCATGTATTACTCGGGCAGCGCGGAGAGCAGCGAGGGGGTAGTTATCCCTGAGCTACCGAAGATAGCTTCGTCTGACAGTAGTTCTTCGCCCGACATTAACGCGTCGCCCGACACCGTTCCACGCGCGCTCGTTATTGGCTCACTGGTGTATATAGAGAGCGTCCCGCTCTTTTCCCAGCACCCGCGTTGGCCTACCGGTTGTGAGGTCGTCTCACTCGCCAAACTCGCCGAGTTTCACGGCGTCAGCAAAAGCGTCGATGAATGGATAACTCGGTTGCCCCAAGGGCCGCTCGTTTGGAGAAACGGCCGGTTGCACGGTCCGGACCCGCGCGAGATGTTTGCGGGGAGCCCATTCAGCAGTCAGGCCTATGGCGTTTACCATCAACCTCTGCTGCGCATGTTGGAGCCCTACTTTGGTGGACGCATAATCAACATGACCAAACAACCCTGGGAGGAGTACGAAGCCTTAGTGCGCGCAGGTCACCCCGTTGCCATATGGGGGACCATCTCGAATCTTCCCGTACGGCGCACAGACAGCTGGGTTACTCCGCAGGGGGAGGTCTTTCACTGGAACGGGAATCAGCACGTAATGCTGCTCGTTGGGTTTAGCGAAACCAGTGTGCTGGTTAACGACCCGTGGACGGGCACACTGCGCAGATTTGATAAGGCGGTTTTTAAGCAGCGCTGGAAAGCGCTAGGGCGGCAAGGTATAGCGATAGCGCCGCGGTAGCGTGCGAGCGCTCTCGGGGGGCTCTTGGCTCTCGGCTCCTAGCTCCTAGCAGGGGGCGTGCGCCGTGCTTCGTGCGCCGTAGAACAGGCCCCTAGGGACTAGCGACTCGCTCCCCTAGCGACTCACTTCCCTAGCGACCCGGTCATGATTCCTGACTCACGATTCATGATTATCTCTACCTGATCCCCAACGTGACACACCTACGCGCTCACAGCGCTCTCGCTAGCAGGCGCGCGGGGTCGAGGAGTACTAGCATACGTTCCTTAATCCGGACCACGGCTTTAGTAATAGTAGCGGAACCCGCGAGTGTAGCCGACGCGGTGTCTAGAGCTTGGATGGGTATGTTCAGGACGTCTTCCACTTCATCCACTTGGAACGCCGCAGACATACCGCCCTCGGTCAGGACTACGGCCTGTTCGCACTCCGCGCCGCCTCCCTGCCCGAGGAGTTGCCCGAGGCAAACCAGCGGGATGTTTGCGCCGCGAAAGTCAATAACGCCAACAATATGCGCCGGGGCCTCAGGGATTGCCAGCGCGGTCGGCCGCCGCAGTATTTCCTGCACGTTTAGAGCCTCGAGGGCGTAGGACTCCGCTCCCACAGAGAAGATGACTATTTGCATGGGACACCTCCAAGACTTACGTAACCTAAACTTCTGTACGGTATTGATTTCTGCTCGCGGACCTTAAATCCTGCCGGGGAATTTCTTCGAGATTCCCCAGCAGGATTTATTATTTCGCCATCGAACTAAATATTAAACAGCCGATTTCAAATTGTGATGGAGGGACAACCATGGCCATAGCCAACACCTTCGACAAAGGCCTGAAGATCCTTGAGTTATTTACGCTAGAGAAGCCGCGCCTGACGTTGCGCGACGTCGCCGAACGCTCCGGCCTGACTAAGCCGACGGCTTTGCGCATGCTAAACACCCTCGAGGCTAACGGTTACCTGATGCGCGACAGGAGCAAGGCCTATTGCCTGGGGTTAAGGTTCCTGGAACTAGCCAACGCGGTCACTGAGCGGCTAGACATCCGCCACGCGGCCTTAGCGCACATGGACGAACTGCTGCTTAAGGTTGACCAAGCCGTCAATTTAGTAATCCGCGATGGTTACGACGGAGTGTACATCGAGAAACGTGAGACCAGCCACCCCGTGCGCGTGTACACGCGTATCGGGCGACGGGCCCCACTCTATGCCGGGGCCTGCCCGCGCGCCCTCATTGCCTTTTTGCCGGATAAGGAACTACAGGAGTTACTGCCTAAGTTCACCCTTGTGCCCTTTACCCCAAGCACTCCGAGCAGCATAGAGGACCTGCAGGAGCGTATCAAGCGCGAGCGCGCCCTAGGGTACTGCTTTAGCCAAGGGGAGCTGTTTGAAGGCACCGCTGCCATTGCCATGCCGGTACGCGACCACAGCCGCAGAGTCGTAGGGGCGGTTAGTCTTGCCGGGCCAAGCGCAAGTTTCAACGAAGAGAAGTTGGCCTACATGATTAAGCACTTGGCGCGTTGTGCCGAAGACATTTCGCGCGATATGGGCTACCAGGTGAGGAAGGGGGTCTGAGCTTGACACCTAAGACCCAGGTAGACCTCAACTGCGACATGGGCGAGAGTTTTGGCCCCTACAGCCTTGGACAAGATGAGCTGATCATGCCGCACATCACCAGCGTTAATATCGCTTGTGGGTTTCACGCCGGTGACCCGTCGGTAATGCAAAGAACCGTGGCGCTAGCCAGCACACACCGTGTGCAAGTGGGCGCGCACCCCGGGTATCCCGATTTAATGGGGTTTGGGCGCAGACAAATCGGGATGACGCCCAACGAAGTTTATGACGCCGTTGTGTACCAAATAGGCGCATTGCTTGGCGTAGCACGCGCGCACAAGGCAAGGGTTACGCATGTTAAAGTGCATGGTGCCCTCTACAATGCGGCAGCGGTTGACCTGCGTTTGGCATCCGCGATTGCGCGGGCGGTAAGGGATGTCGACAGCGCGCTGTGGCTAATGGGCATGTGCGGCTCTAAGATAATAGAGGCGGGCCTTGAGGCGGGTCTCTCTGTAGCGCGCGAGGTCTTTGCCGACCGAGCCTACCAAGCTGACGGCACCCTTGTATCGCGCAGCTGCCCGGGCGCAGTGTACACAGACGTGAACGTTGTGGTGAGGCAAGCGCTAGACATGGTCACCAAAGGTTTTGTTGTCGCTGTCACCGGTGAGCGGGTGGAGGTTGCCGCCGACACCATTTGTGTGCACGGGGACGGCAAAGAAGCCCTGCACTTTGTCAGCGCGATGCGTACAGCGCTAGGTGAGGCAGGCGTTGTTTTTAGTCCACTCGGAGGACACTAACGCCATGCCGCGCTTTCTCCTAGCTGGCGACAGCCACCTCATTGTGGAATTTGGGAAGACGATTGACATGGCGGTGAACCAAGCGGTCCATGCTCTAGACCGGCAACTAAAGACAAAGACTCTCCCCGGATTCAAAGAAAGCGTACCTGCTTACGCCTCGCTCTTGATAGCCTATGACCCATTGCTGCTGCCCCTAGAAACACTAACCTCGCACTGCAGTGAACTGATGACGGCCGATGCCTGTGTAGAGACGTCCCGACGCGAGAGATTGGATATTCCGGTGCTGTATGGCGGGGAGTGGGGACCTGACTTAAGCGCGGTTGCTCTTAAGGTGGGATTGGCGCCGGAAGAAGTAATCGAGCTGCACACGCAGGTCACTTACACAGTCTACATGATGGGGTTTATGCCGGGGTACCCCTATCTTGGCGGGCTTGACCCGCGCTTGTCCTTACCGCGGCTGGCGACGCCGCGCACTAGGGTGCCGGCGGGCTCGGTGGCTATCGCCGAATTGCAGGCAGGTGTGTACCCGCTAGAGAGCCCGGGCGGCTGGCATCTCTTAGGCCGTACGCCGCTAAGACTATACAGGCCGGAGTTTTCGCCGCCGGTACTGCTTAGGGCCGGGCAAGCTGTGCGCTTTAGACCTGTCACGGTCGCCGAGTACTTGCACATCGAAGCCTTAGTGGCAGCGGACGAGTATGTGTCCGAAGTAACGTGCGAGGGCGAAGTATGAAGACATTACTTGTGCTTGCCGGCGGGCTTCTTACGACTGTGCAGGACTGTGGGCGATACGGTTTACAGGCCTTTGGGGTGCCGGTGTCGGGCGCTATGGACACTTACTCCCTGCAGTGGGCAAACAAGCTCGTGGGCAACGACCGCTCTCTCGCCGCTCTAGAGATGACGATGCAAGGGCCGGTACTGCGGGCTGAGGCTAGCTTGCTGGTAGCTGTGACGGGAGGGAAGTTTTCGCTCTCCATCAATGGCATACCTGCGCCGCAGTGGGAGGCCATGTGTCTTGCGCCGGGGGACGAAATGGTCGTCGGTGCCGCCGCGTGCGGGGCCCGCGCTTATCTTGCGGTGGCCGGCGGCTTCGACGTGCCCAGAGTCATGGGCAGCCGTTCTACGTTTTTGCGCGGTCAAATCGGCGGTTTTTCCGGACGCACGCTGCGCGCGGGGGACATCTTGCCGGTCGGCGAGTGCGAGGACCGGTCACAGCTTGCCGGCAGCTTTACGCCCAGAGCGTTGCTCGCGCCCGAACCCGCGGCAGTCAACACCGTAAGAGTGATGATGGGGCCGCAGGAAGACCTCTTTACGCCGGAAGCTATACAGGCACTTGCGCAGGCGGAGTATGCGGTCAGTGCCGAGTCAGACCGCATGGCATACCGGCTGCAAGGGAAGCCATTGCTGCCCTGTACCGGTGCAGGTGTCGTCAGTGACGGCATTGCGCCGGGAAGTATACAGGTGCCGCCGAGCGGCCAACCGATAGTAATGCTAGCCGACAGGCAGACTACAGGGGGGTACCCAAAAATCGCCACGGTAATCGGCGCGGATTTACCGCTACTTGGGCAGCTAAAACCCGGTGACAGACTCAAGTTTAGAGTCGTGACTTACGGCGAGGCGCGAGCGCTCCTTAGCGAGCAGGCGACAAAGCTTGCTGAGTCGCCTATTCGCGTGCGGTCACAGCGGGGGCTTAAGGTCACTGTTCAGGGAGAGCTATTCCATGTCAAGGCAAGTGAGGTGGTACTTTGATGCATCCGTATGCTAAGCATACCCCTAGGCAACTCCGGGAGCTGATGCGCAGCGGAAACTACACACAGCCGACAGCGGGCCTAGCGCTTGGGTACGCGCAGGCTAACTTGGTTATCCTAAAGCAGAAACTGGCCTTTGACTTCCTGCTCTTTTGCCAGCGCAACGCAGTTGCCTGTCCGGTGCTGGAGGTGCTGGAGCCCGGCCGTTATGAAGCTAAGTTCCTGGCTAGTGGCTCCGACTTGCGCACAGACCTGCCGCGCTACCGGGTGTTTCGCGATGGCGCTCTCACCGACGAGCCTTATGACATTACCGACCTTTGGCGTAACGACCTCGTCAGCTTCTTACTTGGCTGCAGCTTTACCTTTGAGGCGGCGCTGATTGAGCAGGGCTTAGAAGTCCGCCATATCAGCGAAGGACGCAATGTGCCGATGTATGTGACAAATATCCCTTGTCGGGAAGCAGGCGTCTTTAGCGGCCCGCTCGTGGTCAGTATGCGCCCCTTTGCCGCGAAGGACGTGGCCAAGGCGGTGCAAATTACCAGCCGCTATCGGGCGGTGCACGGCGCGCCCGTGCACATTGGCGACCCCGCGGCGCTTGGCATTAAGGACATTTCGCAGCCCGATATGGGCGAGGCGGTTACCATAACCCCTGGCGAGCTGCCGCTGTTCTGGGCGTGCGGCTGTACCCCGCAAGCCGTGGTAATGCAGTCTAAGCCTGACTTAGTCATCACTCACTCCCCGGGGCATATGTTCGTTACGGACCTTAAAGATAGGGATCTGGAAACAATCGGAGGTTAAGAATGAAAGGCGTATGGTTGGCGGTACTTGGCGTGACGCTTGCCCTGCTCGTAGGGTGTCAGTGGTTTCGACCCGAACCGGGACCGCAGACCTTTACAATTTCCTCCTTTGCTTGGCTCCCGGGGAACGAAGGCCTAATCGTGGCTAAAGACGTCGCCGGTGAACAGCACCTCTGGGTGGTGGGAGCTCCCCGCACGGGACCGCGCAGGCTCACAAAGGGAGAGTACGCCGAGTCAGACCCCGCCGTAAGCCCGGACGGACGACAAATAGCTTTTGTGGGCTACACAGCACAAGCGAATCGTTTTCTGGCACTGTATGACCGCACGACAGAGGACACAGTGAAGCTTGACCTAGAGCTTAGCGGCGCGTATCCGGCATCGCCCGTCTTTTCTCCCGACGGCAGGTTTGTAGCCCTAGAACGCGTTTACGGTGCGGCCGACGCACACTCCGACGTGTACCAAGACATACTGATTTATGACCTGCGCGAGAAGCGCGCGCGCGCAGTTCTCCGGCAGGGCGATACAAACCGTTTGCTTGGGTTTAGTGCCGCCTCCGACAAAATCTTTATGTGGAGCACCTTTGACGGGCACAACCACAGCTGGAGCTTTAGGTACGACCTGTGGGAAGTTGAGCTTGCAACATCGGCGGCGCGCCGCCTCTCAGACGGGGGGCCGGTACACAATGCCGCGGAGGGGTATTTGCAGCCCGATACGTCACGCATTGTCTTTCACACCTGGCAGGCCGAGGACATCAATCTAAGTATAGTGCCCGTCCCGCGCGACATCTACGTGGCAGAGGTTAAGCCCTACACCCAGGAGCGAGTAGTTACCGGTGGAACTGCCTCTTCCCCGCGCTTCTCTCCTGACGGAAGACAGATTGTCTATCTACAGGATTTCCATGCCAAGGGGATGGGACTAGACGTGTTTGTAGCAGACAGCGACGGAAAGAATCCCCGGCGACTCACAGTAAGCGGCTTGCCGAAACTTTTTCCCCAGTGGTCCCC
>CAYGHR010000068.1:6804-8949 GCA_964349715.1 uncultured Peptococcaceae bacterium
ACGTTCTATGCTAACCCGGATAAACAGGTAACGATTGCGGTAAACGGAAGGGCTTTCTTTCGCCATGCCATTAGGACGCACTTTATTACCCCACGGGAAGACTACCTAGAGATCATTCGCTTCTACGCGAGTGCTCTCTACCAGGCTGGCGATATACTGTCAATCAGCGAGAAGGTCATCGCTCTGTGCCAAAACCGGATACTGGAAATGAGTGAAATTCGGCTCGGCTTTTGGGCTAAGTTTCTCAGCCGATTCGTCAAAATGACCCCGGCGGGAGAATCGGTGGGGAACCCTTACAAGATGCAAATAGCGATTAACTTGGCCGGGTTACCTCGCATTCTGCTGGCTGCGGCTTGTGCAGCTCTAACCCGCCCGTTTGGCATAAAGGGCGTGTTCTACATGGTAGCGGGACACGGCATCGCCGGTATTGACGGCTTCTGCGCGGACGCTTTTGACTGGTACCTCACCAAGGGGGTACTGGTGCCTGAAGCCCCAAACGAAGTATGTCGCGAGATTAAGACTAAACTCGGGATGGATTGCATGATTGTCGACGCTAACGATCTGGGTGTGACGATTCTCGGACACTCCGACCATATAGGTTTCAGCCGCACTGAACTGATGGCCATGCTCAGGGACAACCCTGCGGGTCAAGGCAGCGAGAGCACCCCACTCGTGCTCATACGTCCCGGCTTGGCGGTAGAGCAGCGTTCAGCGGGCTAGCGGAGGCACTGTGTTGTGCCATGTAGCCCGCCCGAGGGTGACAAAGTCACAGAGGAAGGGCAGGGTAGGGGCGGCAAGGATGGCCTCGGGGTCGCCGTCCTCTACAATCGCGCCCTTGTCCATTACCACCAGTCTATCCGCGAGCAGCGCTACTTCGCTGTAGTCGTGACTGACCATTACCCCGGTGGTGTCGGTCAGGGCAAGCCAACGTCGCAGATGACGCAGCAGGTACGCACGCGCTTCTACGTCTAGGTAAGTGAAAGGCTCGTCCAGAAACACCAGGCGTGGTTCGCTCACCATGGCCCGGGCCAGTATCACTCGGGCGGTCTCGCCCCCGGAGAGGGTTTGGGCTTGACGAGTTGCGAGCGCTTCGGACTGTGTAATGGTAAGCCAGTGCAGCGCACGCTCTCTAGCTTGCTTGCGGCTGATGCCTCGCAGGCGCAGCGGCAGACAGACGTTCTCTATTACAGTACCGGAGAGGAGCATGGGGGCCTGAAACACGTGTGAGTACATGCGCGTTAGAGCTAACCTATCCTCAGGCATACGGCGAGGGACGCCATCCAAAATGTATTCTTGGCAACGCGCGTCACTGATTGTGCCCAGCGCGCGTAGGAGTGAGGTCTTGCCCGCCCCATTAGGTCCGATTACGGCAGTAAACTCCCCTCGCCGCACTGTGAACTCAGGTACGGCGAGGATTTTCTTGCCGTTAATCTTTAGGCTAAGTTCTTTAACCGTGAGCATGCCACAACCTCCGTTGCTGCATGGCAGTGAGCACGAGCGCTACCGAGTAAGACAAAGTCAAAAGAATAAACCCGAGTGCAATGGCCTGCGAGAAGTTGCCGCGGTTGACTTCCAGCACAATGGCGGTACTTAGTACGCGGGTGTGCCCGCGAATATTGCCGCCGACTGCCATAGCTGCGCCTACCTCGGCCACTGCCGACCCGAATCCGGCCATAACCGCGGCCATTATACTGAGTCGCGCTTCACGGATGATAAGCCAGATGCCCTGCCATCTGGTTGCTCCCAAGGAGGCTATGTGTGGGGACAAACCTTCCTCTACCTGCATCACTCCTGCCATGGTCAGAGCTGTCACGCGCGGCAAGGCTATGAGGCAACCCGCAATAACAAGGGCATAAGGAGTGTACATAAGCCTTAGCCCGCCTAAGGGACCGCTTCGCCAAAGAAAAAGGCTAACCCACAACCCCACCACCACCGGCGGGAGCCCCAAGGTTGAGTTGACGACGGTCCGCACCGCCGCGCGACCCGGGAAACGCACCATCCCCAGATAAGCCCCGAGCGGTACGCCGATGAGCACGCTGAGCAGGGTAGCGCTGCCGCTCACTCGCACGGTCAGCCACGCAATGCTGTAGATCTCGCCCTCTCCGCTCACGAGCATCCTGAGGGCTGTGGATATGCCTTCGATTA
>CAYGHR010000069.1:0-6133 GCA_964349715.1 uncultured Peptococcaceae bacterium
AGCAAATTAGCATTCGTCACGACGCTAAGTGAGCTGACGGCCATAGCAATCTCCGCGATGATGGGGTGCATTAGTCCGGTGACGGCCAAGGGAATGGCTACGACATTGTAGAAGAACGCCCAAAAGAGGTTCTGGCGTATCTTGCGGAAGGTGGCACGCGATAGCTTAATGGCACTGACGGCGGCGGACAGGTTCCCCCGCACGAGGGTTACGTCAGAGGCCTCAATGGCAATGTCGGTGCCTGTGCCAATAGCGATGCCGACGTCTGCCTGCGTCAGTGCGGGCGCGTCGTTAATGCCGTCGCCTACCATGGCGACTTTTATTCCTTCGCTTTGTAAGCGCTTAATTGCTTCTACCTTGCCCTCAGGCAGTACCTCAGCGAAGATGCTGGTGATACCGACAGCGCGGCCGATAGCAGCGGCCGTGCGCTTGTTGTCGCCTGTAATCATCACCGGGGTTAGGCCCATTTTCTTTAGCGCCGAAATGGCGGCTGCGGAGTCCTCCTTGACGGTGTCTGCTACGGCGATTACGCCACTGAGCTGACCGTCGATGGCGACTAACATGGCCGTCTTGCCCTCATCTTCCAGCGAGACTACCGTGTCCTCTACGCCTGCTACGGTAATCCCCAGTTCGTGCATAAGTTTACGGCTGCCAACCGCGACTTTTCGTCCGTCTAGCTCCGCCGCTATGCCACGCCCTGTGTAGGAGGTAAAACGCTCTATCGGCAAAAGCTCCAGTCCGGCCGTTCCGCCGCTTTTGGCAATCGCCCGGCCTAAGGGGTGCTCGGAGCCGGATTCCGCACTAGCGGCGGCCTGCAAGAGCTCGCGCTCTGTCCCCACGAGGGCTATGACGTCGGTAACCTCGGGTTTCCCCTTGGTAATAGTTCCTGTTTTATCGAAAACGACAGTCCTAACTTCCTGTAGAGTTTGAATGGCTTCGCCGCGCTTAATGAGAATGCCGTTTTCCGCGCCCATGCCGCTGCCGACCATAAGCGCCGTAGGGGTGGCGAGGCCGAGCGCACACGGGCAGGCAATAACCAGCACAGCGACAGTCGCCACCACCGCGAGCGTCACCGGGCTCAGGTGCGGATTAACCCAGGGGACAACGTGCTTAGCCATTTCCAGGATGCCCGAAAGCTCGGCCGGGAACATGAGCCAGGCCGCTAGAGTGACCATGGCAATGCCGATAACGACGGGCACGAACACGGCGGTAACCTTGTCTGCGAATTCCTGAATGGGCACCTTCGTGCCCTGTGCTTCCTCCACGAGCTTGATGACTTGCGCTAGGAAAGTGTCCTTTCCTACGCGCGTAGCCCTGCCGTGCAACAACCCCTCTTGGTTTACGGTGGCTCCGATTAGTTCATCGCCGGGGGCCTTGCGCACGGGCAGTGATTCGCCCGTCGCCATGGATTCGTCTACGCTGCTTTCGCCCCAGACTATCTGTCCGTCGGTTGGCACTTTCTGCCCGGGCCGGACGACGTATACATCGCCGACTTGCACCTCCGACAGAGAGACTTCGCGCTCCTGCCCGTCGACAAGGAGAGTTGCCGTCTTGGCCTCTAGTTGCAGGAGGCGCCGAATGGCCTGCGAGGCCTTGCCCTTTGCCTTGGCCTCGAGGAAACGCCCGGTCAAGTGAAAGGCCATAATCATAGCGGCGACCCCGGCGTAGTTCTCAATATGCGTAAAGAAAGTGGCCACCCCGGTACCCCATGCGGCAAGTGTGCCCATGGCAATCAGGGTGTCCATGCTAGGGGAGTAGTGCTTAACAGCTTTCCAGCCGGAAACAAGGGTTGAAAAACCAACCCAAAACATTACGGGCGCGGACAAAACAAGCATGCCGATGCTGTAGCCGGTTTTGCCTAACCACATCGCGTCCATATTATGCGGTCCCGCGAACATCGCGGGCAGCATCCACGCCACTATGGGGAGCGTCAGCGCCCAAGCTATCCACATACGGCGAGCAGCCGCGCGGGTGTGCTGCAGGGCCTTATCGTCGTCCTGGGATGCCGTGGACTCGGACTTAGCGTCATAGCCAAGCGCCCTTACTCGCGCGATGAGTGCGGCAGCAGAAGTTGCGCTCGGGTCGTACTCAACCACAGCTTTTTCTGTAGCGAGGTTTACCGCCGCGCGCAACACACCCTCCGTTTGTGAGAGACCCTTTTCCACACGACTAGAGCATGCAGCACAAGTCATGCCTTGAACAGCTAGCGTGATTGAATCAGACTTGACTCGCGCCTCGTACCCGGCATGGGTTATTACTTGGACTAAGTCTTGTGGGTTAGTCAAACTAGGGTCGAAGCGCACTACTGCTGCCTCGGTGGCTAGGTTAACGTTAGCTTCGCTAACGCCGGTGTGTTTGGTCAAGGCGCGTTCCACTCGGCTCGCGCAGGCTGCGCAGGTCATGCCCCCGATAAGTAGGGTGACCCGCTGGGGTGTAACTTGCATGAGGAACCCTCCGTGCCTTTAATATACCCCCGCAGGGTATGTTAACAAGAGCCTATCATGCCTACGCAGTCGCGTCAAGAAGCCTAATTCAAATCTTGCTGCTTTTTCTGTTGGCGCAAACGCTCCTGACGATTGAGGGTGCGCTTGCGCAGGCGAATGCTCTTGGGTGTTACCTCTACCAGCTCGTCGTCGGAGATGTACTCGAGCGCTTGGTCGAGGCTCATGTCGCGCGGCGTCTCCAGGCGAATGGCATCGTCGGCCCCGCTGGACCTGATATTGGTGAGTTGTTTGCGCTTACACACGTTCACGTCAAGATCGCTGGGGCGGGCTGATTCACCGACCACCATGCCCTCATAGACCTGTGTTTGCGGCCCGATAAACAAGCGCCCGCGCTCCTCGGCGTTTTGCAGGCCGTAGGCAGTGGCCTCGCCTTCTTCCCACGCCACGAGCACGCCGCTGACGCGTCCGGGGATGTCGCCGCGATAAGGACCATACCCAAGAAATAGGGTGTTCATGACACCATAGCCGCGCGTCTCGGTTAATAGCTCAGAGCGAAAGCCAAGTAGGGCTCGGGCCGATATCTCAAAATCAAGCCGCACCGAGCCGGTAGCGGTGTGCTCCATGTTCGTCATAATGCCTTTTCTGGCCCCTAGCTTCTCCATCACTGTGCCCATGTATTGCTGGGGAACATCTATTGTCAAGAGTTCCATGGGCTCCTCGAGTCCGTTCTCACCCTGCCGCAAGATTACTTTAGGGCGTGAGACCGCGAACTCAAAACCTTGCCGCCGCATAGTCTCGATGAGGATGGCTAAGTGCAGCTCGCCGCGTCCGGAAACGTGGAAAACGTCTGGGGTCGGTCCGTCCTCGATGCGCATACTTACATTGGTGTAGCCCTCACGCATCAGGCGCTCTCGTAAGTGCCTTGAGGTCACGTATTGACCTTCCCGTCCCGCAAAAGGGCTGTCGTTAATCAGAAAGTCCATAGTCACGGTGGGCTCGTCTACCGGCACGAAGGGGAGGGCTTGCGGGTGCTCTAGGTCTGCGATTGTTTCGCCTAAGCTAATTTCTGCAATCCCCGCGACCGCCACGATATCTCCCGCTTCCGCTTCAGTATGTTCGGTGCGTTTAAGGCCAACGTATTGGTAGAGCCTGGCCACCTTAGCTGACAGCACTCCGCGCGCAGGCGTAACTACAGCCACAGTCTGGCCTGTCTTAATGACGCCGTTGGTGATGCGGCCGATAGCTATGCGGCCGAGGTAATCGTCCCAGTCAAGTGTCGTCACCAGCATCTGTAGCGGTGCTTCCCTGTCCCCGGCGGGCGCGGGAATCTTAGAGAGGATGGTTTCGAACAGAGGCGTGAGGTCTTCTCCCTCATCCTCTAGTTTGTACTTGGCGATGCCCGCACGCGCCGCGGCAAACAACACGGGGAAGTCAAGCTGCTCGTCCGTTGCCCCCAGCTCAATAAACAGGTCTAGACATTTGTCTAGTACTGCCAAAGGTTGGGCGTCCTGACGGTCGATTTTGTTGATAACCACTATAGCCTGCAAGTTTTGCGCCAAGGCTTTGCGGAGCACGTACTTAGTCTGTGCCAAGGGGCCTTCGGCGGCATCTACTAACAACAGCACACCATCCACAGTACTTAGCGACCGCTCCACCTCGCCGCCGAAATCTGCGTGTCCCGGGGTATCGACGATGTTGATCTTGACGTCCCCGTAGTACACCCCTGTATTCTTGGCCATAATGGTAATCCCGCGTTCCCTCTCTAGGTCTAGCGAGTCCATTACGCGTTCCTGTACATGTTCTTTAGCATGGAAAATGTGGCTCTGCTTGAGCATTGCGTCGACTAGGGTGGTTTTACCGTGGTCAACATGGGCAATGATGGCTATGTTACGCTTCACTATTCATAGGCTCCTTTTGTTTGTGGTCTAACGACACAGTATAGACGCAGAGACTCCCCTACGTCAATGAAAAGTGCCCCCAGTGATTCCGTCAGGCTGCTTTACGCAGCAGGAGCTAGAGGGATGGCGTTGAACTCCTATGTTACGGCACAACAGAGGGGGATGGATTTGAGTATAGAGAGAAGACGCGTCGTCGTTACGGCCACGCCGGAGATGCCGGTAGACATGGGGGTTGTGTCGGGCGAGTTAGGGCCGCTGGCCGAACTGGAAGTAGTCCCGTTGCCCTTTGGCGACATGTCGCTTGGCGCGCGCGAACGGTCATGGCGGTCAATTGCGCTCGCGGACGGGCTCTTAGTGCGCACCGGGGTCATCCCCTACGAGTTAATTGGGAGATGCACTCGCCTTAGAATCATCGCCCTGCATGGCGCGGGGGTAGACCAAGTCGACACCAAGGCTGCCACCGAAGGCGGTATTTATGTTACCAACACTCCCGGAGCTAACGCCCAATCGGTGGCGGAACTTGTGCTCGGCCTGATAATCTCTTTTCGGCGCAGGATAGCGGAAGCGAATAGCTTGGTCAGGCAGGGGCGGTGGGAGCAGGCTCGTACCTTAGGGCGAGAGCTTAAGGGTAGGCGCCTGGGTCTAGTCGGGTACGGCAACATCGGCCAAACACTGGCGCGGCTGGCTTCAGCCCTAGGGATGGAAGTCGTGTTTTGGAGTCGATCCCCGCACTCGCCTTCGCAGAGAGGAGTGGCACAAGTTTCTCTGGAGGAGGTGTTTGCCACGGCCGACGTTGTTAGCCTGCACGTGGCCCTGACTACGGAAACCGCAGGGCTAGTTGGGAGAAAGCTCTTGTCGCTCATGCGCAAAGACGCGCTTTTGGTTAACACAGCGCGGGGGGCGCTCATTGCACAGGATGATCTACTACAGGCACTGCAAGAAGGATGGTTTGCCGGTGCCGCGCTCGATGTGTTTGAACAGGAGCCCCTGCCGACTAACAGCCCCTTCTTGCGGATGACTAATGTCATCTTAACTCCACACATGGGCGGCTCTACCGTAGAGTGCCTAGCGCGGGTAGCGGGCATAGCAGCGCGTGACATTCGGCTGGTGCTAGAGGGCAGGGAGCCTCAGTTCGCCGTAAACTCACCCTGGCCAAGTCGGTGATGTAAACCTGCAACCAATATTGGTTGACAAGTCGCCCTGCGTCCGCTATTATACGCGGCAGGGAGGTGCGTGGACTTGAGATTCAGCGCGCAGGACATCACTCGGGTAGGGATTTTTGCGGCACTGCATGTGGCGGCCACACTGGTACTTAGATTTGGCGGCGAAGCCATGGTGCCCTTTTCACTCGTGCCTTTTATGGCCTTCTTGGCCGCTTTTACACTAGGGGGAAAGCTCGGCGCTATGAGCTTAGCTGTGTATATGGCGCTCGGTCTACTGGGAGTGCCGGTCTTTGCCCGCCCTCCATATGGAGGCTTGGTGTATGTGCTACAGCCGACCTTTGGTTTTATTGTAGGCTTCATCGCAGCGGCCTATGTCGCCGGTAAGTGTGACATTGACACGCCGCGCGGGGGAGCCCTCGCCATAGGTTTAGGGTTACTCGCACTTTATGCTGTGGGCCTGCCGTATTTGTGGGGGATTGTGCGGTTCTACCTTGGCAGACCTGTAGATTTTGTTTGGGCCGTGAGAGTAGCGGCGGCTCCCTTTATCGGGCTCGACTTGGTTAAGGCGGTACTGGCGCTGCTTATCGGACGAAAAATAAAGCGAGGACTTCACCACGCGTGAAGTCCT
>CAYGHR010000069.1:6233-8761 GCA_964349715.1 uncultured Peptococcaceae bacterium
ACATACCCTACCACAATGTCCACGCGGGGTAGCTTAGCCAGTTCGTTCACATCAAAGACGGTGTCTACGGTGTGCTTGCGGAGGAGTCGGCGGTAGATGCCGACCTGACCGTTATCTACACTGCCTAAGGCGCCAAAGTCCGGGGAGCGAAATGCATCTAGCCGGTTTGCGCTGGTCTTGGTTACGTCGCGAGCAGAAAATATCTCGTCGTTCATTACCACGAGCGAACCTAATCCGTGCGCGGCGGGGGCGGCCGCTACCCTAATAGCGTTGATGAGGTTCATCGGTCCGTCAGGGCTGAGGGCGGTGGCGGGTCGCATGGCGCCCACAAGGACTACAGGTTTCTTGCTTTTGATTACTAGGTGAAGAAAAAAGGCCGTTTCCTCCAGCGTGTCAGTGCCGTGCGTAATAACTAAGCCGTCGATACTGCGGTCGCTTAAGCGGACGTTGATGCGCTGAGCGAGCCCGAGCCAATCCATAGGGGTGAGCGCACTGCTCGGGAGATTAACGAACTGCTCGCCCGATACACGGACAGAGGCAGTAATATCGGGGAGCTCTTCTAACATTTCCTCTACCGTAAACTGGCCGGCGCGATACCCCATGGTCTGTAGGGGTGAATCTCCCCGGCCGGCTATTGTCCCGCCTGTTGCCAGAACCAGAATATGCGGAAGTTTCTTGCTCATGCTTCGCCTCCCAGTGAACTCCTTATACGAGGGGCTTCCCTAATCAACTCTTCTAAACACGGAGAATCATCTAATCGTCACATCGCCTGTCGTAAAGATTTTCTCTTGCCCTCCGTCTAAGTCCACGATGAGAGCGCCCGTGGGGGTAATGTCCCGCGCCACGCCGGTGTAAGTTTCTGTTGCCGTGTGTACATTCACCCTGCGGCCGAGCGTGCTGCTCATTTGCCGCCACTTTTCCAAGCATATCGCTTGATGCCCAAAGGCAAACAAGTCAAGATTGACCTCCAGCGAGGCCAGTATCGCGGCCAGCACCCGCGCCCGGCTGTGGCGTAGGCCGGCGGCGGCAAGTGACGTGCTTATGTAGTCAGCGCTTCTAGGGTGATCCCAGACGTTGAGCCCAACCCCGAGTATGACATAGCTGGTGTAGTCCATCTCGCCGCTTAGCTCGGCAAGGATACCGCACACCTTCTTACCCTCAATGTGTACGTCGTTAGGCCACTTAAGCGTCGCGGTCACACCTAAGCTAGCAAGTGCCTCCGCTACCGCTACACCCGCCACGAGGGTAAGCCCGGCGAGTTCCCCGGGAGGCATTTGCGGACGCAGAAGCACGGAAAACAAGAGAGCAGTCCCGCGCGCGGCTGTCCATGTGCGGCCGCGTCTACCCCTGCCTGCGTATTGCTCATCGGCAGTTATCACTAACCCAGCTGGCGCGCCTGCTTCCGCCCGTAGGCGCAACTCCGCATTCGTAGAGCCGCACTCCGGCAAGTAGATGATGGTCGTGCCTAACGTTACCGGGGAAAAGTACTGGTGTACCAGCACGCCGTGGGGGTGGTCGGGGATAGAGTTGAGTGTGTAGCCGCCGCCGGTGCGGGAGTTAATCTCGTACCCGAGCGTGCGGAGCGTATTTACGTGCTTCCACACCGCGGCGCGGGATACACGTAGCTGCTTGGCTATGTCTTGGCCGGAGCGGGTTTGGCCCGGCAGCAGTTCCGACAGCACTTGTGTGGGTTTGTCTCGCACAGGATCAAATCCTCCCCTCTCGCCTACAGCCCCTTTGCAGCTTCTGCTAAGTGCCGGGCTGTCGCTACCGCCGCCTCGAGCACCTCGCTTTGCCGATACACCGGGTTCTTATCAGTATGGACGGCTGCAATCACGTGGTTAAGGGGCGCGCCTATGCATGACATAAATATGCGCGCTGCAGCCGTAGTGGTGCTTACGCCTCCGCCTTGGGCGTCAGGCGCGCCGGCAGTAAGCAGCAGTACGCCCACGCGCGCAGCCTTGTGCCTTTCTGGGTTAGTCCAGAACGGCTGGCACCTGTCTATAACCGCCTTTAATTGCGCCGTCACGCCATAGAAGTATATCGGTGACGCTAAAACTACTACATCGTCGTGAGCAAGGTGTGGGTAGAGGTCTTTCATGTCATCGTCCGTACCGCATACACTGCCGTTCTGGCAGGCATAGCATGACCGACAGGGGAGTATATGTTGATAGCAGACATCAACGCGCTTGACGGTATGC
Organism: uncultured Peptococcaceae bacterium; assembly: GCA_964349715.1. GTDB lineage: Bacteria > Bacillota > UBA994 > UBA994 > UBA994 > UBA994. The sequence continues at coordinate 8,435 of CAYGHR010000069.1, forward strand.
AGGGCGCGCAGTGGCGACAGGAAAGACTCCAGCAGCAGAGCGGTGTGCCCGTCCCGCCGCGGACTGCCTTGTAGTGCTATAACGCGCATGCCAGAACCTCCCCATTCACAGTCAATGTAGCACTTCTGTTGCGGGGAGGCAAGCATTTGCTTGAGCCGGGTTGTGCGAGATGGTATATTTGGCCTGAGGGAAGGAGGTGTGAACAGTGAGATGGGTGTGTGTAGTGTGTAATTATGTGTATGACCCCAGTGAAGGAGACCCCGAAAGCGGCATTGCTCCGGGGACAGCCTTTGAAGACATTCATGACGATTGGGTATGTCCGCTTTG
>CAYGHR010000070.1:0-8709 GCA_964349715.1 uncultured Peptococcaceae bacterium
GGGGGGGATTCTGTGCGAGCGTTATCAGCGGCTTATGGCGTTTTTCTGGCGGTGGGCATATTCTTGCTGGTCGTGACACTAGCACTACACTGGGTGACGTTTGACTTGGACTTCTATGAGAGCAAATACGAGTGGCTGGCAGTCCCTGAAAGTCTGCAAGTAGATATGCCTACACTAATGGGGTACACTACGGCCTTGCTTGATTACCTCTCCGGGGAACGGGACACACCTAACGTGGAGGCTAGGGTGCGCGGGCGCGTGGGCCCCTTGTACGGCGAACGAGAACTGCTGCATTTGGTTGATGTACGAGAACTTTACGTTTTGAGCTGGCGCATACGCAATTGGGCCTTTATAGGGGTACTTAGCCTGGCTTTTGCGGCCTACCGAACGGCCGGCTTAAGGCGAGTATTGGGGGCATATGCCGCTACCACCGCGGCTGTTGTCGTCGCGCTACTGGGACTAACAACTCTCGCTGTCCTAGACTTCGAGCGCTACTTTACTTGGTTTCACCTCATTTCTTTCGACAATGACCTCTGGCTACTGGACCCGGCCACCGAGCACCTGATTAATATGTTTCCGGAGGCTTTCTTTGCAGCCGCAGCCCTGCGCATAGGCATAACTGCCATCGTCGCCTTCGCTCTGCTGGGCTTTGTTGCGTGGCAGGTAAGTAAAAGGCTACCCTCTGGGAGCGAGAGGTAGCCTTGAGCGGTGAGCGGTGAGCGGTGAGCTGTGAGGCGAGCGACAAGCGACTAGCCCCGTGTAACCTGCATGTGATTTAGCGATATTGCCGGGATTTGTTCAAGCCGCGAGATGAACTGGCGGCTTGTTTCTGTGTCACATTCCATCACCAGCGTGATCAGACCGTGGCTTTCGTCAGGCGCCGGTATGCCAAATCTGCCTAGCACGCACCCCCCAAAGTCACTTATCACGCGCTGGACATCGGGGGCGTGCTCGGCACGCTGGTCGACGAGGATGCCTATGACGGTAATCTCTCTTTTCATGCCTTCCATCTCCTTGCATAATCCACCCCAGTTTGTCCTAGCTAGGCCCGGAATATACATGAGGGGCTTGTCCATACTACGCTTGACAGGAGGTGGGGTATGTGAAATCCAACCGGCCCAAGCGGGAGGCTGTTATCACGGCACTAACTAGGCTCAAGCTAGAAATTGCAGAGGAGATAGGCCTGCTACCTAAAGTGAGGGAGGTGGGGTGGGCGGGACTTAGCGCGGAAGAAGCAGGGCACTTAGGCGGGGTGATGAGTAAGCGCTTGCGTCAACAGGGGCTTACTAAAAGCGACCTAGAGTGACTCGCTGTCCTATCTTAAAGTAGCTCCGGCAGTTACATCACCGTCCCCAGCACTACCAGCGTGGCTATTACCGCCACTGCGGGCCAACGATACTCGCGGTAGAGAGGCATCACCTGACACTTAAAATGTGTAGTAGTAGCCACTTGACACAGGTGTAGCGGCGAGCCGAAATAGCCAAGGAAAGACGACGTGTAAGCCACAACCGTGCCAAACAGCACAGTGTCGGTAGCTTGCATCGCGGGGAGTAAGAGTGGGAGAGTCAACCCGAGGGCGGAAGTATTAGAGGCAGAGATAATGCCGGCACAAAACGGCAACACGACGTAGAGCACAGAGACAGGCAGGCCTGTTTCCAGAAGTCGATTAATCAGGAGAGGCAGGGTCTCAACTTGGCTGATGACTCCTTGGAAAGTCACGATGCCTATGCCCGCTCCAATCATCGAGACGTTGAGCCCGCGATAAAGCATGCTCGGATAGTGCAGGGCAGGTGAATCTCCGAGCAGGAGTGCTGTTATAACTCCCACAAGCAGAGCCACAGGAAATGACAAGCTGCCTGCCACAGTGAGGGCAAGACTTACCCAAATCGGGCTGGTGTACAGCAGGAGCTGCCAAAAATCCTGTCGGGTGGGGCGAGGGGAAGCGGGGATTCTATCGGGTACGTCGCGCAGATAGGTAAAATAGCCTGCGGCCAGCACCGCTACAGTCAAAGGTAGCTGCCACGCTAGGAGGCGTGACAAGGGCAACCCGGTCATATTAGTAATGAGGATAAACGCAGGGATTAACGGATAAACAAAGAACCAAGCGTGGCGAAACAAGAGGTTAATCGCGGCCATGCGCTCGCGGGGTAGCTCTAGCTCCCCGCCTAACTTTTCCACCGTGGGCGCAGACATAATCGCCCCGCCGGCGACGATTAACGTGCCTATCAGCGAAGGCACTAGCATAATGGTCAGCTTGGTGCTGCGCAAGGTCACTTGGAGCAGAGCCACCATTTTAGCTAAGACCCCGCCCTCTTGCATAACGTGGCCTAAGAGGCTGATCATGCCTAGCGTCAGAATAAGTTGCACAGAGTTCGTGTGGACCAGCGATTCCAGCGCGATGCTAAGAAGCGTTCCCAGTCCCTTCCCTGAGCTAAGTCCCACGATTGCCGCACCAATAAGCAGCGCCAGCCCTACCTGCATCTTGCGTTGCACGAGCACCACGATAGCAATAAAGGCCGCCACTATGCCCAATACAGCCACTGCCGTCATCCCTTCTAGCTCTATGCAATCATTATAGCGCAAAGGGCGGTGCTTTGTCGCTTGCGCAGGCTTCACAACAAAGGGACGGAGCTAACTTTCTCCGTCCCTACTATCGTTGTTGCTCTTAGCGCATGAACACGTGGTTGCCAATGCGGGCAACTACAGGTCGCGTGGCCATCCACGCGTTAGGAGCCTTGACGGGGTTATAGAAGAATACGGCTCCGCTTGTCGGGTCTTGGCCGGCTAACGCTGCGTCCAAGGCGCGGTAGGCGCTTGGCCCTGCGGGCTTGTACGCCCAGCCGTTTAGAATCGGCTCGAATTGAAAGGGCTGATACATGACGCCGTGCAAAGTGTTAGGGAAGCGGGGGTCGCGTATGCGGTTAAACACAACTGCGGCCACTGCGACTTGGCCCTTAAAGGGTTCCCCCTGCGCTTCGGCGTGGATTAGCTTGGCAAGCGCAGACCGCTCGCTCGCGGAAAGCACAATTCCGCGTGAAGCGGAAGCCTGACGCTGCAGAGCGGCAGCCTGTCCAGGAAGTCTGAGTGACTGACCTGCAATAATCCTGTCGCTCCGCAAGTTGTTGAGCGACTTTAGTGCGGCCACGCTGGTCTGATGGCGTCGCGCGATAGAGGTCAGAGTATCTCCCCACGCGATGCGGTGTACGGTAGCTTGTGCGCTAGCTGTGTGGTGAGCAGCGGCAAAAGCAGGGAGAGCAACAAGTACGGCAACAGAGAGCAGCAGCAACACGAATGACAATTGACGTTTGTACATGACAGACACCCTTTCTCGAGTAGACTAAGCCTCCGAGGTTAGCTGACGGGTTCGGGAAGAAAGGCAGACCCTACCGGTCGCAAGACCGGATTCACCCCAAATGAAAATCCCCCGTACGGGATTGATGCCTAACACTCACACTGAACATGCGGTCTAGGCAACAATCCCAGATTCGGCTTGAACTGTAGTATACCGACGCGGCAAGCATACGTCAAACGTAAATGTTGGCAGGGTGAGGAGAGTGTGGTGCCCTAGATCTTGGCTCCTGGCTCCTAGTAGAGGGGAGGTGCTCGGTGCTCAGTGGAGGACGGTGTCCTAGTTCATGATTCACGATTCACGATTCATGATTCGCTCACAGCTCACAGCTCAAAAGGCAGGGAAAGGGATTGCCGACAGCGAATTAGTCTCTGCATCGTTTGCGAGTCTGGAGGTTGCCGCATGGATTTTGTCCATCTTCATGTTCACTCCGAGTATAGTCTGCTAGATGGGTTTGCTAAGATCGACGAAGTCATTAAGCACGTCAAATCACTCGGTCAAAAGGCGCTGGCCATTACGGACCACGGCAATATGCACGGCGTCATAGATTTTTATAAGGCAGCGCGGCAGGAAGGAATCAAGCCAATTATCGGGTGCGAGGTGTATATGGCGAATCGCACTCGTTTTGACCGCGAGCCAAATATCGATTCCGACTCTTATCATTTGGTGCTGTTGGCTATGAACGAGCGTGGTTATAGAAACCTGTCGCGTTTAGTGAGCGCAGCTTTTACCGAGGGGTTTTACTACCGTCCCCGCATAGATTGGAGTTTGCTTGAGCAGTACAGCGAAGGACTTATCGCCTTAAGTGCCTGCCTGAGCGGCGAAGTAGCATACCGCCTTTTGCGTAAGGACTATTACGGAGCGCGAGAGGTGGCGGCGCGTTTTGCAGAGATGTTTCCCGGACGCTTCTATCTGGAGCTACAGGAGCATCTCCTGCCTGAACAACAAGACGTAAACACAGCACTGGTGACGATGGCGGAGGAGCTCAAGCTGCCTTTAGTCCTTACAAATGACGTGCACTATGTGTCACCCGACGACCACAAGGCACATGATGTGTTGCTTTGCGTGCAGACAGGGAAAGTGGTTACCGACCCAAACCGCATGCGTTTTGTGCCGCAGTTTCACGTAACTACGGCGGAAGAACTGATGGAACGCATGCCATACATCGAATCTCAGGTACTGCATGAGGCTATCGCCGCCACCGTGAGCATTGCCGAGCGCTGTCACCTAGAGTTCGATTTTGACCAGCGCTATCTGCCCCGCTTTGAGATACCCGCCGGGCACACCGAGCAGAGTTATCTTGAGCATCTCTGCCGCGAGCGACTGACTTGGCGTTATCCAAATCCCACCGACGCGGTGCGCGAGCGACTGGAGTATGAGCTAGGTGTGTTTGCCGAAGCCGGCTTTGCCGGCTACATGCTGATTACGCAGGACTTCACCAGCTTTGCGCGTGAACGCGGTATTCCTGTAGGCCCCGGCCGCGGTTCTGCCGTAGGCTCACTGGTGGCCTACGTCCTTGGCATTACCGACCTTGACCCCCTGCCGCTTAACTTGCTGTTTGAGCGTTTTCTCCACCTTGAGCGCGTGTCCATGCCGGATATAGATATCGATTTTTGTTATGAACGGCGTGATGAAGTCATTCAGTATGTGACGGAGAAGTACGGCCACACAAACGTCTGCCAAATCGTTACTTTCGGGACGCTCGGGGCGCGGGCAGCAGTGCGGGACGTAGCGCGCGCGCTTGCCATACCATTGTCGGAAGTTGACCGCATTGCCAAACTTGTTCCCGAGACGCTGAATATCAAGCTGCGTGATGCGCTTAATGAATCCCCGGACCTACTTAAGCTCTATCAAAGCGACGAGAGAGTCAAAGAGCTGCTCGACCTAGCTGAAGCGCTCGAGGGTATGCCCCGCCACACGTCGGTACATGCCGCCGGGGTGGTAATTGCGCCGGAGCCATTAGTAAACCTAATCCCCTTGGCTAAGTCAGGTCAAGCAGTGATTACCCAGTTTGATATGAACACCGTGCAGGACCTTGGCCTCTTAAAAATCGACTTTCTCGGGCTGCGTACGCTTACTGTCATAAAGGACTGCGTAGACAATGTAAGGGCTAGCCGTAAAGTAGCCCTCGACTTTGACGCCTTGGGCTATGACGATGCGGCTACCTACGCGATGCTGGCGAAGGGCGATTCTTTGGGCGTCTTTCAGCTTGAAGGTGGCGGCATGCGCAACTTCTTCGCTAGGCTACGCCCAACGTGCTTTGAGGACATCGTGGCCGGCATATCTTTGTTTCGCCCCGGTCCCATGGATCAAATACCGCGCTACCTAGCGAACCGCGAGCATCCCGAAGACATACAATACGCTGACCCTCGCCTTGAGCCTATCCTCAGTGTCACCTACGGCTGCCTTGTCTACCAAGAGCAGGTGCAACAAAGCGTACAGGCGTTGGCAGGTTACTCCCTCGGCCGCGCTGACGTGGTGCGGCGGGCTATGGCCAAGAAAAAACCTGAAGCTATGGCGGAGGAGCGGCAGTACTTTCTGCATGGCCTAGTGGACGCACAGGGCAACCGCGTCGTGCCAGGAGCATTGGCCCTAGGAGTCTCTTTGCAGGTAGCAAACAAAGTCTTTGACGAAATGGCTGAGTTCGCCAATTATGCCTTTAATAAATCACATGGCGCCGGATATGCGGTATTAGCCTATCGCACTGCCTACCTCAAATGTCACTACCCCGCAGAGTTTATGGCAGCGCTAATGACTTCCGTCGCGGGCAGTGCCGACAAGCTCAAGGTGTATCTGGAGGAGTGCAAACGCCTAGGTATCACGGTTGCGCCACCCGACATTAACGCCAGTGACGCTAACTTCACCGTCCAAGGGGACACCATTCGTTTTGGCCTGATAGCCATTAAGAACGTGGGGGAAAAAGTCATCGAGCGCATAGTGGCAGAGCGCCGTACTCAGCGTTATACTTGTCTTTACGACTTCCTCAGCCGGCTTGACGAAGGCACTCTGAACCGCCGCGTGCTAGAGTCATTAATTAAAGCAGGTGCTCTTACCTCGCTGGGCTATAACAGGCGAGAGTTACTTAGCATCATGGATGAGTGCGTGGGAAAGGCGGCGGAAGCGAGGCGGGCGAGGCAATCGGGGCAGATCTCCATGTTTGCTCTGCTAGATGGCCATGAGGGGCATAAGATAGAAGTGCGCCCGGAGGCGCTCTGTGAGCTTCCGATGAGCGAGTTATTGGCACAAGAGAAAGAACTGCTCGGCTTTTACGTCTCGGGTCATCCGCTGGACGTTTTTCGCGGCGCCATGAAGAAGTTTGGGGCCGTGCCCGCAAGCCGCGCGAGCGAGCTTTTGGATAAGGCGGAAGTATCACTAGCGGGGATGGTCACCGATGTGCGCGTCGTGCTGACCAAAAAGGGCCAACGCATGGCTTTTGTCCAGCTCGAAGACTTCGAGGGGGCAGTGGAGCTGGTCGTGTTCCCCAAAAGCTACGAGCAGTATGCCGACATCCTCGTTCCAAGCGCGGTGCTAGGGGTGAAAGGGCAGGCTAGCCTGCGCGATGAGCGCGTAAGCGTCAGCGCGACTTCCCTGCAGCCTCTGTCGCCAGACAAGATACAGGACCAAGTGCCGAGCTTGCTCTCGCTGCGTATAGGGGAAGCGGAGCGCGCTCGCCTCTTAGATGTACGAAACATTCTCAGGCGCCACCAGGGCGTCGTCCCCGTCTACCTTGAGCTAGCGGACGAAGGCACTACCGTGCGGGTGTCGGATAGCCTATTTGTCGATGGCTCGGCGGAACTTTGTCACGACTTAGAGCGGGTTCTAGGGCCGGGGAATGTTCAGACTGCGCTGCGTAACGGGTGAATATGTTAGATAAAAGGTTAGAGAGGGGAACGGCATGAAAGATATTGTTGTAGAACTGCTGTCCGAAAGGGGGGTTCCCTTAAGCGAGATAGCGCAACTGGTAGTGGATCTGCAAAGGCCTTATCAGCCCGGCCTTACCCTTGACGATTGCTTGGCGTCGGTTTTGGCAGTGCTCGACAAGCGCGAGGTACAACACGCCATTCTGACCGGAGTCGCCATCGACATGCTAGCGGAGAAGGGGATGTTGCCCGAACCGCTGTGTTCGATTGTGGCTAAGGACGCATCCCTCTATGGTATCGACGAAATACTGGCCTTAGGGATAACTAACATCTACGGCACTATCGGTCTTACTAACTTTGGCTACCTCGACAAGACAAAGCTTGGCATCCTGCGGGTACTGAACAGCCACAGCGAGCGGGTGCACACCTTTATGGACGACTTGGTAGCGGCGTTAGCGGCCGCGGCGGCCTCAAGACTCGCTCACAACCGCAGGCAGGGTCAATAGGAAGCTGACAAGGGAGCGGTGGCAATGCAGAGAATTGGAGTACTGACCAGCGGGGGAGACGCCCCGGGGATGAATGCGGCTATCCGTGCGGTAGTGCGCAAAGGGTTGCACGCCGGCCTAGAGATTTTCGGCATCAGGCGGGGATTTGCGGGGTTGCTCGCGGACGATTTTGTGCAACTTGGGGCCGGGTCGGTTGGCGATATCATCCATCGCGGGGGAACTATGCTGCGTACCGCGCGGTCGGAGGAGTTTAAGACCGAGGAAGGCTTTGCGCGCGCGTTAGAGGTGTTGAGGGCACGTGCGCTGAGCGGACTTGTCGTCATCGGCGGGGACGGGTCGCTGCGCGGCGCACAGCGACTGTACGAAAGGGGCATACTTACAGTAGGCGTCCCCGGCACCATAGATAACGACATTCCCGGTACAGATGAAAGCATCGGGTTTGACACTGCGGTCAATACTGCCGTGCAGGCCATCGACCGCATTCGCGATACCGCTACGTCGCATGAGCGCGCGTTTGTCATCGAAGTAATGGGGCGAAACGCAGGGCACATCGCCCTTGAGGCCGGCCTAGCGGGGGGAGCCGAGTCGATTCTCGTGCCGGAAGTACCGCTTGACCTAAGCGAGATCTGCGCTAGGCTTAAGCGCGGTCACCAACGCGGCAAAGTCCATAGCATTATTGTCGTGTGCGAGGGGGCGGGGCAGGGATTTCAGCTGGGTGAGTTTATAAGGGATTGCACGGGGTTTGACACGCGGGTCACAGTGTTAGGCCATGTCCAGCGCGGGGGTAGCCCTACCGCACGCGATAGAGTCTTGGCGAGCACCTTGGGTGCTAGGGCAGTAGACCTCTTGATCGAGGAGCAGGGAGGCGTAATGGTCGGAATAAAGCGTGGTGAAGTTGTAGCCACACCCATTGGCCAAGCGCTAGAGCAGAGCTCTACCTTTAGCCAGGTGTCTTACCGCTTGGCCGCCATCTTAGCGCAGTAGTACCGAGCGA
>CAYGHR010000071.1:0-8692 GCA_964349715.1 uncultured Peptococcaceae bacterium
TGTGCCTCAAGGCTCTATGGGGGCATTGACTAGACTAGGCTGCCAAACTAACGTGGCTATATGCAGTGAGTTTGAAGTAATCTAGTGCGTAACGGTCACTCCGCCATGTTTAGATGCCCAACAGCTACTTTCCCATGTCACATATTGACACACAATTGCTTGCAGGAGTTCTTGAAATGTGGTAGTAATAGAGATGTGACAGCAGGTGGAGGCAACGTGGGAGTTGCCTTTTTGTGCTAGAGCAGGCTGGTGTTAGGGAGCTTGCACACGAGCTACTTGGTCCATTAGGGGCCACAGTGCTTGGATTGGGAAGGCTGTCCCGGCATGTGCTTAGGGCGATGTGACAGTCGGGGAGGTGGATGTTTGATCGAACTTATAGCGCGAACGCGGAAAGACGGTACCTGCCAGAGTTTACATGCGCATCTTGAAGAAACAGCAGCCCTAGCGGGCCGATTCGCGGCAAAGGTTGGCCTAGGGTGCCAAGGCCAAGTCATAGGATTGCTCCATGATTTAGGCAAGGCAAGCGCAAAATTTCAAGAATACATAGCGGCGGCTACAGATGGATCGGATCAGGACGCGGAGGCGGCACTTGACCCAGCATCGCGCCAGGGCAAAGTAGACCATTCCACTGCGGGAGCACAGATTCTCTTTGAACACTTGGCAGGGATGGGGTCTCAGGGGATGCTGGCCGCCCAAGTGCTTTCATTGCCCATCCTCTCCCATCACTCTGGCCTTATCGATTGTCTACGTCCCGATGGTGAAGACATCTTCACTAAGCGCATAACTAAAGCACCCGAGGGAACCCACCGTCGCGAAGTAGAGTCACGGCTAGCGAATGTGGTAGGCGAAGTTCTAAAGGACACACCAGCTCTAACATCTGGCATTAACTCGTTGGTCAGATCCATGGGCGAGGCAGGCGATTCGCGCGGCACCCTGATGTTTAAGACTGGCCTACTTGTCCGATTCTTGTTCAGCTGTCTGCTCGACGCGGACAGGCTTGACTCAGCCAGATTTGAACACCCAGACACGGCTGGCCTGCGGGCTTATGATAGCGGTGTAGATTGGGCACAGCTAGCAGGCCGACTTGAAACCCACATTAGTGGCTTTGATAACGGTAGTGAGCTAAACAAAAGGCGCAGCGAGATTTCCGAGCGCTGTCGTAACTTCGCCGACAAAGATCGTGGACTGTTTGAACTGACAGTGCCCACAGGGGGCGGGAAGACGCTTTCAAGTTTGCGATTTGCACTTCACCATGCAAGGGTTCACAAGATGGATAGGATCATATACATCATCCCCTACACCACCATTATTGACCAGAATGTAAAGGTGGCGCGTGAAGCCCTTACAGCTCAAGATGGTAAGGACGATCTGAGTAGCCTCGTGTTAGAACATCACTCGAACCTGACCCCTGAACTAGAAACACCCCGCCAAAAACTGATGGCCGAAAACTGGGACGCACCGATTGTATTTACCACCATGGTCCAATTCCTAGAGACGCTCTTTGGGGCAGGGACTAGGAGCGCTAGGCGCATGCATCAGTTGGCTAACGCAGTGCTCATCTTCGATGAAATACAGACACTCCCTATTCGCTGTGTGCACATGTTTAACACGGCCCTCCGGTTCCTAGTGCAGGCCTGCAGGTCCACAGCAGTACTCTGCACGGCAACACAGCCTTTGTTAGGCGCAATCATGCCCGCATGTTATGCTCTGCCGGTATTGCAGGACAACAAAATTATGGGTGATGTGGGACCGCTCTTTGCGGCGTTGCGTAGGGTCGAAGTCATCGACATGCAATGCCGGCGCGGGTGGACGAATGACGAAATTGCACGGCTGGTTAGTGCGGAACTGAATAACGCAGGCACCGTGTTAGTAGTTGTAAACACCAAGCAGGCCGCCCAAGACTTGACTCATACCCTGCTGACTCAGAACCTTGAGTCGCCGGTTTTTCACCTGACCACTGGAATGTGCCCAGCACACAGGACAGAGGTTTTGGACGAAGTCAAGCAACGGCTTCAATGCAACGAACCCACCATTTGTGTGAGCACCCAGCTAATCGAGGCAGGAGTAAACATAGACTTTGGAACAGTGGTCCGGTATGCTGCTGGACTTGATTCCATCGCCCAAGCAGCCGGTCGATGCAATCGCGAGGGGCGCCGTGACGCTGGACGTGTTTTGGTTGTGAATCCTGCCCATGAGAACCTCGACAAACTAAAAGATATCGCGGATGGTCGGGATATCACAAACCGCGTGCTGGACGAGTATAAAAGCGACCCTGAGCAGTTTGGACGCGACATAATTGGACCGCAAGCGATAGAACGATACTATAAGTACTATTTTTTTCAGCGCGCAAAGGAGATGCCTTACACGGTAAACAAACACTCTTCGACCGAGCGTGACGATAGCTTGTTTGAATTGCTGTCAGCAAACAAATTGTCAAATGAGGCGTACCGTAATTCTAAGGGTGCTGCACCCAGAATTATGCTAAGGCAGTCTTTCCAGACTGCGGCGAGGGCGTTTAGAGTGATCGAGGACAACACGATTGGGGTTGTCGTCCCATATGGCCAAGAGGGCCGCTCCATTATCGCTGATCTCACTGGTGTTGTAGACTTGGCAAAGGAGAGAGCCTATTTGAAATGCGCGCAACGGTACTCCGTCAATGTCTTTTGCCATCAGTTTTCCATGCTGTCTGAGATTGGTGCTGTCCGTGAGACGCAGAGAGGGAGTGGAGTGTTTTACGTAGCAGAAACGCACTATTGCAAAGTCTACGGCTTGCGTTACTCCTCAGCTGGGGAAATGAAAACTCTGATAGTAGGGGAGGTGTGAAATGGACAACAAGGTCCACTTGAAAGTTTTTGGCAGGTATGCGCTGTTTACTGACCCACTGACTAGAATAGGAGGAGAAAAGTTTTCTTACCAGATCCCCACTTATGAGGCGCTTAAAGGCATACTCGAGTCAGTCTATTGGAAGCCGACGTTCACTTGGGTCATTGATAGAGCACGGGTGTTGAAAGCCATACGTATGCAGGCCAAGGGGACAAAACCACTAAATTATAACAATGACGAGCACGACTTAGCGATCTACACATACCTCTATGATGTGGAATATCAAGTAGAAGCGCACTTTGAGTGGAATCAGCACAGAACAGATCTGCAAGCGGATCGGAACGAGAACAAGCACTTCTTTGTGGCCAAACGAATGATCGAGCGAGGTGGTAGAAGGGACGTCTTTCTCGGCACGCGTGAGTGCCAAGGCTATATTGAGCCATGTGATTTCGGCTCTGAACAAGGGTACTACGACAATTACGGTGAATTGGCATTTGGCCTGATGCTGCATGGTTTTGACTATCCCAGCGACCTCGGGAAGAATGAACTGCAAGTTCGTTTTTGGCACCCAAAACTGATTGACGGCGTCATCAACTTTGCTCGTCCTGCGGACTGCCCTGTTCGCCGGAGGGTTAAGAGTATGCCATACAGGAAACCTGCTGCAGTTACCCTAGGAGCGGATCAAACTATAGCTGAGCTACTACAGGAGGAAGGCCGATGAGTTGGATACAGCGATTGCATGAAACATACAATTCGTGCCACAGCCATGTGGGCGTCACAGTCGAGGACTGTGTGCCACTGCTACCAACGCATCACATATTTCAGAACGCCCACATCGAAATTACGCTAAATGGGCAGGGCAAATTCTTGCGAGCCTCTGAAGTTTCAAAAGCTCAGCAGGGCACCATCATACCATGCACCGAACAATCTGGCGGTAGATCTGGCTCCGACCCCAAGTGCCACCCTTTGTCGGACAAGCTCCAATACATAGCTGGCGACTTGGACGAACAGGTGGGTGATTTGAACCTTAGGTATGTTGCTAAACTAAATGAATGGCATAAGGCTTACTTAGCGTTGCTGACGCAGTGGTGCGAATCTGAGGACCGCCACGTAAAAGCCCACGCTGTGCTTCAGTATGTTAAGCGCAGAACCACGTTTGCAGACCTTAACCGGGAAGGTGTGCTGAACGGCGCGCAACTGGATGACCTTAAGAAACACGCAGGGAAGGTAGTGCGCTGGAAGGTTGAGATTCCGCTTGACCCTGAACCCGCTTGTTGGAAGGATCAAAGCCTGTTTAAGAGTTGGGGGAAATTCCAGGAATCACTAACGTCCCTCAGCGATCAGGACACGTGTTACGCTACAGGTGAAATGGCCCGTGTTGCCCAGAGTCACCCAAAGTACATTCGCCGCCAAGGGGACAGCGCAAAACTGATATCGTCAAATGACGATGATGGCTTTACCTTTCGCGGACGGTTTAACTCTGCAAGACAAGCCTGTAGCGTCAGCAGCGCGGTCACGCAAAAAGCGCATAATGCCTTGCGCTGGCTGATTTCTAGACAGGGCCAAGTGTTTCTGGAGGGCAAGCGCAAGGAGCCTAGTTTGGCGGTAGTCGCTTGGTCCACGGCTGGCAAAGCAGTGCCGGATCCACTGTGGGACACATTCGAGCTGCTGAGTGGCTGTGCTATCGGTGAGGTGGAGCACCCAGCTGCAACTGCGCAGGAAGTGGGCGTAAGGCTCACCAAAAGAATTGCAGGGTACAAGGCTGACCTCGGTAATACAGAGCGAGTCATGGTTATAGGGCTAAACTCCGCGAGCCCAGGGCGAATGGCCATTGTCTACTATCGAGAACTACACGGTTCGGATTTTCTCGAGCGAGTTAACGCTTGGCACAGCCAATGCTCGTGGATACAGACAACTGAAAGAAGTGCGTCAGGGGATAGAACCCACAAGGGCAAAAAAGGAATTCACACATTCGTTGGAGCACCCGCTCCCGCGCAAGTAACCAGAGCCCTCTATGGGCGCGAGGCCGACGACAGACTGCGAAGGGCGACTGCTGAGCGCCTGCTACTGTGCATTGTTGACGGACTGCCCATCCCACAAGAGTTCGTCACAACTGCTGTACGCAGAGCATCAAACCGCTTCGGCAAGACATCAGACGAGTGGGAGCAGACCCTTGGAGTAGCGTGTGCTTTTGTGCGTAAGTACAGTTTTGACTATTGTCAGGAGGAGTTCACGATGGCCTTAGATGAAAACAGGACGACCCGGGACTACTTGTATGGACGCTTGCTAGCGTTGGCAGAGAGTTTGGAACAATGGGCGCTAAATGAGTCCGAAGAGAAGAGGCCAACTACTGCTGCACGACTAATGCAGCGATTTTCGGACCGTCCTTTCACCACTTGGCGTTCGATCGAGTTGGCATTGTCACCCTACAAAATGAAGTTGGGGCAAGCTTCGGCGAAACGCCAGCATCTCATTTCGAGCGTAATATGTTCGTTTAAGCATGATGAGTTTATGAGCGACAAGCCACTCACCGGGGAGTACCTCCTCGGCTACCATTGCCAACGCATGGCGCTTCAGAGGGCCAAGCAAGTTGGCAACGATGTCGAGACCAGTAACTCATAATAGGAGATGGAGGAATACGCGTTATGTCAAGTTTAGAAAGAAAAGTAGATTTTGCAGTTGTTGTTGGCGTCAGCCGTGCTAACCCAAACGGGGACCCCCTAAACGGTAACAGACCGAGAGTAAACTTTGACGGCCATGGCGAAATTACCGACGTGTGCCTCAAGCGCAAGATCAGAAACCGTCTCATTGATGCCGGTCATCCGATCTTTGTGCAGTCAGCTGACCATCGCGTAGATCAGTACGGGAGCCTTAAGGAACGCGTAGTAGGCGAACTCGGGAAGGATGTGCTAGAAAGTGACGAGTCCTTACGCAAAGCAGCCTGCGAACGGTGGATTGATGTAAGAGCTTTTGGTCAAGTGTTTGCATACAAAGGAACCGCTAAGAAGAAGAAAAAAACCAAGGTGGAGGACACTGACAGCGAACAGGAAGAAGAAGCCGACGCAGTTTCGGTGGGTGTTCGAGGACCGGTTTCACTGCACAGTGCTTTTAGTGTCAGCCCCGTCACGTCAGTCAGCACACAGATAACGAAGAGCGTGAACAATGAAGGGGAGGGAACAAAGCGCGGCTCAGATACTGTAGGTATGAAGCACCGAATTGACCATGGCTTGTACATGTTCTATGGCAGCATGAACCCGCAGCTGGCCGTACGCACGGGGTTCAGCGACGAAGACGCGCTAGCCATAAAGGAAGCCTTGCGGACACTGTTCGAGAACGATGCATCAACTGCCCGTCCTGAAGGTAGTATGGAGGTACACAAACTTATCTGGTGGAACCATAACTGCCGCAATGGCCAGTACCCCTCTGCAAAGGTTCATCGCTCCCTTAAGGTCGCCGTCAAGCTAGGCATAACTGAGCCGAAATGCTATGGTGACTATGATATCGTCATTGAGCCCCTGCTAGGCTTGGCAACCGAGATTGTTGAGGGACAATAGTGGCTAGCCCTTGCGTATGAAAAAATACTCGGCCGAAGACTTGCTACTTCTCTCTGGCATACAGCATTTCGCCTTTTGCGAGCGGCAGTGGGCACTCATCCACATCGAGCAGCTCTGGAACGAGAATGTCTTAACAGTGCAGGGAGCACATGTTCATGAACGCACAGATGATCCTTTTAGCGATGAGACGCGAGGGGACCTGCGCATCGTGCGAAGCGTCCCCGTTCTGAGTTTGAACTTAGGTCTGCAAGGCATTGTCGATGTTATCGAGTTCCGCAAGACGCAACTGAGTGACCTGCTCGGAGTTGAGATATCAGGCGCAGCCGGTAGATGGCGCCCACGGCCTGTCGAGTACAAACGCGGTAAGCCTAAGCCTGACGCTTGTGATGAAGTGCAGCTATGTGCACAAGCCATATGCATCGAAGAGATGATGGGGGTTCAAATTTCGACCGGCGAGCTCTACTATGCGCAGATCCGCAGGCGACAAGCTGTTGAATTCTCTGCTGAGCTTCGCTCCCTTGCCCAATCATTGTCAGCCCGCATGCACGAGTGTTATGAGCTAGGGATCACTCCTTCGGCAGTCCCAAGTAAGCGATGCAGAAGCTGCTCTCTGAAGGAAGCTTGCCAGCCTAGTATCGCTCGTAGGCGAGATGCAGTCCAGAGATACATGGCATCGTTTTTTTGTGAGAAGGTGACAGGTTAATGCGTAGGCTACTGAACACTCTCTACGTCACCGGCCCGAACAGCTACCTTGCGAGGGATGGCGAGAATGTTTTGGTGCGGGTCGAGGAGGACGTGAAACTCCGAATGCCCGTACACAATTTAGAGGGCATCGTCTGTTTTGGATATGCCGGGGCAAGTCCTGCCCTGATGGCCTTGTGTGCCGAAAGGGGAGTGGGTTTAACATTCTTAACAGAGCATGGCCGCTTTCTAGCACGATTGAGCGGGAAAGTCTCGGGGAATGTGCTACTGCGGCGGCAACAACATCGGAACTCCGAATCGCTAGATGCCAGCAACAGGATCGCTCGGCACTTTGTCGCAGCCAAAGTACACAACTGTCGAGTAGCATTGCAGCGGGCGTCTAGAGATCACGGCTTTCTCGAAGACATCCTCAGGCACCCAATAGAAAGGTTGTCCCGCATTGCCTCCAAAGCATTAGAAAGTCCCTGCCTTAACACGTTGCGAGGATTCGAGGGGGAGGCTGGTGGGGAATATTTTTCTGTATTTGATCACCTCATAGTGGCGCAGAAGGAATCTTTTCAGTTCACACATCGCAGTCGGCGACCACCGATGGACAACGTGAACTCCCTGTTGTCTTTTGTCTACACCTTGCTGGCACACGATCTATCATCAGCGCTTGAGGCTGTTGGGCTCGACCCGCAAATGGGCTTTCTTCATCGCGATAGGCCGGGGAGACCCGGTCTGGCCTTAGATTTAATGGAGGAACTGCGGCCATATCTTGCGGATAGATTGGTCTTGAGCCTTATCAATCGCCGCCAGGTCACGCCAAATGGATTTGTGCGAAAGGAGACTGGTGCGGTAGTTATGAATGCAGACACGAGGAAAACCGTCCTTGAAGCTTGGCAACTACGCAAGCAAGAAGAAATCACTCATCCGTTTCTTGATGAAAAAATAGCTATTGGCTTGTTGCCACACGCCCAAGCTCTATTAATGTCTCGATTCCTGCGAGGTGATCTTGAGGGTTACCCGCCATTCATGTGGCGATAGGCAGCGATTTACGATGCTGGTATTAATCACGTATGATGTTGAAACGTCCAGCGAGGGCGGAAACAGGAGGCTCCGCAGAGTTTCGAAAGTCTGCCAGAACTACGGCCAACGCGTCCAGAAATCTGTCTTTGAGTGTCTAGTAGAGCCGCACCAGTATGTCCAGCTAAAGAAGCTGCTGAAGGACATCATCGATCATGAGGCCGACAGCCTTCGCTTCTACCTACTAGGAAGCAACTGGAACCATCGCATAGTGCATGTGGGAGCTAACGCCGGGTACAACCCAGAGGGATTCTTGATCACGTGACGATCGCGAACCCACAGTGAACAGTGATTTCCAATGAGGATCGCGAAGGCTGCGCCTCCAAGGGTCTTGGCTTGGTAGCGCCTAGTGCCACATGACCGAAGACGTAGGCTTTGAAGAGGTTCGCGCAATAGTCACCCAACACCCTTCGTGCGCATGGGCGCAAAAGTGATACAGTCGCACCCCGCGCGGGTGCGTGGATTGAAACTTCTCGCGTGTGAAGACCCAACCATACTCTGGGGTCGCACCCCGCGCGGGTGCGTGGATTGAAACAAGGAAAATTGGC
>CAYGHR010000072.1:0-2588 GCA_964349715.1 uncultured Peptococcaceae bacterium
ATGAAGGTGCTTGTACCCAGGCACAGTTAGGGATACGCTGAAGAGCGACACGAGCGCCGCATCCGGTCTGTAGCCAAGAAAGAGATGAACCTTCTTGTGGCTTAATCATCTCTCTTTAGCCGTTCTTTCCTCAAGCTGTGCATTATGCAGGGAACAGGCACATGAACTGCGAATCTCACCTGCGATGAGGTTGTTATACAACCGGGGATGCGGGAATGGAGCGAAAAGAAACTTGAGCCCTTAATCAAACCTACTTTACAGCGCGTTCATGGGCGTTACGGGCTAGATGGTGCCGGAGCGAAACAGGCAGTATAGGACGGGGGGATCAGGGTGGATTACGTCGGCAGGGTGCGCCGTCTGCAGCGGGTGATGAAAGAGAACGCTCTCGACGGTGTCGTGTATGGACTGGGCGCTAACTATCAGTATTTTACCGGCAGCATGACGCCGTGGGTGCGCGAGCGTGAGCCGATAGAGCCCGACCACCTGCTGGTGGTGTCCCGGGAGGGCATGCCCGCGGTGATAGTGGTGGGAGAAGGGCCGCGAGAAATCGTCCCGGCTGCAGTGCGGGTGATGACGGTGCCGGACAGGCTGCAACTTGTGGACTTGCTTGCCGAACTGCTGCAAGGGAAGAGTTTTGGTGCGGGACGACAGGCCTATCCCTACCTGCTGCAGCTGGTGGCGGAAGCGGTTCCCGGCGCGCTTTGCATGGACGCCGAAGAACTGGGTGAGGGGCTTCGTGTGCGCAAAGAGGCAGAAGAAGTGCAGAGGCTGCGCGAAGTTGCCCGATTCACAGACAAGGTTATGGGTGAGGTCCTCCGTCGCATTGACCGGGGACTGTCCCAGAATGAACTGCAGCACATTATACGGGACAAGGGCCTGCAGCTGGGTGCTCAAGACGTCTCATTTACGCCGGCGGGCTTGTATGTTAAGACCGGGTCAACCCCCGGCGTGGACCCTTTTACCTACCCAAGGGATCAGGGTCTGGTTATGGGCACCTCAATTGCCTTTGACTTCGGTTTCGTGTTGCACGGATATTGCTCAGATTTTGGCCGCTCCTTTTACTATGGGGCAGCCCCTTCTCACATCCGGGGCGCCTACCGCGCGCTGCAGGCGGCACAGGTACACCTGATTTCTCGCATGAGGCCGGGGCTGCGCATGGGCGATATGACGGGAATACTACTCGATCGGCTCGATGCGCTGGGCTACGGCGACCGTTTCCGCGCCCGGCTGCCGTGTGGCACCCTAGGGCACCAGATAGGCGTTGACTTGCACGAGAACCCCTGGATTAAGCCGGAAACTGACACCCTGCTTGCTCCGGGAATGGTGATGTGCCTAGAACCTAAGGTGTGGTCGCCGGGGGAATATTATCTGCGCGTTGAGGACATGGTGCTGGTGACAGAAACAGGGGCCGAATCTCTCACTGAGTTTGACAGAGAGGTCTTTGAGCTCTATCCGACCGGGGCTTAGACCATGTCGGCAGGTATAGGAACATGGGCCTCTCTCGCTCGCCCTGGGCAGGTGCTTAGATGTGATGTTTTCGCCATCGTCACGCCCTTTCCCTTCTCCATTCATGGCAAATGCAGACATGCCTGTCGCCTTGGGCTTTACTACAGCAATTGCGATACAAACCGGATGGCTGCACGAAAACAGCAAAACGCCAAGGGCTTAAAACCCTTGGCGTTACTTATTCCTATGGTGGAGCTAAGCGGGATCGAACCGCTGACCTCTTGACTGCCAGTCAAGCGCTCTCCCAGCTGAGCTATAGCCCCACGTAATGCGCACCGCCGTCGGCAGGTACGTACTCAATTATACTTAGGCTAATCGGTGCTGTCAACGCAAAATTGCGTGGTCGGCTTATCTCCCTAGGTCACGCCATACGTCGGGTAGCTGCGCCACGACGTCGCTTGCGGTGAGACCCATAAAGCCTTTGGCCTGGGCGGCCATATCACCGGCTGTGCCGTGGGCGTAGACACCTAAAGCTGCGGCTAACGAGGGGTTAAGTCGGTGTGCAATCAGCGCGGATATCACGCCGGCGAGCACGTCTCCCATGCCGGCGGTGGCCATGCCTGGGTTGCCGCTCTGGTTAAGATACACTTCGCCGCCGGGGTCGGCCACTACGGTGCGCGCTCCCTTGAGCACAACTGTGCATTTCCACTCTACGGCGTAATGTCTGGCGACATCTACGCGCCGACGCTGTATCTCGTCCACCGACAGCCCCGAGAGGCGTGCCATCTCGCCGGGATGAGGGGTAACGACTATGGGGCCTCGGTGTTGGGCGAGAAGTGCTGTATGCCCGGCCAGCCCGCTCAAGGCATCGGCATCGAGGATGAGAGGCACTCGTATTTCAGGCAGGACTTGACGCAACCAAGCCAATGTTTCTTCGTGCCTGCCGAGGCCCATGCCAAGCACAACGACCGAGGCGCGTGCGGCGAGAGCCACGGTCTCCTCGGCCGCGGCGGTGCTGATATGTCCCCCATCTACATCCTCTAAGCCATGGGTGATAATCTCGCTCGACTGTTGGGCCGCGATGTGTTGTAGCGTCTTCGGTAGAGCCACGGCGACTAAGCCTGCCCCACTGCGCAGGGCGG
>CAYGHR010000072.1:2688-4267 GCA_964349715.1 uncultured Peptococcaceae bacterium
TGTAGCGTCTTCGGTAGAGCCACGGCGACTAAGCCTGCCCCACTGCGCAGGGCGGCTTGTGCGGCTAAGCATACTGCGCCGCTCATCCCAGTTGAACCACCCACCGCCAAAACGCGGCCGAAGGTCCCTTTGTGGCTGTCAGGCGAGCGCGCAGGCAAGAGCCCCTGACACCATGCTTGCGTAATGAGGTTATGGCGGAACCGACTGGCAGCGACTATGTTGTAGGGCAAGGAGATGTCGGCTACCTTTACCGTCCCGGCATAACGCGCGCCGGGGTCTAGATAGAGCCCTAGTTTGGGTAGCCCAAACGTGACCGTAGCATTTGCTTTCACGCACGGGCCCAGGACTTCCCCCGTATCGGCAATCAAGCCCGAGGGCACGTCTACTGCCAGTACAGGTCGACCCGCCGCGTTGACAAAGTGCACAACGTCCTGCGCTAACCCCGTGATTTGCCCCACAAAGCCCGTGCCGAAAAGGGCATCGACAATAAGCTCTGCTGTCGCGAGCTCAGCCGCGAGCACCGCCAACCCATCCTCGCTTATATTCTGCATAGGGACGCCCATATGCGTGAGTATGTCGTAGTTGGTGCGGGCATCGCTCTGCATGGCTTCCTTCATGCCCAGCAGATAGACCCTCGCCTCCCCGCCGCGATTAGCGACATGGCGGGCCACGACCAAGCCGTCCCCACCGTTATTGCCTGTGCCCGCGAGAACGACGACTCGCTTGCCGCGATAATCCCCCACCAGCTCTTGCCCGGCAGCCACAACCGCCAGCCCCGCATTCTCCATTAGAACAATGCCGGGGATTTTACACTGCGTCATGGCTTGTGCCTCTAGCGCTCGCACTTCTTTCGCGGTGACAAGCTTCACAGCGCCACCTCCTTTGCCGCGCCCCACAAACGTTCCAGCGCGTAGAAGTCACGGGCTTCCTCGCGGAAGACATGTACTACTACCGCGCCTAAGTCAAGCAGGACCCATTGGCCCTCGGGGTCACCTTCGCGGCCAAGAAATGGCTTGCCGCTTAGAATGAGTTGCCGCTCGATATAATCAGCAATGGTCAGAGCGTGAGTGCGCGAGGTGGCACTAACTATGAGAAAGTAGTCAGTGGCGTGAGACAGCAGGGAGAGGTCGAGTATTACCGGACGAAGCGCCTTCTTGTCATCGGCCAGAGATGCCGCCTGTCTTGCCAGCTGCAGCTCCGTGGTGGTGCGAGCTTCCGTGGAATTCACCCCTTTAATTTACATTTGCAGACCGCGAACTACCTATCGCCAAAAGTCTTGTCCAAGCACGATTGTCACTTTAACATCCCGCGTTGCCCGCTCACTAAACACGTTGCCCTGTCTAAGCACGCGATAAACTGCATGACCCATTTCGTCAAAGCCATTGTGGACGGTAATGCGCGTTCTTGCCGTCAACTCCGGCACCGCTTTGACATCAACCACTGTGAAGCCGCGCCGCGCGAGAACCTCCGCCGCGCGTGCCCCTTGGTTGTTGCCGCTTGCGTCTTCAACACGCACGGTAATTTCCGAGGGTTCCCCTGCTAAGGCATCCCAAAAGTGCCCGCGCAACATGTCATCCAT
>CAYGHR010000072.1:4367-8589 GCA_964349715.1 uncultured Peptococcaceae bacterium
GCAATGCGACCGATGTCCCCGTCACTGCCGCGATACCTTACGTACTGCTCGGCCTTTTCGCCATCTAGTATCTGCTGCCCACGGCGCAGATTAATCACTAGATCTTGGTACGGGTCCTCGTAGAACATGTTCTTCTCTACAAAATAATCTACCCCGCCGATGGCGTCAATTAAACGCCTAAATCCACGGTGCTCGAGACGCACGTAGTAGTGAACCGGAATGTCTAAGAGCCTCTCCACGGTATCCACGGCGAGTCGGATGCCACCATAGGCGTGGGCGGCGTTTATCTTGTCTGGGTGCCTACGGCCGGGTATAGACACGCGGCTATCGCGGGGCAGGGACAACACCATTACTTCGTAAGTCACAGGGTCGAGGCTCACGACCAACATCGTATCGGTCCGCAGCGCCCCCTGTTTGCCCCCCTCGAGCATACCCACATCGGTCCCAAGCACTAGCACGTTAACCTTAGAGTTAACCCACGGAGGCGTCAGTGTAACGGGTCCTTCTTCGTGCGGAACAGGTGCCAGTCCGTTTAGCACCAGCACCGCAGAACCCACAACGACGCTCAACACAAGGCAGATTGCGGCCACAAGATAGCGAGCAAACTTATGCATCTGCCGCCTCCTCTTCGTTATCTTTAGGGTTAGTTACATTATAAGACGAAATAGGGAATGTGGATAGTGGAAGCTAGAGGGTCTCGCTGCACGGGGCATCTGCGTACAAGCCATGCTCATAGATGTAATTCTCTACTGCTTCGGGCACTAGGTAGCGAATAGGCTCGGCCCCCCGGACGCGCCTGCGCAAGTCGGTCGAGGAGATGGCCATCGCCGGTACTTCTAAGAGGTGGATGTGGCCGCGCTGACGAATTCTCTCTATGTCGATTTGGGCCATGTAATCGTTGAGCCCGTACCCGGGACGGCTGGCCGCGACAAAATGGCAGAGCGTCATCAGTTCGTCCGCTCGATGCCAAGTGTGAATGTCACGCATGACATCAGCCCCGGTGATAAAGTACAGCTCGCAATCCGGCCCATACACCTCGCCTAATGAGAGCATTGTGTCATAGGTGTAGGAGTACCCCGGGCGGTCGATTTCGACGCGCGAAACACTAAACTGAGGGTTACTTACGACGGCGAGGAAAGTCATGACATAGCGGTGCTCGGCGCTCGACACAGCACTCCCCTCCTTGTGCGGAGGTCGTCCGGTAGGCACAAACACCACCTGCTGCAACCCAAAGCGATGCCGGACGGCTTCTGCGGTGACGAGGTGGCCGAGATGAATCGGGTCAAATGTCCCACCCATGACGCCAATCCGCATGGGATCACTCCTCTCGCCGTTCCTCGTCATAGAACGAGAACTGCTTATTACCGATTACTACCTGCGCTCCCTCGGCTACGCCCGCTCCCCTCAACAGGGCAAAGACGCCAAGGCGCTTCAGCGTGAGCTGCATTCTCTGTACCGCGTCGTCATTGTCAAGGTCGACACGACTGATCAAACGTTCCACTTCCGTGCCGCTAACGAAGTATACTTCGCCTTCTTTCATAACCCCAAGGGGAACCCAGTCCAGGTTATCCGGCAAGCTCTCAATCACGTGTACCGGAGGCAAAGGAAGCGTCAGGACGAGGTTCATAGCGCGATGCAGCAATGCGGGTAAACCTGCGCCGGTAACTGCCGATATGGGAAAGACCTCATGCCCCGCCTGCGTGAGCTTGTCCACTAACAAGCCAACGGTCTGCTCATCGGGCAGTGCATCGACCTTGTTTAGCGCTAAAAGCTGCGGACGTCCGGCCAACTCGCCCGAATAGCTGGCAAGCTCGCTGTTAATAATCTCAATGTCCCGCAAGGGGTCCCGCCCTTCGGTCCCTGCGGCATCTACGACGTGGATGATCGCACGCGTGCGTTCTACATGCCTTAAGAACTCGTGCCCTAGTCCTTGACCTAAATGAGCCCCCTCAATCAGTCCCGGAATATCGGCCATGACAAAACTACGCCCATCTAGGTACACAACTCCAAGATGCGGCTCCAGCGTGGTGAAAGGGTAGTCGGCCACGCGTGGGCGGGCCGCGGAGACGGCGGCCAGAAGCGTGGACTTGCCGGCATTCGGAAACCCTACTAATCCGACGTCCGCGATGACTTTTAGTTCCAACCTTAGCTCACGCAGAATCCCGGCCTTGCCTTTCTCGGCGTAGGTGGGGGCTTGACGCACCGCAGTCGCAAACCGTGCATTGCCGCGCCCCCCTCTTCCGCCTGCAAACAACAGCACTCGGTCTCCGGCATTTATGAGGTCCGCTAACACGCGTCCCGTCTCCACATCTATGACGACCGTACCCGGTGGCACTTTAAGCACTAAGTCCTCTCCCGCGCGCCCGTGCATGTTTCTGTTGCCGCCATTTTCGCCGTCAGCGGCCAAAAAGCGCTTGCGAAAGCGGTAGTCCATTAGCGTGTGGGACTCCGGGTCCGCGACAAAATAAACGTCGCCGCCCTTGCCGCCATCTCCACCCGAGGGACCGCCCTGCGGCACGTATTTCTCACGGCGAAACGTAGCCGCACCGTGACCTCCGTCGCCCGACTTAACAGTAATCGTGGATCTGTCTAAAAACACAGGTCTTCCTCCTCGTTAGGGCTCTCTTTCTGCACTTCGAGCGTGACGCTGTGGTCCACATGGCTCCACTTCACCCGTGCTCCCGAAACAAGGGTTATGTCCAGTTTCTTCGGCAGCGTAGCTCCTGTTACAGGGGATCTGGGAGCGGCAAAACGCAACTTCCACGCCCGCGGCTCTTCTTTGAGCTCGAGCTGCACCTCAGTCAGGCCTGTAGCCTCAGCTAAGCCGCTGTAGTAAGCCCATATAGCCGTGATGCCGTCAGACCATGCCGGCCACTGCCCAGACACACCCGCGAAGTCCCCAGAAACTGAGAAGGTGAGCCTAACACCGCGCAATTCGGCCTCCTCCCACATGTCGAACAGGCAACAGCTTAACCCCCAGTTGCCGATACCAAAAATAAGGCCGGCAGCTCTAATCCGCCCTATAACCTTGTCAATGCGCTGCAGTACCTCCGGCACGGGTTTGTGCAACTGCACAGCGCCGTACACTAACTGCAGGTCGTTAAGCAGGTCATGGCGAAACCGACTAAAGCGCGGGCCAAAAGACTCGTCCGTCAGAGTTATGCGCTGTTGTTGTTGTTTTGGGCGGGGAGCAAGCAGCACGGTAAGCAATACCACCGCCGCAACAAGGCGCAGCGGCCAAGACGGCAGGAGAACCAGAGCGGTTACCCCTGCGGCCAAAAAGACGAGACGCTTCCTTATGGCAAACACCACCTAAGAAAAAAACCCGGAAGCCCGGGTTTGGGTTGTACTAATTGGCCGGGGATGCGTAGACGCTGACCTTAGTGCGATCTCTGCCTAGACGCTCGAAGGCGACCTTTCCCCCGATTAGCGCGAACAAGGTGTCATCCCCGCCGATACCGACATTCTGCCCCGGGTGGATCTTCGTGCCGCGCTGCCTAACGAGGATAGTGCCTGCATTCACAGGCTGGCCGTCTTGACGTTTTACCCCGAGACGCTGTGAGTGAGAGTCCCGACCGTTGCGTGAACTACCTACGCCCTTCTTTGAAGCCATTTCTACACCTCCTTAGTTAGCGGTAATGGACTCAATAACAACCTTAGTAAAGGGCTGCCGATGACCATTCTTTTTGCGATAGCGCGATTTTGCCTTGTAGCGGAAAATAATAATCTTCTTCTCTTTGCCGTGCTCTAGCACCTTGCCTACGACGCACGCATTTGCCAAGAGAGGGGCGCCGAAAGCCACGTCGCTGCCCTTGCCGATGGCGAGAACTTCCTTAAACTCTACCTTGTCGCCGACATTGACGTCGAGCTTCTCCACCCTGATGGTGTCACCCTGCTGGATGCGGTACTGCTTACCGCCTGTCTCGATGATAGCAAACATTCACAAGCCTCCTGTGTTCTCGACTCGCCGTCCCTGCGGGGGCTCGCGCACTTTCTTCCCTAGACGAGCGGTTATGGACCACTGCAGCAGGCAACTGACAGCAATCCTACGAGTGTTAATTTTAGCACAGAACATATTGAGAGTCAAATTTCAATTCAGGCGATTGCGTTGCGCCGTTGTAGACAAAAGAAGTATACTGAACAGGAGTGAGGGCGTTAGATACGTTGCTAAGGAGAGCCTAAACTGAGCGGGATAATGCGGTAGAGATAGGCATCGTGCACG
>CAYGHR010000073.1:0-8506 GCA_964349715.1 uncultured Peptococcaceae bacterium
GGAGTTACCCCAGCGACGCTTTTCTGGGGAAAATATGATGAGAAGACAAGTCAAAGGCTGCCGCTCGCTGCGCACTGCCTAGATGTAGCGATGGTCTTTCGTTCTTTGTGTGAGCTAAACAGGATGCGAACCGCATTAGAGCTTTCTGGGGACCGGAAGCTCACTCTGGGTGACTTAGATCGCCTAGCGGTGTTAGCAATGTTGCACGATTTCGGCAAGGCGAACCACGGCTTTCAAAACAAAATCGTACCACAAAAAAGACCCACCGCTGGTCACACCAAGGAAGTTGGGGCATTACTCAATGACGCAGCTCTATGCGCACAGCTTGCGGGAATTCTGTCTCTAGACTTTGCTGGTTGGTTTGACAGTCCCACCTGTCCCGAAGAATACTTTACGACCACTGTGTCACATCACGGTTCTAACGTGAACTTAAGTGCAGGGGACCACGCCATGTACACCCAGGCTAATCTATGGCGTCCGCAACAAGGACGAGACCCCATGCAAGGTATTAGTGGCATCGTCCAATGGTCTCGCTTGGCGTTTCCGGGTGCTTGGAAACCCGGGCAGGGGTTACTGCCAAAGAGCAGTGACTTCAAAAGCCGTTTTTGCGGACTTGTCATGCTCGCGGACTGGCTAGGATCTCACACTCGCTGGTTCCCAATCGAGGACACCGACCTGTGGCAACGACAGTGTGCTAACAGACAGCGCATACCTAACTTACTGCGGGCGGTAGGTTTAGACATCGAAGGCGCACGTAGCTCTGTAAAAGTGTCCGCGAGCAGCTTTGAAGAACGTTTCGGATTCCAACCTCATCCATTACAGGCGTGCGTCGATAGGTTGGACCCTAAGGATGACACCCTGAACCTAATTGTAGTTGAGTCGGAAACTGGGTCAGGAAAGACCGAAGCTGCACTTCAGTGGTTCTATAAGCTTTTAGTGGCAAAGCAGGTCGACGGGCTATACTTTGCGTTACCCACGAGAGTCGCTGCGCGAGAGTTGTACACTAGGGTCGCTGCAAATGTTCGCAAAGTTTTCCCTGACCCCATGGTCCGCCCGATGTGCTTGCTTGCGGTTCCCGGTTACGCTCAAGTTGACGAGGTTGACCAGTCCAGCTTGCTGCCCAGTGATGACTGTGGCAAAAGGTGGGCCGATGACGACAAGCAAGCGCACGTTGATCGATGCTGGGCCGCAGAAAGACCGAAGCGCTATCTTGCTGCTTCGATAGCCGTAGGCACGATTGACCAGGCGTTGTTGTCAGTGTTGCGTACCAGCCACTCTCAGTTACGGTCTGTCTGCCTCGACCGAAGCCTCCTTGTAGTGGATGAGGTGCATGCCTCGGATGAGTACATGTCCTTTGTCCTAGCGCATCTGATCGAGGGGCACTTAGCTCGTGGGGGGTGTGCCATGCTCCTCTCTGCTACCTTGGGCATCGCTGCCAAGGCGCGCTATCTGGAAGCGGCTTCGCAAGCCGTCATCCCTAAAGATTTCTCAGCCGCGACTGCGCAGGCGTATCCGGCGATTACGGGAGCCAGCGGCACGATTTTTCCGACGGCTGGCAGTGGGAGAAGAAAGACCATCAAGATCGAAGTGCAGCCCACGTCTCAGGAACTTACGGCTTGCACCGGCCTCCTGGCAAAATTTCTAAACAACGGTGCTCGCGTTCTCGTCGTTCTCAACACCGTGCGGAGGGCGATAGAGCTGCTGCGCTTAGTGGAAGACACAAGCGATACTCCAAAAGACTCGCTTTTTAGGGTAGCAGGCGTGAGCTGTCCGCATCACGGTCGTTTCGCCCCTAGCGACAGGACACTCCTAGACAAGGAGGTGAGCGAGCAATTTGGGCGTCAAGGTGCACGCCGCCCCCTCCTGCTGATAGGCACACAAACCCTAGAACAAAGTCTAGATATTGATGCGGACATCATGATTACTGACCTGGCGCCAGTCGACGTCTTATTACAGAGACTGGGTCGTTTGCACAGGCATGACAGAGAACGGCCTCACGACTTTATGCAACCACGTTGTATCGTCTTGACCCCGTCAGTCTCGACGCTCAGTGACGTGATTGACGGACAAGGCAGGCCCCTGCCTGTGTACCGTCGGCTGGGTATCGGGTCCGTGTATCGTAATGTCGGGGCGCTGGAATTAACGAGACGTGCCTTGGTAGCGAAGCATACAATCGAGATCCCGCGTGACAACCGCAAGTTAGTAGAGGAAGTGACCAACCCAGAGTGTCTCCGAGCCTTACGTGATGAAAGTCTAAAATGGGAACGCCATATGTCGGAAGTGGAAGGGGAGTGGACAGCACAGCGCGTCTTGGCCCATTACGCGACTAGTGAGGAAGGGGGCATAGGGGATCGCGATGCAAAGACTCGACTGCAGGCCGATGGCTGGCAAGTGCGGTTGAACCGCCCGGTCGACGGCCCTTTTGGGCTACCCGTGAGCGAGTTAGTCATCCCCGGTCACTTGGCACCTGCGACGCGCGCCGAAACGATGGCGGTTATATCATGCAATGATGGTATCAGTGTGCTTACCGCGTCGGGCAAATTTTACCGTTACAGCCGTTTCGGGGTAGAGGAGGTTACGCATGAATTTACTGACACATAACACCTTTCGCGTCAAATTGAAGGCCGGCGCAGATGATATTTCGTTGCCCGCACTGTTAGAGGCCTTAGGGGCAGGCAAAGTAGACGACTACTTGGGTCTGCAACGTCACCAGGCAGAGCCGTTCCATGTGTTCTTGTGCTCGCTAGCAGCCATTGTTCTATCGCGACGAAAAGCAGAAAACCCAGTGCAGACGGCGCTTTACTGGAAATCTGGGCTAACTGAGATTGCCGGCCGGTTTGGCGAAGACGCTTGGGAGATGTTCGTCGACGATGACACGCAGCCCGCCTTTATGCAGCCACCGCTACCATCTGCGCAAAGCGAAACAGGAAGGAGAGCCCAAGCGAATTACCGTACGCCTGACGAACTCGACTTACTTATCACGGCCAAGAATCATGACCTCAAGATGTCTCGCCAGAAGAAACCCCACATCGATGAATGGGTATATGCCCTTATTAGTCTGCAGACCATGAGTGGATATTGTGGCAAAGGGCACTATGGGATATCGCGCATGAATAGTGGATTCGGGAATCGCTCCATAGTGGAAATCGCGCAAAGCCTTGAGCCTAATCAAAGGTGGCGCGACGCCGTCTTGCGGCTAATGGCACACCGCGCAGTCCTGCTTCGAAGGCCGTTTGGGTATAGGGATGATGGTATAGCCTTGGCTTGGACAGAGCCCTGGGACGGTGTGACGCCGCTGCCCCTTACTACGCTAGATCCGCTTTTTATCGAAGTTTGTCGCCGTATTCGGTTAGGGAGGGATTCGGGAAACGGTGAGGCGTCGGGATGGCACTACCCTGTAAAGGCAATGCGCATTGCCGCTACAGCCTTTCACGGCAATGTGGGAGACGCATGGTTGCCCATCGATTTAGCGAAAGGCGCAGCATTTACCGCCTCCGCCACGGGGTTTTCTCCCAAAGAACTGCGCAGGATCGTGTTTCAAGACAGCGTAGATCTGTCAGCGTTGCAGCGACCCCTAGCAGGTTGGCAGGGGCCGGCATGGCTCAAGCTCTCAGTCCTTGTACGTGGGCAAGGACGCACCGATGGCTATCACGAAAGGACCATCATGTTGCCGCCAGCTGTTCAACCGAAGCTGTTCGGTAATGAGGCCGCGCGTGCACCACTGGCTGATCTGAGCAAGGCGATGATCGACTGCGCAGAGAAGACCCACCAAGCGCTAAAAATTGCCCTCTTCACAAAATTTCAAGGAGGCCCCGCGCAGACCAACATAGACAGAAAAGCCCAAGCACAGTGGTGGCGTAGGTACAAGAGCCAGTTTGACTTGTTGTGGACCACTGACTATTTCCCGCATCTGTGGCAAGTTCCTGAAGCCTTCGATCAGGAGGAAGAGCAGCTCAAGTGGGTGAGAATCCTGCAAAATTATGCACTCCAAGTACTTAACCTCGCCATGGATGAAACTCCGCAACGCTCCGGTCAGCGGCATCGCGCCATTGCACGATCTTTCAGTGCGTTTTTTGGCGTGCTGTACAGCCCCAAATTCTTCCCAAGATTACTGAAATGAAAGGAGATGAATTCAGACAACCATGCCACAACATCAAATCACTGCTAGTGACGTCACCCGCATTGACAGTGCACTGAGAGCCCCGCGGATATCGACCGGCACCAAGGCTGCATTGCGTCGTATGCATCCCGACATGCCTCCTCCGCTCGCATTCCACCGTTTTGCTACTGAAAGTCTTCCGGACACGTGGGAACACAGGTCTGCTGAATGGCAGTGCCTCATCCTGTGCATGGCGCTCCTGCTAGCACATGGAACGCGACCTGACCGATCGTTCGGCAAAGCACTTGCCTTAGGAGGGTATTCAGAGCAGCGCATCGAAAGACTGCTGGCCTCCGAAGGAGATGCGCAGCGTACTATGTTGGTGCGAGCCGTCAGGTACCTCGAACACAAGAACTATCCCTTTAACTGGTCTGATTTTGTGGAGCTATTGTGCAGTTCCGACCAAAACGACGAGGCTTACGCGCGCATCAGAAGGCGAATAGCGCAAGACTACTACAAGTATTTAGGTCAGGAGGGGGAAAACTAGATGTTTGTGCAAGTGCATTTTCTCACGAGTTACCCGGCTTCGCTACTCAATAGGGATGACGCAGGTCTTGCAAAGCGCATCAATTTCGGGGGTGCCCCTAGGCTTCGCGTGTCCAGCCAATGCCAAAAGCGGCACTGGCGCGAAAATCTTTGGGGGGAGACTGAAATCCCACGGGGTGAACGTACCCGCTATTTCTTCTCTCGCGTACTTAAGGAAGGGCTCATTAGTAGTGGCGTCGACTGCGACATGGCAGACGTTTTAGTTAAGCACCTAGCCGCGAAGATCATAAAATCATCGGATGAGAGGAGCCCCATCGATCCCAACACCTTGATGATGAAACAGCCCGTTCTTTTCGGAAGACCAGAGGCCGACTACTTGCTTGCGCTATTGAAGCAAGCTGTGGGTCAGAATACCGCCGCGGAAGGAAAGAAGTTCCTCGACGATGCTCTCATGGGTAAGGATAAGAATTTTGCAGCGATGTTGCGCCAAGGCGGTTACGGTTGCATGTCGGCGGGCTTTGAAGGGGCCTTGTTTGGTCGATTTGTGACCTCGGACATTCTTTCGCGGGTTGATGCGCCGGTGCACGTGGCACATGCCTTCACTACGCATGCACTCGATACAGAGGTAGACTATTTTACTGTTGTCGACGACTTGTCTAGGGAAGAGGAAACCGGTGCCGCACATGCCAACGACATGGAGCTTGGTGCGGGCATATTCTATGGATATGTGGCTGTCGATGTGCCGCTGTTGGTGTCAAACGTGACTGCGAGCGACGCAAAGAATTGGCGTCAGCAGGAGTGTGGAGATGTTAAGGACTTGCTGGCTCTGCTGTTGAAAGCCATAACACAGGTTTCGCCGGGGGCAAAACTTGGCGCTACAGCTCCATATTCTTGGGCGGAGTGTGTGCTCATTGAGGTGGGGTGTACCCAGCCACGGACCCTGGCCAATGCCTTCCTCCGGCCTGTACGTTTGGGGTGGCAGGGGAAGCATCCTATGGCGCAGTCAGTCGAAAGCCTACAAGCGTATATGGGGTTGCTCGACAAGATGTATGGGACCACAAGTGATAAGCGATTCGTGGCCACCATACACGAATGGAGCCATGGAGGCGTAGAAGCCAGCTGCTCCTTGCCCGAGGCCATTCAAGGCAGCATAGCTGCCGCATTCGAAGTGGTTAGGGCATGAAAGCGATCGTGCTCCGCTTTGATGCCCCCCTGATGAGTTTTGGGGGAGTGACCGTCGACCACCATGGAGTGATTGATCGCTTCCCGGGCACCGCGATGCTTTGCGGATTACTGGGGAACGCCTTAGGCTGGGGGCATGCGGAGTATGCCAAGCTGCAGGAATTGCAGGACAGGATAGCGTTTGCTGCACGCTGGGACGTGTCTCCAGTGCCTATGGTCGATTATCACACTGTAGATATTGGAAGCGCTCACATGAAAGAGGCTGGGTGGACAACTCACGGCGCACCGGAGCACCGCGGTGGAGGAGTCGATGCCAAGTACGGCACTCATCAACGTTTGCGACACTATTGGTGTAACGGTCTCATGACGGTTGTGCTGTCCTTGACGGGCTCATCAAGCCCTACCGTGGAAGACCTTGCTGAGGCGATGCGCAGTCCGGCGCGGCCTCTGTTCCTCGGGCGCAAGACGTGCCTGCCAGCTCGCCCTCTGCTCGACCCAGTTACCCCCTTGGTCGAGGGGGACACCTTGAAGACCATGCTCAGCACCATTGTTGTGTGGCAGAGGGAGGACACGCTCTCTCGCAAAGAAGTATCGTACGAGGTTTGCTGGCCTGGTAGCGATGCCGATGATGCCGGAGCTGTAATGCAAGTACACGACTTACGGGACTGGCAGAACCAAGTGATGAGAGGGACTACGCTAAGAGCGGAAGGTCGCATAGGGAGGGCTGACGTTGGACTCACTTAGCATGCTAGAGATAGTGATAGACATGCCAGCCCTACACCGATATGCTCACCATGTGGGTATCCTAAACTCGGGGGCCGGTGATTACGGATACATCTTGCATGCATGGCTCCACCATGCCCTTGGACCTCTTGCGCCACGTCCTTGGCGCCTAGATCTTAAACAAACGTCTCGTCCCCGAGTGCTAGGTTATACACTTCATGACTTCCCTGAGGTAAAGCAGTACTTGTGCGATTTTGCCTCGCCCATGGTGCACGCTGTTGCCGGTGGCATAGCTGGGAAAACGGTGCACCCCTTTTCTGGCGGACGGAGGCTGGGGTTTGAAGTGCTGTGTTGTCCCGTGGTTAGGCAGGCGCGAACCGGGATTGAGAAGGACGTGTTTCTAGTCCAAGATGAGGGGCGAGAGTCTCAGTTGGATCGGGCCTCGATCTACAGCGAGTGGGTAAAGAAACAGATCGAGTTACGGGCTGGAGCCCAAGTGGCATTCATTCAGCTGGCAGGATTCTCATTGTTGGAGCATGTGCGCAAAGGACCAAAGGTAACTCGACCTAGAACTTGGACGAAAATCGTACGCCCGAGCGCACTAATGCAAGGCGAACTCATAGTGAAAGACCAGAACGCTTTCATGCAAGCGGTCGCGACCGGTATTGGTCGCCACAAGGCTTTTGGCTACGGCATGCTACTGCTGAGACCGCCTTCATGACAGCGCAGACCGTATTTGTTGGCAGGCTAGGTCTCGCCGGTGCGCGCGTGCCCCACATCGATCGTCATGGCCTGTTATGGCTGACGAGGGGCAATCTTTACGTTCAAGACGGCGTGCTACGCTTTGCCGCAGCTGAGAGCGATCATATGGCGGCGGGCGATTACGCAATCCCCTATCAGACAATTTCTCTGATACTACTCGGCCCTGGCACATCCCTAACGCATGATGTCTTGCGCCTAGCCGCGATGCATGGCACGGGCATCGTAGCTGTAGGAGAGGGCGGCGTAAAATTCTATAGCGCCCCCCCAATTGGCCAAGGGCGCTCTGAAATGGCGAGGATGCACGCGGCCTTATGGGCAGACCAGAACAACCGAGTTAGGACTGCGCGCCGTATGTATGCGCTTCGCTTTGGTGAAGTTGTGCCACATACCGACTTGAGCGTGCTCCGTGGTATTGAAGGGAGCAAGATAAGGCATGCATATACCCACATAGCCCAAGCATATGGGATACCTTGGCGAGGACGTCGCTATGACCGCGCTATGCCTGAAGCAGCCGACATTCCTAACCAGGCCATTAACCATGCAGCCACCTTTGTTGAGGCAGCCGCGGAGATAGCAGTGGCGGCAGTCGGCGCATTGCCGCCTCTAGGTTTCATCCATGAAGATTCGAGCAACGCATTTACCCTCGACATCGCCGATTTGGTGCGCACCCAACTAACGATCCCCATCGCATTCTCTGTTGCGGCTCGCGTAATAAAGAACCCTACACAATCGTTAGAGCGCGAGGTGCGACACGAGGCGGTACGCGTCTTTCGCGAAAAAAAGGTTGTTGGCATGTTGATAGACCGAGTAAAGGAGCTTCTTTCTGATGACAGTCGTTGTGACTCGTAATGTGTCAGGAAGAATGCGCGGTTTTCTTGCATCGACGATGCTAGAGATTTCGCCGGGGGTGTATTCCGGACCAAGAATCACCGTCGCTGTCCGCGAACGCATATGGTCGACGATTGTCGATTGGTTTGATTCGGAAGCTGGTGCGAGCATCGTCATGCTGTGGCTAGATAAGCAAGTCCCCTGCGGACAACAAATTCGCCATCTCGGTCTGCCGCCGATCGAGTTCGTGTCCGTCGATGGAATCGTATTAGCAAAGACGCGCACAACCGGGTAATCTAACGGTGCTATAGCCTCGATCCTTCAAACGCTTGTTTGGAGGCTCCCCCGCACACGCGGGGATGGACC
>CAYGHR010000074.1:0-8310 GCA_964349715.1 uncultured Peptococcaceae bacterium
CTGCTAGGGACAAGTCGATCAGCCTGAAGATAATCACCCCTTTTCCTCACATAGTACATCGGAGCGGAGGGGGTTAGACTTAAATCTGGGCTAAAATTTGCTCTCGGCGTGCCTCGACCCGCGCAAAGTCCATGGTGGGGACATAGAGTCCTTCTAGTTCGTCGTGCGCGCACTTGGCACGCGCTAGGAACTCCACCGCTCTCTCCAAGGCTCGTTTGCCGTCCGCCTGAACAACGTTCATTTCGCCCCGCCAGTGTGCTAAGCGCTCTTCCTTTATGAGCGCGTTGAGGTCCTCCGTCCACGTGCCTGTGGCGGTATACATGTGCGGCGCGCGGCTCGTTACAACGGCTAGTGACAAAGCCGGTACATAAAGGTGCTCGATGCTCTGTGGGTCTAGCCCGCAGTGATACACCTCTGTCGGCAGACTCCGGGAGGCTGCCGCACGACAAAGGTGCTCCAGCACATACTCTGCACCGGCACCCTTGTCGGCCTGTAGCACCAAGACGCGCTGACACCGCCGCATCAGGCTATCCACGAAGTTCACAAACCCGCTGGGTGTAATGGCTGAGGCAAACAGATGCCTCGCTCGTGGGGAGCTTGCAGCGACACTTCGCGGTAAGAGCAACTCCTCATAGCGGAGCGCGATAGTCTTAAGCGACGTCCAATCTAGTGCCCCTGCGTCCATATAGTAGCCGGCGTGCTCGTCGAGATGTTTTTTGGCACAGCCGAGGTAGCCGTAAGCGCGGCGAAACAGGCGGCCAATCTCGGTCGTGAGACTTTCGATCTGCGCGCGATTAGCCTGCAGTGCGGCTTGCTGCCAGTAGTCCCCCAAGTTGACAATCTCGTCAACCGCTCCCGGAAACTTAGGGTCAACTATATGCGGGGATGTGCCGTCCAGAAAGGCAACGCCGAGCTCGGGTATCACTAGGCCGTCAAGCGAGCGTGGGTCTGAGGAGCAATGAAAGTACTCCACCTGTCGCTGCCTTTGCATGACCTCGCCAATACTCTGCATCAGCCTAGATTTCCCTACACCCGGCCCGCCCTTAATCACCCATACCCTACGTGCACTATGTGGGATAACGTGCTCAAAAAACGAATGAAACCCAGAAGCCGTATTGCCGCCCGCAAACAAATGGCGCTCGTAGCCCGACACTGCTCATCCTCCTTAATATGACCTATTGCATCATACGGAGAAAGAGCGCGGCGCGTGCGTGTATTTAGGAGAGTTCCGCCATCATCGCCAGAAAGGCCTCGGCTACAGGGGGTGAAAACTGCCGGCCGATCCCTGCGCGGATGCACGCGAGCGCATCCTCATGCGTCAGGGCACCGCGATAGCTACGGCGGTTGGTCATGGCGTCATAGGCGTCTACTACGGCGATAATCCGTGCATGCATAGGGATATCCTCTTCCACTAATGCATAAGGGTAACCGGTGCCGTCCCAGCGCTCATGGTGATGCAAAATTCCCTCCGCTAGATGGGCTAGCTCCACGGTGGCTCCGGCAATGCGATAGCCAATTTCGCTGTGCTTCTTCATGATCTCCCATTCTTCCGGCGACAATTGGCTTGGCTTATTGAGAATGTGGTCCGGTACGCCAATCTTCCCGATGTCATGAAGTGTAGCTAACAAGTGGATGTCATCGAGGTCGCTGCCGAAGATCCCCATGCGCTTAGCTAGGTCGCGCGCCAAATCACCCATGCGGTCGCTGTGGGCGGTGGTGTCGCGCGTTTTTTCTTCTAGCGCCTGCATAAGACTGGTGATAAGGGAGCCGCGCACGCTCTTGCCTTCGCGCAACTTGCGGCGGTACATGCGGTCTTCGGCTAAGATGAAGAGCTGGGAGAGGTTCTCGGTTGCCGTGGACTTGCAGCTTACCCCAAAGGCAATGCTTAGCTGCCTAAGCCCTTCGCTCCTAGCCCGGCACTCTGCCTCAATGCAGGCAACGAGCGCCTCGGCCTCTTCTTCCGTAGTCTGGGGCAGAATCATAGCAAACTCATCCCCGCCGACGCGCGCTAAGATATCTCCCGGGCGAGCGCAAGACCGCAAGGCGTCGGCCGAAAGCCGCAGCATCTCGTCGCCTAAGGCATGCCCGAAAGCGTCGTTAATAAGCTTCAGACCGTTTGTATCCCCGAGCAGTACACTGATAGGGGCTGCGCCTCTTTGTTCTAGTTCACGCAAGGTAAGGTCAAAGTAGGCGCGGTTATGCACGCCGGTCAGTTGGTCATATTGACTTAGCCTCTGCATCTCGCGTTCGGCCGTGCGGCGAGCGCGCACATCGCGGTAGATGGCATAGGCACCTTCTACTTGGTTTAGAGCGCGGATGGGCACGATAGATATCTCTACCTCAATTTCCTGCCCAAAACGGGTAAGGCGAGTGGTAGCGAAGTCTGCCATGCCTACAGCTAGCTGCCGCGAGAGGGACTCTGCTTCCTCTAACCGGTGGCACGCTACAACCGTATCGATGTTGCGACCTAGCACTTCTTTGCTGTCCCACTCAAACAGCCGCAGGAAAGCGTCGTTTGCGGCCGTTATAGCGCATGACATATCTACCACTACGATGGCGTCTTTAGCGTTCTCAAACAGCGCACGCCAGTAGCCTTGCCTTATCTCTAGTTCTTCGCGCGACTCTCGCTCTTCCGTGACCGCGATTTCCAGACGGGTGTTCATCGCTTCCATTTCTACCTTGGCGGTATGGACTTCCAGGTAATAGGACTGAGCGCGATCTAACAGATCGTTAATACTGCTTACCAAGGCGGCAAATCTCCCCGGTCGCGCAGCCGGCGGTATACGGTCAAAGCAGTCTTCCCGAATGTGCAGCGAGTTAATGGTCTGCTCAAGCGCCAGTAAGGGAGCAGAGACTTGTCCGTAGTAAAAGGATGCTAAGCCAATCATCAGGCCGGCCGCAGATACGCCGATCAGGCCTACATACAGCCAAAGGGTACGCGCGTGCGGAAAGAAATCCTCCCAAGGAACGTACGCCACCAAATGCCATCCCACGCGCGGCACCGGCACGTAGAGCATTCTGTCTCGGAGCATTCCCGTACCCATGTACATTTGTCCCGCACCCGCAAAAGGCAGGTGACGTTCGACCTCCGCCAGTAAGGGGGCGTCTAGAGTATCGCGCGCACCGGTGATAAGGGCACCGCCGTTGTAGAGCAGAGAGGCGCTGCCCGCGGTAATGGGGGTGTCCACCAGGAATCTGGCGATTGTGCCTAGCTCAATATCCGCCCCTACTACGCCTAAGAGGTTACCCTCCGCGGAATAGACGGGCTTGGCTACGGTGACAATCATGGCGTCACCGCTGGCGTTAAGGAAAGGGTCGGTGAACACCAGGCCGCGCGCGGGTGCCGCCTGTGCCTTAAGATACCACGGCCGCTGCCGCAAATCCCATCCCGGTGGCGGAACCCAGCCGGATGAGTTTATCATGTGGTTATCTACCGTGCCGTAGTAGACGGAGCGCAAGGCCGGAGAAGCGCTGTGCACTCCCCGCAGTAGGGTAAGCATATTGCCGGCTTCCGGCGTCTTACCCATTAAGGCAATCTGCGCTGCGGCGAGCTCTACACCGCGCGCCTCTACCGCAAACCAAAGACCGATTTCGCCCGCCACGCGGTTAGCGCGCTTTTCCGCGATTATGTAGGCATCGGCCGTCATCCGGGAAGAAAAAACGGCATACAACACTGTTGTCGCCAACAGCGGTAGGCCGACCGCCAAGAAAATTAGCGCTACGTAAAATCTTCTGCCTCTCGACACAGCTGCCACCCCGCTCAACTCCGCAGTCATCCCGACGTACTTCGACACAATCCGACACTTTCCTGCTGCAAAACGAAAATTCTACGCTTCGCCCACCTGCAGATGGCAAGTGGCGTTTACTGTGCGCACTTGCCAATGGCGCGGGGTAGGTTTGTAGTGCAGCACGGTTAAGCCGGTGTTGTCTACCGTGAGGGCAGAGGCAAAGGAAAACAGCTCCGGTGGTGCGGACAGAGCATAGGCGAGCAGCGTGCGCACACATCCCCCGTGGGTAACGAGGCAGATGGTGCCTGTGTGGTGGCGGGGAACAATGCTCGCCAGCCAAGCCGTAGTGCGCTGGTAGAGGTCCCAATAGGATTCGCCGCTAGGTCGCCGCGTGTACAGCGTGTCAACGTGGAGGTTCTCCCAGATTGCCGGGTGCGTGACGCGACCCTGTTCAAGCGTAAGTCCCTGCCAGAGACCGACGTCAAGTTCCCTGAGTTCAGCTGCCGCCGTAATGCTACACTGCTGTTTGGCGGCGATGGTCTCTGCGGTGGAAAACGCACGTATGAGGGGGCTACTGTAGATATGCTCCACCCGGTAGCGCGCCGCGAGATAACGCGCGAGGTTCTTAGCCTGTGCCCACCCCGTATCGTTAAGTGGCACATCGAGATGCCCTTGCATAATGTTGTTCTTGTTGTGGTCCGTTTCGCCATGTCTCACTAGGAGCACCGTCAGCATGCGCCACCTCATTAGCTCATAGTATCAAGTTCTAAGGGCATCTTGCCCTACCGCTCAGCGCCTAGGGCGAGTAACCGGTGGAGTTTTGGGAGGCTCCGGTTCCTTCTGGCGCTGTTTGGCCGCAAGTTCGTCCGCAAGTCTGCCTAAACGTCCGCGATATTCGACATACACTTGTTCCTTAAGTGCATAGAGACTGGCGG
Organism: uncultured Peptococcaceae bacterium; assembly: GCA_964349715.1. Classification (GTDB taxonomy): domain Bacteria; phylum Bacillota; class UBA994; order UBA994; family UBA994; genus UBA994. The sequence goes on from CAYGHR010000074.1 coordinate 4,664, forward strand.
TATACTCGGCCAGCATGCCGGTCTTAAGTTCAGAGAGGACTTCCGCAAAGGCCTCGGCCAGTTCCCCCTTAGCGGCTCCTAAGCGCTCCATGCATAGTGCCAGCCAGCGCTCATGCTGTTTGGCTAGGTGCTCTGCGTGGAGAGACCGCACATTAGACTCGTGCTCCACCAGATGCTCGCGGTACTGCTCGGACAGGTGCCGCTCTAGCGCGGTAAGGCGTGCCCCTGCAGAGGTCTGCCACTCTGCCAAGAACCCTTCCGCGTGGGCGGACAACCGCCTAGTCAGCTCGCTGTCGCGCTCGCGGCGCACCGTTGTCTCTTGTTCGGTGGCCTGTGCCAGCGCTACTTGGTACTCTGTGCGCATTTCTTCTGCAAGCGCACGGAGGGCAGTTCGGTACTCCTCGCGCAACGTATCGCACAAATGCACGAGCTCGCCCCTGCTTTTTGCCAGCCACTCGGCATGGGATGCCGACAGAGCCTCGGCGTGCACGGATAGGAGCGCCTGCTCGGCTCGCTCTAGCGCGCTCGCGAACGTGCCCTTATAGTCGTGCGCCAAGTTACCGAGGCGCTTTTCATGCTCTGCGGCAAGGCTCGTTGCCACTGTATCTAGTGTCGCTTTTAGGTCAGCACGCAGCTCCTGCCCGAGCAGCTCGATCTCCTGCTGGTGCTGCCGCACGTACTCCATTTGTACTGAGCGCGCTGCCCTATCTACCAGTAGATCGAGTTCCTGCCTAGACTGTTTTAGCACTTGCTCTACTTCTAGTTTTGCGCTTTGGTTGGACGCTAACTGCTCACTGAGCCAGGCCCTACCCATGACCTCGAGCTGTCCGACGAGGTCAGCTCGCAGGTGCTCGCTCATCTGTCGCTGCCACGCGGACGCAGCCGCGGTCTGGCTGGCCTGTGTTTCGACCTTCCATTTGTCGACTAACTCTGCCAGTACGGTTGCCTGCTCGACGCGCCACTCTGCCTCCATGCGCCGTAGGTAGGCGCGCTCGCGGTGCATAATCTCTTGCTCGCGCCAAGCCGCCTCAAGCGCATTTAGCTCTGCGCCGCGCTGCTTTCGCCATTCCTTCTCCATCTCGGAGAGCTCACGCTTCGTCTGCTGCTGCCACTGCGCCTCCCGCATCTGCAGATCCTGCCTTATCCTGAGCATTCCCTCCTGCATCTGCCGTGCAATGTCCTTCTGCTGTGCGCGCAGCCAAGCTAACGCTTGTGCCTCTGTTTCGGTCTTGCGGCGCATCTGCCACTCATCCTCAAGCTTCGCTTGTCTGTCCGCAAGGGCATTGAGGAGCTTGCGTTCTTGCTCATCTAGACGCAGGCGTTCGGACCTGTGCCAATCCTGTTCGCGGCGCTCAAACACGGCCTGTTGTTTGCCAAGCAGGCTTTCCTCGAGTAGCGCTTGCTGGCTACGCAAACGCTCGCGCCATTCAGATTCGCTCAAATGCTCTTCGCTCGGCAAGGGGTCCGGTCGCTTGACTTGGGCAGCTAGTTCGGGCCGCTCCCTAAGAAAGGCAATGATTTGCTGATCAAGGCGGATAATGGCCTCCTCGAGGTCAAGCAGAGCACGGCGTTTTTCCCGAGACGGCGCTTGCCTTATCTCGCCCTGCGTCTCTGCCAGTTCACGGTTTAGACGAAGCAACTTGGCTTCCATTTCGGCGTAAGCTTGCCTGTCGTCCTTTACGCTGAGCTCAGATTTCGGCAAGGACCTGTTCGGCTTCTTCTTGGTCGGCAACGAAAACACCCCCTCCTGCATGTTCATGGCAGTATATGTGGGAGGTGCAGACAATGAGCCTGTACAGGTTGTTCTCAGATTATCTGAGGAAGGTCGCCTCTCGTTGCGGCCCGACCGAGATAAGCTTCGCCGGCGCGCTAAGATAGCCTTCAATCAGCCGCACGTAGTCTTGCGCGGCCTGCGGCAAAGAAGCGAAATCTCGCACACCCGAAGTTATCTGCATCCACCCCCGCAACTCCTCATATACCGGCTCTACGCGGTAGAGGTCTGCGGTCAGGGGCATGTGGTCAATGCTTAGGCCATCTAGTTTATAGCCGACACAGACTTTAATAGTCGGCAGGCCATCGAGGGTGTCGAGCTTAGTGACCGCAAGTTCTGTAAAACCATTGAGCTTGGCGGCATATCGCAGAGCCGGAGCGTCCAGCCAGCCAATGCGCCGTGGGCGGCCGGTTGTGGCACCGTACTCGTGCCCTACCTCCCGTAGGTAGTGCCCGATTTCGTTGTCTTGCTCTGTGGGAAACGGTCCCCCGCCCACACAGGTAGAAAAGGCCTTGACGACCCCGACCACCGAAGTGATACGCTGGGGGGGTATACCGGCACCGGCACAGGCCCCGCCCGGGAGCGGATTAGACGATGTTACGTAGGGGTAGATCCCCCAGTCGAGGTCGCGCATGGTACCGAGCTGCCCTTCCAACAAGACATCTTTGCCTTGGCTGTAGGCCTGCGAGAGCAGCGACAGAGTGTCGCCAATATAAGGGGAGAGTCGCTTGGCGTAGGCCCGGTACCGCTCCACAATTCGCTCTCTGTCTTCGGCTGGGGGTACGCAATCATACAGCTTGGCCATCAGTTCGTCACAAGCCGCCAGTAGCTCCCGCAACTTCGGCTCTAGGCGTCCCCAGTTCCTAAGCTCGCCCACTTGTATCCCTAACCGCAATGCCTTAGCAGCATAAGCGGGCGAAATCCCCCGGAGTGTGGAACCCTGCTTGCGTTCACCCCTGCTCTCCTCTGCCATGCGCTCTAGCCTAGCGTAGGACGGAACAGATAGATGCGCGCGGTCTGAAATATATAGTCCCTCCGTGCCGATACCTCGGCTTGCCAGCATATCTAGCTCTGTGACTAACTCGTCTAGGTCTATGACTGTGCCTGTGCCGATGATGTTGACAGTCTGCGGGTTAAAAATGCCGCAGGGCACAAGGTGCAGGGCAAACTTGCCATGCTCGTTAACCACGGTGTGGCCGGCATTTGCACCACCTTGGTATCGCACAACGTAGTCAGCCTGCTGAGCAAGCAAATCGACGATTTTGCCTTTGCCTTCGTCGCCCCATTGCGCACCTACAACTGCTTTTATCGGCATGGCGGACACTCCTTTCACTGAGCGCGAAGCGCTCCTAGTTATTGGCTCCTAGCTCCTGGCTCCTAGCTTCTGGTAGAAGAGGACGCACTACGCACTTCGTGGAGGACGGGTTCTCGGTGCCCCCTTTTTCCTTGTACCTTTCCACCTTCCTTGCTGAGAGCTGAGCGCCCCCACAAGCGACAAGCGACAAGGGACATGCGACACTCTCCTACGCCCTCGCCCAAGTGTCCTTTAGCCCGACGATGCGATTAAAGACGGGTTGCCCTAGCGAGTTAGACGCGGGGTCGGCGTAGAAATACCCTTGGCGCAGGAACTGGTGTCTACTGCCCGGGGCCGCGGCAGCGAGAGAAGTCTCTAGTTTGCAGTCGCTTAGGACCACGAGCGAGGTGGGGTTAAGGCATGAAGTGAAGTCTTCTCCCTCGGGCAAATCCTCGGGGTCTGCTTTGCTGAAAAGCGTATCGTAGAGCCGCACTTCTGCCTCTACCGCATGCGGCAAAGACACCCAATGGGAAGTCCCTTTAACTTTGCGCCCACTCTCGGCTCCGCCGCTCTTCGTGGCGG
>CAYGHR010000075.1:0-8183 GCA_964349715.1 uncultured Peptococcaceae bacterium
GCTGATTCGTAATCAGCAGGCCGTGGGTTCAAATCCCACTACCGGCTCCAGTGTTATCTAGGCTCTTGGGTCTTGGCCCGAGAGTTTTTCTATTTTTCACCACAGAACTGCGGCTTTTATATCAAAGGATTCTTCCGATGTGTCGCGAATAGATATTAGTACGAGCTCACATGAGCTCCCACCCTCCACAAGGTGCCAAGGGCAAACGCAAACTCTACCCAAACAAAGGAGGATTCAAGTGTGCTAAGACGCACTCTGCTCGTGGCATTGCTCGTGGCGGTGGTTGTCACTGCTGCCGCGTGCGCTCCGCTCGGGCGCTTTACCCTGTGGCGCAGTCGCTTACCCTTCACTACAGAAGGGTTCATGAATTCCGTGCGCGAGGGCAACCTCGAGCATGTGAAGCTGTATCTGGAGGCGGGCATGCGCACGGATAGTACAGATGAAAATGGCTACACCCCCATCATTGTCGCGGCCGAAGCTAACCAGGCAGAGCTCGTGGATTACTTTCTGTCGCTAGGAGTACAGGTAGACCAGCGTGGTACCGATGGATGGACTGCGCTCCACTTAGCGGCGGTGCACGGCAACTCTGAGATGGTCAAGAAACTGATTGGGCGCGGTGCCGAAGTTAATGCCAAGCACAACCATGGTTCGACTCCCCTCTTGCTGTCTATGTTTACCGCCAACTACCACACTGTAGAGGCTTTGCTTGCGGGTGGGGCGGACGTCGACCTAGCTCTACCTAATGGTGCGACCCCCCTGATACTCGCGGCGCAGGTGGGCGAGCTCGTGCACGTCAGCGCAGCGGAGCTCTTAGTAAAGGGAGGCGCTGATCTCGAGGCCGCCATGGAGGGCGGATTCACTCCCCTCATGGTTGCCGTGCAAGAAGGCAAATTTGACATGGTCAATCTGTTACTTGAGGCGGGCGCAGATCCTAATGCTCAGAATGAGGAAGGTGCTACCTCGCTAGTCATCGCCATTTTAGCAGAGCATGTGGCTGAGGCGGGGTTACTTTGCACTTTTGGTGCTGACGTCAATGTAACTTTCCAGGGCGTAACCGCGCTCAATCTAGCAATGGGGCGCGGCATGCATACAATAGGTGAGATACTGATTAGTCATGGCGCGCGCTAGTTTGTGTAAGCGAAGTCCCTGTGGTATAATCATGTCCGGAGCGTGCGGGTGTAGCTCAATGGCAGAGCACCAGCTTCCCAAGCTGGCTACGAGGGTTCGATTCCCTTCACCCGCTCCACTGACATAAGTCCACACTTCGCCGCAGCAGCAGACATCTGCCCCCCGCGGCGAATTTTTCTACACTTTTACGCGAGGTGATGATATTGCAGAGTGAACGCCGGCGCAAGCGAATAGCTATTTGCTTTGCACTTACGTTGTGTACTCTGATATTCGCAAGTTACTGGGCATTGGCGGCTTGGGAAGTGCGCCTAGACGGCGTAGCCCTCGGCGTAGTTAGGAACAAACAAGCGATAATCGGCCACCTAGATGCGCGGGCGCAGCAATTGCGGCAGGAGAACGGCGGCGATGTAGGGCTCGCCAGTCAAGTGGAATACAGACTAGTCTTCACGCTTACTCGCACCACCGCCGACGCGGTGTGGCAGCAACTTGAGCCCCTAGTCGAGTTTGGCATGAAGGCGGCAGTGATTAACGTCGATGGCCAAGAGGTAGCGGCGCTTGCCACACGCGAAGAAGCCGAGGCCTTGCTCGCCGCTGTGCAAAGTCGCTTTGTTAGGAATGACACTAACAGAACGGCAGAGTCGGTGCGTTTTCGCCAAGATGTAAGCATTGCCGAAGCATATCGTAGGCTTGACGCCATAGTTGACCGGGAGGCCGGCATGAACGTGCTCCTCTTTGGACGCGAGCGCCGCCTTACTCACACCGTATCGCGCGGCGAGTCGTTCTGGAGTATTGCACGGCTGCATAACTTGCGCACTAGCGTACTGCAGGCAGCCAATCCGGCTGTCAAGCCGGAGCGCCTGCAGGTAGGCGCCGCCCTTAACCTAGTAGTGGCAGAGCCTTTTCTGCAGGTTGAAGTCTCAGAAAAGATTACGTACAACAGGGCCATCCCCTTCCAAACCTCCTATGTCTCGGATAGCGCGCTATGGAGCTGGGAGCGGCGCGTGCGCACGCCGGGACGCAGCGGGGCGCAGCAGATCACGGCTCGCGTCACCACCGTCAACGGTTCGGAAGAAAGCCGCGAGATACTCTCCACACAAGTTCTGTCCACACCCACGACTCAGGTTGTGGCGCGGGGAACAAAGAGCGCACCCACGCTTAGTACGGGCGCGTTCCGCTGGCCGACTACCGGCCGCATCACTTCCCCCTTTGGCGCGCGGTGGGGTGGGTTTCACTCGGGCGTAGACATTGGCGCACCCATCGGCACCCCCATTGTGGCAGCCGACAGCGGCATCGTGTCCTTCGCCGGGCGCAACGGGGGTTACGGTTTGATGGTGCGCGTCGAGCACGGCGAAGGCTACGCCACTGTTTATGCGCATGCGTCGCGCGTTTTGGTATCAGTAAATCAGCAGGTAGAGAAAGGCGAGACCATCGCCCTCGTCGGCAACACGGGGCAGAGCTTTGGCCCGCACCTGCACTTTGAGATTATCGCCAGCGGGAGACATCTAGATCCCTTAAGGTTCTTTAGATAATAGGCGCAAACAGATAGAGGAAACCTCGCCAACACTAGCGAATTGATTATGTAAAGACGTAACATGGGGGGGGTGGGGCCATGAAACCCAAGATCCTCGTAGTAGAAGATGAAAAGCCTATTGCCGAGATTATTAGGTTTAACCTAGAGAAAGAAAACTACAGCGTAAGCCTTGCCAACAACGGTCAAGATGCTTTAGACATGGCCATTCGTCACCTGCCTGACCTTATCATCCTGGACGTCATGCTGCCGAAGCTCGACGGTTTTCAGGTGTGCAGGGAACTGCGCCGCACAACCAACACACCCATCCTGATGCTGACCGCGAAAGGAGCAGAGAGCGACAAAGTAAAAGGTCTTGCTCTCGGCGCCGACGACTATATCACCAAGCCCTTTAGCCCGCGTGAACTGGTAGCCCGCGTCAAGGCACACCTGCGGCGCAGCGGCATGATCTCTGCCGCAGAGGAGCAGGAAGCCTCCGCCCTAGTCGCCGAGGGCTTAATCATCGACCTGATCAAGTACGAAGTGCGTAAGGGCGACACCTCCATCGAGCTAACCGTGCGCGAGTTTGAGCTCCTAAAATACTTGGCACTGCACCGCGGGCGCGTATTTGACAGAGAGCATCTGCTGAAAGAAGTTTGGGGGTACGATTACTTCGGCGACGGCCGCACTGTCGATGTGACGATAAGGCGCCTGCGCGAGAAGATTGAAGATGACCCCATTGCGGCTAACGCCAAGTATGTCCTCACCCGCCGCGGTGTCGGATACTACTTCCGCGAGGCCTGATATGTTCCAGAGCATCAAGTGGAGGCTAATGCTCCTCTACATATTGCTGATCGTCGTGGCCATGCAGTTCGTGAGCTTCTTTCTCGTGCGCAACATCGAAGCCTTTTATCTAGAGCGGGCGCGTACGGAGCTACGCACCCGCGGCGCGCACGTGGTCAGAGTGCTTGAGATTGAGATGCGGCGCGGTCCCTACAGCCGGGAGCTCGCCGAGACTCTGCTCAACAATTTGCGCGCCCGCCAAGAAGACGCCATTATCTTGTTGGTCAGCCCCACCGGTCAGGTAGCGGCGACCTCACTTAACCCTGCGGCAGAAAGGCTGCGGGGTCTATTCGTGCAGGGCCCCGATTATCCCGCGATTGTGGAGTTCTTCGCCACCGAGGAGCCCCAAGAGGTGCGCTGGGAAGACAACACCGGGCGCAGATTCTATACCTTAGCGCTCCCCCTCTCCGGCATCCTCACACAGGGGGCGACGCGAGATGACGTCGCTGTAGTGTACGTGCGTGAGCCCCTAGACGAGACCTACAGCATCCTGCAAGAGGTGCAGGCCAGGTTGCTTAATGCCACGTTGCTCGCTATAGGCGTTACCCTGCTGCTTGGCACTTTTGCCGCCCAAACCATTACGCGGCCCCTGCAGGAAGTCACAAGTAAGGCCGCGCGCCTCGCCGCCGGTCATTTTGACATGGAGGTAACCGTTAAGTCGGGGGACGAAATCGGCAAATTAGCGGAGGTGTTTAACTACCTTACCGCCGAACTGCGCAAGACCCTGACCGAGCTTAAGAACGATAAGACCAAATTAGAGGCCATTCTGACTCAAATGACCAATGGAGTAATTGCCGTGGACACGCACGGGCATATTATCCACGCTAACATCCGCGCGCGGGACATGCTGGGCATTACCCCGGAGACGTCTTCCGCAGCTATCCTCGAGGTTCTTAATCTCGGGGACATGGCGCGGCTCCTGCGGGGCAGCGGCCCTAAAGTCGCTGAGGCAGAGTTAAGATCACCGCACACTATCGCCGTGCGGGCCTATGCTGCCCCCTTCCATTCCGCCGACGGTGAGGTATCCGGGGGGATTATTGTGCTGCAGGACATTACGGAGGAAGCGCGGCTTGAGCAGATGCGACGCGAGTTTGTCGCTAACGTTTCGCACGAGCTTAAAACCCCGCTTACCACCATCAAGGGATATGCGGAAACCCTTTTAAGCGGTGCCTTAGACACAAAGGATGTAGCCGCTAGCTTCCTTTCTACTATATCCGAAGAAGCGGACCGCATGGACAGATTAATAAAGGACCTCCTGACGCTTTCCGCACTAGACTTCCAGCAGGCCAGACTCACCATGCGTCCTACTTTGCTGGACGAACTCATACTCGACGTCGCCGACAAGCTCGCTTTCTCGGCACAAAAGCGCAATCTCCGGTTCCGCACGGACTTTCCCGAGGACCCACTTGCGGTTCTTGCGAACGCCGATAAGGTCGAACAGGTCTTGGTCAATATCATGTCTAACGCCATTAAATACACCCACGAAGGCAGTGACATCACAGTCTCTGTCAAGCCGATAGGCGATATGGTGCGAGTCGGCATTAAAGACCAAGGCCCGGGTATTCCGGAAGAAGACCAGCCGCGCATTTTTGAACGTTTCTATCGCGTCGACAAGGCGAGAGCCAGGGAGTTAGGTGGTACCGGTCTCGGGCTCGCCATTGCGAAACAGATCGTTGAAGCCCACGGCGGCTGGATTGGCCTAGAGAGCGCGCCCAATCAAGGCACCGAGATCTACTTCTTCCTGCCGCGCCACGCGCCTAATGCAGGTCAGGGCTCCCAATGAAAGAGAGATTAAAGTCACTCCTGCTGTGTGTGCTGGTGCTGACAAGCATTACCATGAGCAGCGAGGTGTGGCTCGGGCATTATCTTGTGCCCCCGCCGCCCCCAGCGCGCGAGACCGTCACTCCGCCGGCGCTAACGGCAGTAGTGGCGCCGGTGGCTGTCTACGCTCATGACACCCCCCATGCGCGCACATTTAGCCCCGGCGACCAAGTTTTTGACGCTACCTGGGAGGAACTACAGAGCCTGCTTCGTACCGTGACCACGCTCGCAATACGCGTGAGCACGCAGGGTGAGTGGGAGCGAGCGCTCCGCGCGGGGAGCCTCGAGTACAAATTCAGCGGGCCCGTCCAGCTAACGCTGCTGCTGGAAGCCATAGGCGTACCGCCTAAGAACGGCGCACCCGCACACAGTGTCGACCGCATCATGCTGAGCAGACACAACAACCACATCTACCTTCTAAACACGCAAGCCGCGCGCTTTTTAGTGTGGGAGAACGCACCGGGGACAGCCGTGCGCGATGCGGTATCAGGACAGCTTGAACGGGTGGCGGCACAGCAGTCGGGGCAAAAGTTGCGCCCGCTTGCCACACCTTGGCGCACGCGTGCCGCATCTTGGGTCTTTGTCCCCGACAGCCCAGGGGTATGGCCGCAGCTGCTCGTCAGTCACGAAAGACAGGCCAGCCCGGCACTGGCCAACAGCTTCTTCAGTGACATCTCGCTCGTTAGGCGAGTGGGTGAACGTGACGGTCGCGTATCCCTCACGGACGGAGAGCGACACGTATATCTTCATGCCGACGGCACGGTGCAGTATGTAGCGACAAGCTGGTTTGTGCCGACAGCGGACATAACGACCGCAGCTAAACAAGCACTGACACGAGGGCTGAGCTTCATTGCTCAGCACGGCGGGTTTACCGAGCATATGCGCTTGCGTGCAACCGAGGTCGAACCGGCCCGCGGCGAAGCTGTGGCCCAGGTGCAGTTTGAGTTTCGCCCCTATGCAAAACTCTCGTTGGCGGGAGTCGTGCACTTCGTCCCCGTCGTATCGTGGGGGCCGCAGCTTATTTTCTCTGTCAACGAACGCGAGGTCGCCTATTACTACCGCTCGCTTTACAGCCCCATCGCAGACGGCGCATCGCCGACTAGGGTTATCAGTGCCGAAAGCGCGTTGCGTGCGCTCGAGCCGACCCTAGCGCCGGGGCGACTCATCAGCGCTATGTACTTGGGGTTCTATCAGCGCGAGATTGACCACGTGACCGAGTTTCTTTACCCCGTGTGGGTGGTCGAGCAAGGCGAGGAGCGGTTCTTAGTCAACGCCTTCACCGCGGACGTTATTGCCGGCCCCTCTGCCCAGATAACGCTCATTAACGCCACCGACAGCCAAGCTGCATGGGACATTGGCGTGCCCCATGCGCTCAGCCAGTACGCCGAATTTAGGCTAGAGTATCGCAGGGATGGCCAGGTCGTTCACAGAGACCAGTGGTTAAGCCCCGGCGGGCCCAGCTACTCCATGACGCGCACCACCAGCGGGTTAAGCCCGTCCACCGCGTACACCGTCTACTTCTTTGCACGGCGCGGTGATGCTTGGCGCGTTGTGGACGGGACGGGGCGCCGCATGACCACCAAGGCGAGATAAGGAAGGGAGGGAGGGAGCCGTGGATTGGCCGCGTGCTAAGACTATCCTCATCATAGCGTTTCTCGTCCTTAACGCCGTGCTGGCGGCGCAGCTTTATCTTTCACCGCTGTTTGACGCCTCCGCCCGTCCGGTAAGCCCCGAGGCCATCAAAGAACTGCTGGAGGGAAAGGGGGTACAAATCGCGGTCGCGCTGCCGCGACGTGGGCCCACAGCTCCTTTTGCACTCCTTTCTACCCCTACTTACTCCGACCGCGAGATAATGACTATCGCGCGCGACCTGCTTGGCCAAGGCGCTGTGCGCGTAGCGGCCGGCGGCTCGCTTAACACGGAGGCTACAGTGAGCTACCGCGGCGAGGGGGGGCAGTTGGTGGTAGTGACCACGCGGGGGCTCGTCTCGTACGAGGACCAGGCGGTTAAGGGGGGCCCTGCCTTTAGCGCGGAAGAGGCTGCGCGCATTGCGGCGGCGTTTGTGCGCGATCGCGTTGGCGAAACGGGGTTTGTCTTTGAAGGCGTCACTCCGCTTGAGCCTGGCAGTTTTCGCGTCGATTACCTGCAGCGATTTCGCGGCGCCTACGTGTTCCCAGGCTACATCACACTGGTCGTTAAATCCGAGGGAATAGCAGCGATGTGGATGCATCGCTTGAGTGTAGCCTTTGAGAGCGGTACTGCCAGGCGCATCTTGTCCGCCTACGAAGCCGTGCTGAGCCTAGTCAATCATCGCCAAAACGCCGGGGAAGCAGGAGCCCTTGTCGTGCAAAAAATAGACTATGGTTTTCACAGTCCTATCTATGACACCGCCGACCCTACTTGGCGCGGTGTTCCCGTGTGGCGCGTTCGCACCTCGCGCGGCGAATTCTTCGTTAACGCCCACTCAGGCGTGCTGGAAGCTAGGTAGCGGATTGACGCAGAGGTGTGCGCGTGCTACAATTCTTCTGCGATCAAGCAAACGTGGGGGATTGGTCTAACGGTAGGACGACTGACTCTGGATCAGTTTGTGGAGGTTCAAATCCTTCATCCCCTGCCACTTTCTGCGGCGCGTTAGTCTAGTGGTCAGGACGCCGCCCTCTCAAGGCGGAATCACGGGTTCGAGTCCCGTACGCGCTACCAACATACGCGCTAACGCGTGAAGCAAAAGGGACGGAGCCTTTTGCTTCACGTTTCGCTTTCCCTGAAGCAAAAGGTGAAGCAAAAGGGACGGAGCCTTTTGCTTCACCCCCCGTACTAGACTTTCTACACTTTTTTCACACTTGCCGACGCAAGGCGCGGCAAGTCGGCGTTATACTAAAAGCAC
>CAYGHR010000076.1:0-1068 GCA_964349715.1 uncultured Peptococcaceae bacterium
TAATAAGGTCGGCGAGGTTGATGCTGAGCGTGTTGATGCGGGAGTAGAACACATCCCGCAACCAGTCCTGTGCCGCCGACACGCCGGCGAGGCCTCCTTCAGCGAAGACGACTGGTGTCGCATCCGGCCAAACCGCTTGACCGCCGCTGTCGACGGTGAGTTCGGTATAGAGGGTGCCTTGCACTAAGTGACGGCCGCCGATTACGATATCTATCGCGCCGTTTATTTGCGACAGCTGCGTAAATCCTAACGTCTCGGCTAGGTTATCCAGTAAGAGGTCGCGGCGATCTGCCAAATCGTTGGGGTTAAGCCCGGCAGCTGTGTTTACGATAATCTGCCGGTTAAGCCCGGCAACTTGCCTGGCGATTGCGTTGACGTCATAGATTGACATGCGCGTCTTGGTGCTGAGGTCGGCCAGTGAAATCTCGATCTGTTCGGCCAGAGCGTTCAGCGAGCCGGCCAAAGTAGCACTCGTTTCCACCACTCCCGCGCGTGCCGCACCGGAGGTCGGGTTTTTGCTTAGTTCCTGCCAGGCGTCCCAAAAGCGCGAAAAGACCTGACTAAGCCCGGAGTCCGTGGGCTCCATGAGCAGGCCTTCAATATGGTTGAGTGCGGCATGCCGCTCGCGAGCTTCGCCTAGCTTACTGAGTTGCGGCCTAATCTGGTTGTCTAGGAAGCCCTCCCGCATTCGGCGTATCTCACTGATGGTAACGCCGGTGCCAATCTGGCCTGCCTGCGCGGGCCGATTTATCGAGGCGATAGACATAGGAGTGGTGGTGCTAAAGACCGCCTGCTGCCGCGAAAACCCCGTGGTTGAGGCATTGGCTATGTTGTGGGATGTAACGTCAAGCGCGGCCTTGTGAGCGCTGATGCCGCGCCGCGCGATGTTAAAGGCAAAGAATGTCGATGGCATGTGGCACCTCCTACGCTCGCATGTCTACACTTTTGCCGGGGCGCACCTTTTTCTGTCCAAGCCCTGTATACCCTTCTTCTTCCACTAGGACATTGAGTACTTTACGCGCATAGACCAGGCTCTGTTGCGCCAAGAGCTGATTTGTTTCCACTAGG
>CAYGHR010000076.1:1168-6811 GCA_964349715.1 uncultured Peptococcaceae bacterium
CTTTAGCTCCGCTACTTTTGCCGCGTCAAAGGGCTCGTCGATGGTCATGGCCTCGCGCAGCATCTTGGCAGCCGCAGAGAGAACGATAGCGTCATTCCCTGCCGCAACGGCGGGTGCTGCCGCTCGTTTTACCTCTTTGGCGGCGTCTATCGGTCGGCTGGGCGAAGTGCGATTCACATCAATCTTCATTGTCTGCAACCCCTATCTGTTTGCTGGTGAGGAAAGAAACGTGACAATCTCGCCTAGGCTTAAAACACGTTCCGTCAAGCCCGCTTCAACCACTACGCGCGGCATGCCGTACACGACGCTAGTTTCCTCCGACTCCGCGACAATCTCCGCTCCCGCCCGATGGAGTTCTCTCGCTCCCTCGAGCCCGTCTTGCCCCATGCCCGTCAGCACGACCGCTAGGACGCGGGGAGCAAACGGCAACGCACTTGAAAAGAGCACGTTGACACTCGGGCGAAAGGGCGAGGAGCTCGATTCAGGCGGCAGAATGGAGATTTCGGCGCGGTTCTGCTCCCGCTTTACTGCCGCGTGGCTGCCTGATGGCGCTATATAGACGCAACCCGCCCGCAGCACCTGTTGATGCATGGCCTCAACTACTTGCACACGGCTCTGCTGGTCGAGCCTTTGCGCCATCGGGCGCGTAAATCCTACGGGGATGTGTTGAGCTACGACTACAGGCGCGGGGAAATCCTCGGGCAAAGCCGGTATAATCTTCTGCAGTGCGGCAGGGCCTCCGGTAGAGCACCCCACTACTACTAGGTCATAGGCCCATGGGCGATTGGAGTGAGGACGCCGCTCGCTCTGCCCCCGCTGTCTCGTCAAGCGGCTGCTCGCCGCAGCGCGCAGTTTCTGCGGCAATACTTCCGCTAACTCACGCATACCTAAGGCCCCCTTAGGTTTGGCTACGACGTCGATGGCCCCGTTCTCGAGCGCTTGTAAGGTCTCGTTAGCGCCCGCAACCGTTAGGCTGCTCACCATAATGACGGGCGTGGGCCGTTCGGCCATGATCTCTTTGAGGGCTGCAAGACCACTCATGCGCGGCATCTCTACGTCCATGGTGATGACATCGGGTTTGAATTCCTGCGCCTTACGTACGGCCTCGCTGCCGTCTGCCGCCGTGGCGACAACCTCCATATCTCCGCAGGCATTGATAATGCTCACTAGCAGCTGGCGGATAAAGGCGGAATCATCGACTACCAACACACGCCGTTTCGGCAAAACTATCATTGCTGTCTCAAAAGGCCTAGCAGCCCTTTCACATCGAGAATCGGAACAACACTCCCATCACCAAGCACCGTAGCCCCGGCTAGCTCCCGATTAGCGACAAAGAACGGGCCTAGAGGCTTAATGACGACTTCTTGCTCACCTAATAATCGGTCGACCATCAAGGCAACTTTAGACGCACCGGCAAAAACGATGACTAAATGCTCCGGGGTCGCATCCGCGCTAGGCAGGTTTAGCGCCGAAGCCAGCGAAACGAGTGGGACAATCTGCTCCCGTATGACTAAGCAGTCCTTCTGTTGTACCACGCGCACTTCCTTGACGCTAAGTTTACGCGTTTCGCTGACGGCGGCAATAGGCAGAGCAAAGGAGCGCCCTTGTACGCTCACTAACAGGGCCCGGATGATGGCTAAGGTCAGAGGCAACCGGATAACCAACTCGGTCCCCACATGGAGCTCACTCGTTATCTCAATGCTGCCGCCGAGCTTCTCTAGCTGCGTGCGCACGATGTCCATACCGACGCCTCGCCCCGACACGTCGCTTACCTCGCGGGCTGTGCTGAGCCCGGGAGCGAAGATTAGCCCAAACACTTCCTGCTCGCTGTACCCGCGCAGCTCTTCTTCCGTGACTAGACCTAGGCTCAGGGCCTTGCGCCCCACGGCTTCCCTGTCAATGCCGCGGCCGTCATCCTTGACAGAAATGACGACATTAGTTTCCTCATGTGACGCCGCCAGCACCACGCGCCCCAGGCTAGGTTTGCCAAGCCTTTGCCGCTCTTCCCTAGACTCCAGACCGTGGTCCACGGCGTTACGCACAAGGTGAATCAATGGGTCGCGCACTTCTTCTACTATGGTGCGGTCTAGCTCTGTCTCGGTACCCACGAGCTCAAGCTCTACCTGCTTGCCCTTGTTTTGCGCCAAATCGCGCACCAGCCTAGGGAAGGTGCTAAAGAGCTGCGCGATGGGAATCATACGCGCTTTCATAATCTCTTGCTGCAACTCACTCGTTATGCGCCCGAGTTGCCCGGATACCCCCAACAGAGTCTGTACTTGCTGATTATCCCGGCTGGCGCGCTCTAGATTACCCACCACGTTAGCCAAGCGATTGCGTTCAATCACCAGCTCGCCCACGAGATTCATGAGTTTCTCTAGCTTGTTGACGTCCACTCGCACCGAGTGCTGCTTGGTGTCGCCGCGTTCTTGCGACTGCTTATCTTGATTGGCCTTAAGTTTGCCGGTGAGAGGGGTGAGCGCTGTCACCCGCACGTCTTCCACATCGCCATCTTGACCGACGGCTTCGCTTAGGGCGGCCGCGTTCTGCTCCGTCTGTATCTCTACAACGAAGCTCAGCTCAAAGCGCTCCTCTATGAGGTTTCTCTCCTCCGGTTCACAGCGAACAACCTCTCCTAATTCGCGCAGGCGCTTAAGCAAAATGAACGCCCGCACGCCCTTCATGACAGTCTCGGTACGCAGTGTAATCTCCACACGGTGAGTAGCAGCAGCTGTTGCCGGCGCTGTATCGACGGTCGCGACCATCTCGACTACACTCGGCACAAACTTAGCTAACTCAGCATTGACTGCCGCAAGGTCATATGTACTTTCTTTGCCGCTCTGGTACACATCGTGCTTAATCATGCGCAAAGCATCCAGCCCAGACAAAAGGGCGGAAAAGAGCGCATTTCCCGGCGCAACCTGTCCCTCGCGCAGCAGAGTTAAGACGTTTTCCATCTGGTGCGCGACGCTAGCCATCTCTGTAAAACCCATCGCCGCCGCAGAGCCTTTAATCGTATGCGCGTCACGAAATACCTCGTTAATGATTCCAGTGTCCGTAGGCTGTTTTTCTAGCAGCACAAGGTTTAGAGCTAAACGATCTAGAATCTCTTCGGCCTCATCAAGAAACAGGCGCAGGTAATCGTTATTGACCAAGAACACTCACCCCCACATGCGGTTCGGCGGAGAATAGCCTCACGGGGTCAAGCAGGGAAATCAAGGTGTCGCCGTGGTGACACACCCCGCTGACGAAGGTGGTGGCCGCAAGGTCAGGCGCGGGTGTAACTAGGGCCTGTGCTATGTCGTTAACTTCGGTCACCGCGTCGACAATCAACCCTACCTTCAACTCTTGCGCATCTACAATCACAATGCGCGTGGCCGATGTGTCGGTGCGAGCGGGGAGCGCAAAGCGCTTACGTAGACACACCACGGGCAGAATCTGGCCGCGCAAATTTAGTACACCCTCAATAAACTGCGGGCAGCGCGGAATGGGCGTAATCTCCTCCATGCGAGCTATCTCCTTAACCTGAGCCGTGTCAATACCGTACTGCTCGTTCTCCAGCGAAAAAACGACAAGCTGCAGCCTGCTGGTCATAGTGCTCCTCCCTTTTGTTGCGTCACATAGTACATCTTTTATTCTCGGTAAGCTGCTGAACACCTTTAATTTATGTGCAAAACTCAGGGCCGCGGAATGTATTGACAGCAATTGCGTGACAAGATACTCTGGATTGGAAAAGAGGACAGATATAGAAACGGAGGAAAAGGAATTTATGCTTAGATCATTACGCGCCAAACTTGTAATGGCCATGCTTGTCGCAGGTCTATTACCCACACTGGTATTGGGTGCGTGGAACATTAACGCTATCGTCAACACCGTTAACAACAGCACCGAAACGAACATGCGCGAGACGGTAGAGAACTTAAGAAAGACTGTCGGGGCGCGAGTGGACGAAGCCCGCACTAATGCCATGTTGCTAGCTAGAGCACAGGCATTGCAGAGCGGGAACGCGGCGGAGGTCGCCACGTTATTCGCGGAAGCCAAAGAACGCATCGGCGGAGCTGACCTGCTAATGCTGGTCGATCGTGCCGGTATTAGCACACACAATACTTTGGGCAGCGTGCAAAACATGGCCGGTAGAAGCTACGTCCAAAGAGCACTGCAGGGAGAGATAAACACCGCATTAGAGGTTATGCCGAATGAAGGCATTACGCGGCTTATTGGAGCGGCCCCCGTCTTCGACCGCCGCGGACAACGTATGGGCGCAGTGGTTATTGGCATTAACCTAGCCGAACACAAGCGCCTAGTTGAGTTCTTTAGTCCCACGCAAGAGACTGATGAGCGCTACTTAGTCAATCGCCACGGCATGTTCATCACGCAGAGCCGTTTTGTAGAGCGCGCCATTGGCACCTCCGTGGCCTCGCAGCAAGCGCTAAAGCTGTTTCAGCCGGATGCACCGGAGGTGTACTTTGGGAGCTACGTGAACTATGCGGGAGCGGAGGTCTTTGGAGCGCTCACCTACGTACCCGCTCTCGACATTGTCGCCGTTGCCGAACAGCATCGCGTCGAAGTCATGTCGCTTTTGTATAATAAAGTCTTGGCATTCGCGCTAATCACAGTTGGAGCCATAGGACTGACGCTTTTGGTGGCGTGGGTGACTTCTTCCGGCATCGCCAAACGTATCCGGCCGATTGTACGCGGCGCAGAGGAAGTCGCGGGAGGGAACTTAGCACTAACTGTCGCGGCCGACCGCGACGGGGACGAGATCGGCGCACTTTCACGAGCCTTTGTGACGATGGTTAAGAACTTAGGCGAGATGATTAAGGGGGCACAGAGCTCTGCGCAAGAGGTTTCTGAACGCGCCGGCCTTATCAGCGGCAGTATCGCCGAGGTGGCTGCGGGCAACAACAGTCAAGCCAATATCACGCAGGAAGTAACGCGTACACTCGAACAGCTTGCTGCGGCCACGCAGGAAATTGCTGCCAACGCGCAACACGCCTCCGCCGCAAGCGAAACCGCACAGCAGGCCGCTGCAGATGGCGCGACGCGCATCGGCAACGCGATAACATCTCTTAATACGGTACAAGAAAACGTGACCGGCCTAGTTAAGGTTTCGCAGCAGATCGGCGGCATCGTCAACACGATTGAGTCTATTGCTGACCAGACGAACCTCCTCGCTCTTAACGCCGCGATTGAAGCCGCGCGCGCGGGAGAGCATGGGCGCGGGTTTGCGGTGGTAGCGGATGCAGTGCGTAGCCTGGCCGAACAAAGCCGTGAGTCCACCCAAGAAATCTCTCGGCTAATTCGCTCCATCCAAGAGCAAATCGACGCCGCCGTGAAGGTAAGCACGCAGGGTACGGCGGGGGCACGCGGAGCGCGTGAAGCTCTCGACAATATAGTAGCTAAGGTTAACGAGATTGCCATGATGGTTGAGGGTATTTCGGCGGCAGGCGAAGAACAAGCCGCCAGTGCCAATGAGGTCTCAGCTTCTATGCAGAACTTAGGCGCGATTACCGAAGAAGTAGCAGCCAGCTCCGAGGAAACGGCTGCAGCCAGCGCGCAGTTAGCAGAACTAGGCAGAGGGCTCGATCAGGCCGCGCGCAAGTTTAGGGTGTAAGCATCTAGGAGCGCTGAAGCGCTCCTAGATGC
>CAYGHR010000076.1:6911-8082 GCA_964349715.1 uncultured Peptococcaceae bacterium
ACGATTCATGAGTCATGATTCCTCACGAACCCCTGAGTCACGATTCCCAAATCCCTATTCCCCCAGCCCCCTCACTAATTCCACCACAAACTCCACTGCGCTCTCTACGGTAGCCACGTCCACGTTGTCCGCCGTGTCCGTCGGCCAATGCCAGTTAGGTAGTAGCCCCGCCTCGGAGATGGCAAGGAAGCTCACTGCCTTGTAGCCCCGCACAAGGGCCGGCATTGCGTCTGTCGACAGCAAGGTGTATATACCGGGCGTCACGCCAAGGTCACTGCGGCGCGCGGCTACTTTATCGCAGGCCTGAATCAAAGCGGGCGTGGCCTTAAAGACCGGAAACATTCCCTCACCGCGCATATAGTGGAGGCGCCCACTGCCAATGTTATCGAGGTTAATGAAATAGGCGTCGCGATAGTCGCTACCATGCAGTGAGAGAAACCGTGCCATGCCATAGGTGCCCGCTTCCTCTGCCCCGGTTAGGAGCACGGTAAGCTCCACCCCGGCATAGTCTTTAAGCCGGGCAGCAGCTTCAAGCACGGCCGCTACACCGGAGGCGTTGTCGTTTGCGCCGGGAGTGTACTTGTTCCAAAACTCGCGGTGGATGAGTGTCAGCGAGGCAAAAGCTAAGTACAGCGCAGGGATAAGTGCTGCGATGCGCCAGTAACCCCCCAGCCACCGTGAGGCACCTAGGAGTACAGGCGAGGAGATAAAGGACCACGCCATCAAGAGAAATGACGTTCTAAATCCTTTTACTAGGGCCGGGCTAAAGTTAAGCCCGGCTTTACTGCTGTCAAGGTGAGCTACCAAGACCACCTTAACGCCCTGCCCGCTGTGTTTTGCGATTACATTTTGACTGCGACCTGTCGGGAAAAGTCGGCTCAAAACGGGTATGGTGTTAAGGTCAAGAAAGAAGAGCACGGTGCCCAAGAAACCGAGCCAGACATTGCCGAAGACCCAAGCCACCATCGGCCACCAGAAAAAGCAGATGTGCAACCAAGAGAAAGTGGTCAATGACCGAAAAGACTGTTGCGCCGTTTTGAAACCTAGGCCTGCAAGATAGCTCTCTGCATAGAGAGCCGCATCGCGCTCTGCCGCCGTACAGCTGCCGCGGGGGCCGATTGTCTCGGCTAAATGCTTGATATGCGCTTTAACATCCACAGATATCACCTCG
>CAYGHR010000077.1:0-2282 GCA_964349715.1 uncultured Peptococcaceae bacterium
CCCACCCGTTCCCATCCCGAACACGGCAGTTAAGCCCTCCAGCGCCGATGGTACTCGGGACGCAAGTCCCCGGGAGAGTAGGACGTCGCCGGAATAAAATTAGAAAGCCCCGAGCATACGCTCGGGGCTTTCGACGTCCTATCCGCCCAAGGTGATGTCCTGTTTTTGATACCATTCCAAGGCCTTATGCAAATGCTCCGGTCTGAAGTCCGGCCAATAATCGTCTACCACGTAGATGTCTGAATAGACGGACTGCAAAGGCAAGAAGCCACTAAGCCGACTCCGACCACCCCACCGTATGATCAGGTCAATGCGGGAGATGTCGTGAGAGGCAATGCGACCACTGCCTGCGTTCACAGCCAGATGAGATAAATCCCACTTCCACCCATAGTTGACGAGGAAATTAATGTGCATAAGCCCCTTGCCGAAGAGCTTCCTGTGGACATATTCTAGGAGCTCGGGTGGGAAGAAGTGCGATGTATGGTCTCCCATTACGAGCAAAGAGGCATCGCGGTTAGAAAGAAGTCTAACCGCGTCGACGCAGGCTTGCTGAAAAGCCATTCTCTCGACCGCTGGGCGCTTGGTGTTGTCCTGAGTGAAGCCATAAAAGGTCAGTTCTGGTATCCCTAGTTCCAAGCACATCTCATACACTACAAGCCCCGGCTCTAAGCCCCTCTGATATCCTTCCTGTTTGTGTAGGTCGTTCTTGACAGCCCATCTCCTGTTCCCGTCGGGAATAATGCCGATATGCTTGGGCAGTCTCTTGAACTTTTTGTTTCGTTGCATAGCGCCTCCCACAAGAATAGCTGCGGATGCTTTCCTTGTTGTGCCCCGTGTACAGGGAACTTATACAAAGACGGCGAATTCTTTTCTTTAGCACCGCAGGGTGCCAATACAAGGAGGTGGCGTTGTGTTTGCGAGGTTGGAAGGGTTTATCCAAGAGAAGCTGGCCGAAACTAAACTGCCGTCCCTAACCGCTTTGGCTGTAAAAGGGGAGGAAGTTATCTGGGCGAGGGCCTTTGGCTACAAGGATGTGGCGCGGGGGCTGCCGGCGACGACAGAGACGCTGTATGGCATTGGTTCGGTGACCAAATCGTTCACGGCGCTAGCGATTATGCAGCTAGTCGAGCAGGGGAAGCTCCGCCTTGATGACCCCGTCGACATGCACATACCGTTCCCGGTGCGACCGCAGGGCGAGCGGGTGACCGTACTGCACTTGCTGACGCATTCGTCCGGCATACCGGCCCTAGCCTATGCCGAGGCCGTGATTCGCGGGCGAACGGGCGCACAAGATAATTGGCTGCCGATTGCGAGCTACAGCGACCTCGTGACGTTTATGCAGGACGCCAATAATTGGACTCTGTTTAAGCCCGGCGAGCGCTGGTTCTACCTCAACGAGGGTTATGCGGCTCTGGGGGCGCTAATTGAGAAATGCAGCGGTGAGAAGTACGAGGATTACGTGTGCGAGCATATTCTTCTGCCGCTGGGGATGGAGCGTAGCTTCTTTGGCAAGGCCGCGGTGGAGGGCGACAGGGATGCGGCTGTGCCCTATGTTATTACCCGCAGCGGAGAGCAGATGGCGTCAACCTACCCTTACGGGGGGCTTACTGCAGACGGAGCGCTGATCAGCAATGTGCACGACTTAGCGCGGTATGTGTCGATGTATCTCGGCTGGGGAGTATACCGGGGGCAGAGGATTCTGTCGCACGCCCATGT
The DNA here is from genome assembly GCA_964349715.1 of uncultured Peptococcaceae bacterium. GTDB lineage: Bacteria > Bacillota > UBA994 > UBA994 > UBA994 > UBA994. The sequence continues at coordinate 1,717 of CAYGHR010000077.1, forward strand.
AGCGGCTATGCAACAAGCGCGCATCGCGCTGCCCTATGAAGGACAGAGCGGCCCGCGGTACTATGCCTTAGGGCTGTTCAACACACCTAGCTTCTTCGGCCGCAACATGGTCGACCATGGCGGCTCGGTGTTGGTGGCCACGGCCTTTATGGGCTTTGTGCCGGAAGAGAACTTAGGCCTAGTGATGCTCGCTAACGGCAGCGGTTATCCCCTCTCGCAACTCGGGCAGTACGCATTGGCCCTCATGCTCGGGGAGGAGCCTGCTAAGCTGCCTTTTGCCGTGCTGGAGCGTGAGCTAGGTGCGCTCACCGGCACCTACGAAACCTACAAAGGCACCATGCGCGGGGTGGTAAAGCGTGCCGGCAGCATGCTGATGCTAGAAATTAAGGATAAGTACAATGACACGGTAACGCCGTTGATGGTTGACGATTTGGCCGGCAGCACTAAGCGGTTTTATGCGCTTAATGCCGGGGTAAGAGTGCCCGTGGAGTTTATCGTAGGGCCGAGCGGGGTGGAGATTATCTACGAGCGCTATCTCCTGCGCAGAACGAGCAAGATGACTTAAA
>CAYGHR010000077.1:2382-8026 GCA_964349715.1 uncultured Peptococcaceae bacterium
AAGCTCCCCCAGTGGCACTGCTTTCTCGTGCCGGGGGAGCTTTTGTCGAGCGCAGACAACAGTCTAGTAGTGGCCTAGTAGCCCTTTGCGCTTGGCGATGCGCGCGCTCCACTCAAAAGTGGCGAGGCCCAGTGCCAGATAAGTAACCCCAGTCAGGACAAGCACCGCCAGAGAGGTTGTCGGCAGCTCCCACAGTCGCGTGCCGTGGACCATCACTTGACGCAGCAGGTGCCCGCCCATGGTCAGGGGCAGAAACTGCGCCCAGGGGAAGCGGTCTAGGGGCAGGGCCAGGAAGGCCACAAAGACAAACTGGAAGATCTGAAAGAAGGCTTGGATGCGCTTAAAGATCAGTGCTAAGCCGCCCATAGCGAAACCGATGCCATAGACACTGAGCAAAGCCGTAATCATCAGCGGCACGACGCTTATTAGGTCAAGGTTAAGATATGTGCCGGTGGTAAGCATCATGAGCGTCAAGAGCACGGTGGCGAAAACAAAGCTTAAACCTAACCCCGAAATCAGGTTAAAGGCATTTAGCCAGTTAAAGCCGATAGGGGAGATGTACAGCTGTTCGAGTGTGCCTACTTGCGCTTCTTGGTTGAGGTCCCAAGCAAGGTCGCTGTAAGCACTAATGGAAAGCACCCACACCAGGTAGCTCACAACTAACCCTTCTAGTGTTGTGCCGCCTGCTAAAGCCGCGCCGCCGATGCCGCGCACCCCCATAAACAGAAGCATAAAGACTATGTACATCGTGACTAACCCCGATATGGTGTTAAACACGTAACGCCGCATGTTGATAAGGTTGCGCGCAATCATGGCCCGCATAGCTACAAAGTACCGTTGCACCGCTCTCTCTCCTTCCGCACCAAGTTGACGAACACTTTTTCTAAGTCGGGGGCCTCTTGGTTAATGGTTTCAAGCTCGGCTCCGTGTTCACGCAAGAGGTCGATGAGCGCGTACAGGTCGTTAGCTTGCGGCAGATTTGCTGTGAGGAGCAGTTGTCTGTCGTTCTTGGTGTGAGTCAGTTGGGGGAACATGCGATTTAGCGCGGCCAGCAGATCCTTGTGATCCACACCGGCAATCACCAGCTTGAATGTGCGGCTCTCAAAGAGCGCCAATAGGTCGTTAATTTTCTCGTCGGCAATTACTCTGCCGCCGGATACGATAACTGCGCGTTGGCAGATGTCTTGAATGACGTCCATGTCGTGGCTGCTTACCACTACGGTGCGGCGCTCTTTTTGCACCAGTTCTCGCAGTGCGTCGCGCAGTTCATACGAGGTCTCCACGTCGAGGCCAAGGGTTGGCTCATCTAGGAAGACAAGCGAGGTTTGTTTGGCGAGGGCGCAGCAGATCGCCACTTTCTGCTTCATGCCTTGGGACAGGAGTCGCACTTCGCTGTTGCGTTTTTCGTTAAGGTTAAAGGTGCCCAACAGATGTTCGAAATAGCTTTTGCCCTGAGCTACAGATATGCCGTGAATCCCAGCAAAAAAGCAGATGTTTTCCCACACGCTTAAACGCCAGTAGATGTTGCGGCTGCCCTCAAGCACCGCAGCCGTGTGGGAGAGGAGCTGTCTTAGCTGGCGCGACGGGTCATATCCCTTCACGCTAATCGTGCCACTGTCAGGCTCCACGATGCCAAGGACTGACTTGATGATTGTTGTCTTGCCGGCTCCGTTAGGCCCTAGCAACCCCACCATCTCTCCGGGTTGCACAGCGAAGGACACATTGTCAACTGCCAAGACCTTTTGCTTCTTAGCGATAAAAGTCTTTCTGAGGTTATGAATCTCTAGCATGCTCATGTATGCGCATCAGCCCCTTAATATTAGTAATGTCGGCTTTAATTTTAACAAGGCAAACTGTGGATGTCAATAGTGTTTTGCTTGTGAATGGAAAGAAAAAGAAGCCCCGCTTCGCCCGCAGGGCCCCTAGTGTTTGCCTGGCAGTTCCGTTAGCGACCGCGCGCCTTACCTTTTCCCGGGTTGTCTTTGTCATCGTCCTTATCGTCGTTGTCGTCCTTACCGCGGCCACGGCCTTTATCGTCGTCATCGTCGTCTTTATCGTCGTCATCGGTATCGTCGTCGTGGTCATCTCTATCTTTTTCGTCGTCGTCGTTATCCTTGTCGTCCCTGTCGTCTTGCTCTTTGTCTTTGTCTCTGCCTAGGGCTCGACCGCGTGTGCCGGGAGGGCCCTTTTCTATTAAGTCGTCAAGGCTCCTGAGGGTCGGGTCGGCCGCGATAGCTTGCTGCAGCCGCAGAGTGGCATCGGTGTCAGACAAGCCCTGCTCTTTCAGGTGGGTGAGCACCGCGGTAATTGTGCTGTGTTCGCGCAGGGTAGGGTCAGCGGCAATGGCCATAGTGATGGCTGTTAGAGCGGCTTCTGCGGTAAACCCGCTTTGCATCAAATCAATAAAGTCGTAAGCGATGGTGGTGACTTCGCGTAGTTTTGGGTCGGCCTTTATCGCCTTTTGCAGCACCTGCAGAGCCATCGCCTCACTTATGCCCTCCTCGCGCATGTCGAGCAGGCTTTCAGCGATATCGCGGATTTCTTTGCGGGAGTTCTTTGCCGTAATGCCCTCGCCTGTCAACTGTGCAAAGAGAGCCACCAATGCCTCGTTAGAGGTGCCGCCGGTGATTAGCTCGGCATAGACGGACGGTAATACGCCGAGTTTCCTCGCCGCCTCGCTCAGTGGCGCTGACACAACCACTGTCTCCACCGGCACGGGTGCTTCCATCTCTTTGATATGTACGTTCATGACGGCCTGAGCCTTATCCATCAGCGGGGCCAGTTGCTCCGGGAGAGTCCCCAGTGCCGGATGAGCTGTGAGCAATACGCGCCGTTCAGGGGTAAGGAGACCGGTGGCTTCAATCTTGGCGGCGATTTGCCGGAGCGCGGCCTCGAGCGGCATGTTGCGGAAGTCCTTGTCGGCGAAAAGCTCCTGCGCCTTGCCTTCTCCCAGCTCAACGGCTAGTATGCGGTTCCTGGCGTCCACGGTGAGAGTGAGATTAGGGTTAACCTCCAAAGTAATGTGTGCAAAAGCAGGTCGGGCACGGTATACCCAGATAAGACTAGATGCTATCAATGTGACTACAAGTACGGGAACAAGGAATTTCAGTTTTCCCCGGAACATGGCCTTCACCCCTTCAAACTATTGAGACGCACGTCTCTTACTCTCATAAGCAGGGTATCGGCTAAAGGTTGCAGTCCCGGCGAAAATTAATCTCCGTGTCCCCTGTCGCCCTTGCCTTGGCCCTCGCGTTTGTCCTCGCCTTCGGGCTCCAGTTCGTCCTCGCTCTCGCCGTCACGCTCGTTGTCGCGCCCGCCCCCGCGCTCATCCTCGCGTTCGCGCCCCCGCTCTTTGTCCTGTCCGCGCTCGTTGTCCTTGTCCTCATCGCGGTCCTCGTCATCGTCCCTGTCATCTGCCTTCCCCTCACCCTCGCGCAGTTCCCGCACGGCTTCTTTTAGGGCAAGCCCTTCCTCTATCCGCTCTACGACTTTCTCAATTCTCTTGCCCAGCCCTTGCACGCTTTGCCCGGAGGCGAGCATGCTCTCTACCAGTTGCAGTGCTTCACCCTCCGGCAAGCCTGCTTCCACGAGCTCCGCGACCAACTCCATAAACTCGCGCAGGCGCCCGCCGGTGATTTTGCCTGCCGCCTGAAGTCTCGTTCCAGCCAGAACGAGCCCCTGCATGCCACTCACCGACACCCCTGCCCTTGCCACGCGCGCGTACTGCGACGGTCTAAGCGTGGCTTGCCTCGCTATCTCATAGCGCTCGCGGTCGACAATCAGGCTGTGCGCGGTTGTGGGGGTCGCCAGTAGATGCTGTGATTGCTGGGAGACGGCGGCCTGGGTTATTGCCAGCAGCTCGCTAATTGCCTCAGCCCTTGCCTCGCCTATGGCGGATACCACCAGCCAAACTTGACTTGTGGCATTGAGCAGTCCTGCGCGGTGGAGGCGCTCCATTACCTGCGCCACCGCTTGCGGAGCCGGTTGCCTCAGGACTCTCAGTTCGCTTAAGGCGAGTCTGGCCTGGTCGTCTAACGATTCAAGGCCAATGACTTGCCCGCGGCTATCTATAGTAAAGCGAACGGACGGGTTAACTTCTATTTCAATGTAGGCCAAAGCGGGCAAGGGCGCAGGCGTCAGTTGCCAGGCCAGTACTACCAACAGGGCTGCCGCTACCAGCGCATAGCGCCACCAGGCGGGCCTAACAGACGGGGCGGGGTGGGCAGATCTTGCCGCTTCGGCGAGTAGTTTTGCTTTAAGCTGCGCCTTAAAGAGTGGGGCATCAACATTAGGCAGCGGCACGGCTTCCAGCGTCGTCAGAAATGCTTTGTCGTCGCGCACTTCACTGTCCATTTGCTCCCCTCCCTCTCTCTACATAAGTCGGCGTCTCGCCAAAGGTTGCATTGCTCTTTGCTTGCGCCAGCGCGTGCCTTAGTCTTTCTAGGCCGCGATGCAACAAGGATTTAACGGTGCCCTGCGGTTTGTCCAGTACTGCGCTAATATCCGCTATCTGCTTGCCGGCAAAGAAGCGCAAGGCCACTACCTCTTGGTAGTGCTCCGGTAGGCCATTTACGGCTTGTCTGACCGCCTGGTATTCTAAGTGCCTTTCTAGCTCCTCCTGGCAGGCTAATGCTTCGCGCTCCACATCGCTTTCGCTGAGGGGCTCAAACCCCTCCTCTTGCATAGTTTCCAGAGAAACCGTCCGCACGCGAACACGGCGGAAATGACCGGCTATCTCATTGATGGCAATCCGATACAGCCACGCCGAGAACGGGACTCCCTGCCACTTAAACTTGGCTAATCCTTTAAGCGCGATAAAGAAGGTTTCGCTGACTATATCTTGGGTGGTTTCCACATGGCCCGTACGGCGGAGCACATAGTTAAAGATGGCGTCGTAGTTTTGTTCGTAAAGCAGACCAAAAGCTTCCGTGTCGCGCTGCGCCCTCTGCACTAGCTGCTTCTCCTGCTCTAAGGTCCTTAGGTCCACGCGACTCACCTAGCTTTCTCCCTGTGTTAAGAAGAGAATACGTCATTTACGCATGCAATCCTGCAAGGCTTGGTTGAAGCAGCGCGGACGACCCGATATAATTAACCTACGGGGGGTTGACCATGTATAAGCTGCTGTTAGTCGACGACGAAGTCAGCTTTGTCAAGGGAATCACGCTCAGCCTAGAGCACGAGGGGTACGAAGTACACACCGCCTACGACGGCCATGAGGCGCTTTTGGCTTTCAATCGTCTTGCGCCCGACCTCGTCATTTTGGATGTAATGCTTCCCGGTCTAGATGGGTTTGCGGTGTGCGAGGCCATTAGACAGCGGGCCACAGTTCCCATCATGATGCTCACGGCACGCAGCGACGACGTCGACAAGGTCCTAGGGCTCGAGAAAGGCGCTGACGACTACCTGACTAAGCCCTTTAACACGCGCGAATTTGTCGCTCGGGTGCGCGCGCTGTTGCGCCGAGCCGATTGGGGAGGCGCCTTAGGCGAGGAGTCCCGCATCAGCGTAGGGGACATGACTATAGACACTGTCAAACGACGGGTGTCGGTTAAAGGCAGGGCCGTGGACTTAACCAACAAGGAGTACGACATCCTCATTACGTTGGCAGCGCACCGCGGGAAGACGTACTCGCGCGAGAATCTGC
>CAYGHR010000078.1:0-4973 GCA_964349715.1 uncultured Peptococcaceae bacterium
ATCAGAAAAAGTTTTTTGGCAATGTCGATTCTTGATATTGCTAATCGGCGTAGACTCTGGTACACTGTCTATGAACTTGTGCTAATCTGGTTTCACCTGCCCAGGGAAGACCCAGGAGGGCCAATGTATCTAATTTATCGGGGGGATTTTCTCTAATGTATCAGGACAAGTCACTCAATTGCAAGGACTGCGGCGCGGAGTTTGTGTTTACCGGGCGTGAGCAAGAGTTTTACGCCGAACGTGGATTCCAGAACGAGCCCAGCCGTTGCAAGCCCTGTCGCGACAGTCGCAAGCGTAGCGACAACGGCGGCTCTGTTTCTCAGAACCGTGAGCTCCACAGCGTAACCTGCGATGAGTGCGGAGCACCCACCCAAGTGCCCTTCAAGCCCACTGCCGGTCGTCCCGTCTACTGCCGCGATTGCTTCTCCAGCAAGAGAAGATAGTCCTGTGCAATCAAGCAGCCTGGAACTCAGGCTGCTTTGTTTTTTGCCCTTTGTTCCTTATAATTAGGTAATGGACTAAGGGGGAAACGAAAATGGCTTTAGCCGAACAAATGCTCACAGGGCGACCCCTTGAGCTGGCAGGAATAAAGGTAATAGTGACGCAGCGCTGTACAGTCATGACTTTAGGTGCGGGAGTAATAGCGAGTATCTGCCCTACGGCAGTAAAGGTAGTGGCGGGCGAAAGTATCACCACACTGTCCCTTCCGCCTCTTGCCGCACTGGCGCCGGCAGGTCAGTCTTGGCCGTGGTAGAACAGGCGCTGCTACAGAAGCTGCCCCTCTTTAGCGCATTGCCCGCTGCCGACTTAGCCCGCTTAGCTTCGCTGCTTAGGGTGCATGAGTACCAAAAGGGTGCAATCTTGTTCAGCGAAGGTGACTTAGGGTTAGGTGTATGGCTGGCGCTAAAAGGAGTTGTCAAGCTTGTAAAGGCGGACAGCCAAGGCGGCGAGCAGCTGCTTAAAATTGTTTCGCCTGAGCAGTTTTTTGCTGAGGTGGTATTGTTTGACGGCGGGCACTACCCCGCAACCGCCATCGCTGGGTCTGACTGCACGCTAGCCGTGCTCTACAATGCCGACGCTAGGGCCTTGCTTAGCTCGCATCCCGAGTTAGCCTGGCGCTTTTTGCACATCATGAGCGAGCGGCTCCGCACCGCGCAAGAGCGCATTCGCATCCTAGCCGGCAGCGACGCTACCGTGCGGCTAGCGGCAATCCTCTTACATATAGCTAAGGAGCAAGGGCGAGACGAAGTTCTCCTGAGTAAACAAGACCTCGCCAATATGGCCGGCATCGCCCGCGAGACGGTCTCACGCATCCTCTCGGTTTTTAAAGACGAGGGGTATGTCGTCACGGGGCGAAACAAGATAGCCATCGTCAACAAACGCCGTCTCGCCGCGCTAGTTGACAACCAGTAACTATCTGTAGTTCTCTTGCCATAGGCGCACATAGTTTAAGGCATGCTGCTTAAGGTGCAAGACCGCGGCGTCGTCTAGCGTGCGCACCACTTTGGCGGGCAGCCCAACGACCAGAGAATGCGGCGGGATGACCATGCGTTCCTTAACCACCGCCCCTGCCCCCACAATCGAGCCCTCGCCCACTACCGCACCGTCCAGCACAATGGCCCCCATGCCGATGAGTGCGTTGTCCTCTACTGTGCAGCCGTGGAGAATAGCGCGGTGTCCCACCGTGACGAAGCTCCCCACTCGTAGGGGCTGCTCCGTTTCCGGGTGCAGCACCGCCCCATCCTGGATGCTGGTAGCTTCGCCGATGGAAATCTCATTTACATCCCCGCGCACTACTGCCGTATGCCACACACTCGTCTGCGCCCCAATGCGCACCTTCCCAATGACACAAGCCTCGTCGGCTACAAAAGCCTCCGGGTGAACTAAGGGCTTTCCTGCCTTTATCTCCTTAATCACGCTTATCCTCCCCTTCAGGTCGATGCCCAGTCCCGCCAATTTTATCACGGTCAAAGAGAGTTGCAAAGAAAAGTTCCTACAGGCGAAGGATTTGCGCCCGGACTGTAGAATTATATGCCAGCGTGCAGTCTTCACGGCGGTTCACATTTTGGAGGAGGGAACGCGTATGCAAGACTTACTGCAAATTGCCATACGGGAAGCAGAGCGGCTTGGCGCTGATTACGCGGACGTGCGCTACATGGAGCGCAAGAGTGAGCCCCTCAGCATGAAGAACGGCGCAGTCGTAACCTTAGCCCTGCAGGAAGAGCAGGGTTTTGGGATACGCGTGATGGTTAACGGCGCGTGGGGGTTTTCCAGTCGCAGCGTCACCACCGAGGCCGAGCTTAAGCACGCCGCCGCGGAAGCCGTCGCCGTCGCGCGCGCGTCAGCCAAGGTAAGGACTTCCCCCGCTAGCTTTGCCCCGCTCGATGCAGCAACGGACACCTATCGCACCAAGGTGCAGAGAGACCCGTTCGACATCCCCCTCGAGGACAAGCTAGAATTCCTCGCCGACATTGACCGCGAGTTGCGCGCCGATACGGCCATTCGCGTCGCTGAATCCTCGCTTTTGTCGCTTTGCGAGCGCAAGTGGTTTGTCAGCTCCGAGGGGAGTGACATTGAGCAGACCATCTACGAGACAGGGGCCAGCATCGCCGCTACTGCCGCCGGGGGAGGCGACCTGCAGCGACGGAGCTTCAGCAACTATGCCCAAGCGGGCTACGAGTTTGTGGAGGGGCTTAACCTGAAGGCGCTTGCCGCCGGTCTCGCCGCCGAAGCTAAGCAGCTGCTCGTGGCGGACACCTGCCCTGTCCTTGACACCACTCTTATCCTCGGCTCCTCCCAGCTTGCACTGCAAATACACGAGTCCTGTGGCCATCCTATCGAGCTCGACCGCGTCCTCGGCAGCGAAGCAAGTTTCGCCGGTACCAGCTTCCTGTCCCCACAGATGGCACAAGTGTATCAATACGGGAGCGAAAAGGTCACCATAGTGGCGGACGCCACCCTGCCGGGGGGGCTTGGGACTTTTGGCTATGACGATGAAGGCGTGCCTGCACAAAGCACCACCATTGTCGACCGTGGGAAGTTCGTCAACTTCCTTACTTCGCGCGAGACCGCGCCTCTCCTCGGGCAGGCGAGTAACGGCGCGATGCGGGCAGACGGCGCGACGAATCTGCCGCTGGTGCGCATGACTAACATCAGTCTTAACCCCGGCGACTGGACGCTCGACGAGCTGATTAAGGACACCAAGCACGGCATTTTCATGGAGAGCCCGAAGAGCTGGTCGCTCGATGACAAACGCCTTAACTTCCACTTTAGCACCGAGTACGCTTACGAGATTAAAGACGGCGCCGTCACGCGCCTGCTTAAGAATCCCGCCTACACAGATATGACGACCCATTTCTGGCCGGCCTGTGACGCCATCGCCGGGAAAGGGCGGGGCGAGTGGCAGCTGTGGGGCATGCCGAGCTGTGCTAAGGGTGAGCCGGTGCAAATCGCCCACGTGGCTCATGGGGCGGCACCCGCGCGTTTTAGAGACGTGCGTGTGGGGGTGGGTAAATAATGGTCGGCAAAGAACAAGGGATGGAGTTTCTGGAGCGCGTCCTTAGGCTTTCCGCGTCAGGTCCCATCGAGGCGCGCCTCACACATGACCGTCTGGCGCTGACGCGCTTCGCAGATTCCACTATCCACCAAAACCTAGTGAAAGACAGCATGGCCCTCAAGCTGCGCGTGGTTATAGGCAAGAAGTGCGGGACAGCAACGGTTAATTCCACGGCCATGGCCGACATTCGCCGCGCGCTCGGCGTGGCGGAGCGTCTGGCGAAACTGCAATCCGACGACCCGGATTTCGTGTCGCTGCCGGCCCCTACCGCCTTTGTCACCTCGCGCACCTTCTACCCGGAAACAGCGCAGTGCTCGCCCGCTCGCCGTGCCGAAGCCGTTGACGTACTGGCGCAAACGGTCGGAGCGGTAGATCTTAGAGCATACGGTTCCTTCGCTACGGAAACCAATGAGATAGCCGTAGCCAACTCGCTTGGCGTCCGTGCCTATAACTGCTCCACCACCGCCTATTTGCGCACGGTAGTGATGTCGCCTCAGCACACCGGAACCGGGTACGCGGATTTTCTCAGCCGCGACATTGCCGATATCGACCCTAAGGCGCTAGGTGAAGAAGCGGCAGAGCGCTGCTGTCTTAGCGAACACGCGCGGGAGCTGCCTCCCGGCGAGTACGAGGTGGTGCTCACGCCCTACGCCGTAAGCGACATGATTCGCTTCCTGGGCTACCTCGGCTTTACGGCCTCATCCCTACAGGAGGGGCGAAGCTTCTTGTCCGGTAGACTTGGCGAGCGGGTGGTAGGCGAGAACATTTCCATTTGGGATGACGCCTTCAACACTGCCACACTCAATATGCCGTTTGACCTCGAAGGGGTGGCTAAACGCCGTGTCAGCTTCATTGAGGAAGGTGTGGCGACGGGCGTGGTCTATGACTCCTACGCCGCCCACAAAGAGGGGCTTCTTTCCACCGGCCACGCCTCCCGTGCACGCGGGGGCATGCCCGCCAATCTGGTGATGGCGCCCGGAGACTCCTCACTTGCCGAGATGGTAAAATCCACCAAGCGCGGCATCTACATCACCCGCTTTCACTACACCCACTGCCCCGACCCCGTCAAAGTCATTATGACCGGCACTACGCGCGACGGCACTTACTTTATCGAGAACGGCGAAATAAAGCACCCCATCAAGAACCTTCGCCTGACCGACAGCGTCTTGCGCGTCTTCTCGCACGTATCCCTCATCTCCGCTGAGCGCAAGCTCCAGCGCGATTGGTGGGGCACGTTCACGAGCCTCTTGCCCGCCCTCAAAGCCGATAAGTGCAACTTTACAGGTGGGACGACGTTTTAGGGGGAGAATCAGGAATCAGGAATCAGGAATCAGGACCACGGGGGGAGGGCCGCCAGCCGCCAGCCGCCAGACATCAACTGTCAACCGTTAACCGTTAACCGTCAACCGTTAACCGT
>CAYGHR010000078.1:5073-7351 GCA_964349715.1 uncultured Peptococcaceae bacterium
AACCGTTAACCGTCAACCGTTAACCGTTAACCGTCAACCGTTAACCGTTAACCGTTAACCGAAAGCAACCCCCGCTACCCACACCACTAATTCACAATAAAAGGAGGCCAAACAATGCCCAACAAAGAATCGCTGCTCATCCCCGGCCCGACGCCAGTACTTGACGAGATCTACGAAGCCCTCGCATCCGAGACCTACGCGCACACCGACCCGCGCGTCGTCAAAGTCACCCTAGAAAGCCTCGAAATGACGCGGAAAATGTTTAACACCGACGGCGAAGTGTTTATCGTGGCCGGCTCCGGCACACTCGCCATGGAAATGGCCATCGTCAATACTGTCGCGCCGGGGGAAAAGATCCTCGTGCTCAGCCAAGGGTTCTTTGGCGACCGCTTTATTAAGTTGGCCGAGAGTTTCGGCATCGGCGTAGACAGCATCGCCTCACCTTGGGGGCAGCGCGTCGACCCGCGCGAAGTCGCCGCCAAACTTGCCGCAAATACATACAAGGCCGTAACCGTCACCCATGTGGATACATCCACCGGCGTGCAGGCCGACCTAGAAACGCTAGTCCCGCTTGTAAAACAGCACAAAGCGCTCTTTATCCTTGACGGCGTGTGCGCTACCGCCGCCGTAGCGGAAGATATGCAGCATGACTACGGGCAGGGAGCAAAAGTCGACGTAGTTTTGACCGGCTCGCAAAAAGCCATTGGCGTGCCCCCGGGACTAGCCATTGTCGCCTTCGGGCCGGCAGCGCTCTCGGCACGCGCCGAGCTAAAGCGCATCCCCGCGTACTATGCCGACATTAACAATTGGCTGCCCATCATGAAGGACCCCAGCAAGTACTTTGCCACCCCCGCCGTCAATATGCTCTACGCCTACCGCCGCGCCATGGAACTGGTCATGGCCGAGGGGCTTCCCCAGCGCTACGCGCGTCACCTGCGCCTAGGGAGGGCTGTCCGCGCTGCCCTATCGACTTACGGGCTCGTACCTCTAGCCGATGAAAGCGTCGCCGCGCCGACACTTAGCTGCATGCAATACCCCGAGGGCATTGTCGACCTTGACTTCCGCAAGTTCATGACCGCGCGAGGCGTAGTGCTCGCCGGGGCCCTAGCGTCCCTAGCCGGCAAGGCCTTCCGCATCGGGCACATGGGGAATGTCACGACCGGAGCCCTCCGCCAAGCTATAGGACTGATTGGAGAGGCCCTCGCCGCGCAGGGTCGCCCCGTAGACATCGCCGCCGCGCAAGCGAAATTCGACGCCTGCATATAGACCAAGAAAAACTAACCCCGAGCGCAATTGCGCTCGGGGTTAGTTTTAGGTCCGCTCAGGAGAGACTCCAATACATGACCTTATTCCGGCACAAAACTCAAGATTGCCTCGCGCATGAGTTTAGCCGCAAGAATAGCCGTTATTTGCGCAAGGTCAAGCGCGGGCGAAACCTCGACTAGGTCAAAGCCCACTACCTTGCACGGGCCCAATACGTGTATGGCCTGGATAATCTCCGCAGACGTACAGCCGCCTGGCTCCGGCGTGCCGGTGCCGGGCGCGAAGGCGGGGTCCACTACGTCGATGTCTAGCGACACATACACCGGGCGCCGGCGTAGCTCGGGCAGCACCTGACTGAGGGCGGGGTGAATCTGGTTAAAAAACGTATTAGTGTGAGCCTCCGCGTACTTGCGTTCCTCGCGGGAGCCCGACCTAATGCCAAACTGGTAGAGGTTCTTCGGGCCAATCAACTCGGCTACGCGGCGCATCACCGTCGCATGCGAATAGGGCTCGCCGAGGTAATCCGCCCGCAGGTCCGCATGGGCGTCAAAGTGGACGACAGCGAGGTTCGGGTACTTTTCCGCCATCGCCTGGATGATAGGCCAAGACACCAGATGTTCTCCGCCTAAAGCAAAGGGCATTTTGCCTGACGCGAGCACCGCCCGCACCGCCTCACGGATAATCTCTAGGCTAGCGGGCACATTGCCTATGGGTAGACTTAGGTCTCCCGCGTCGTAGTAGTTGCGGTCAAACAAGGACCTATCTAAATAAAAGCTGTACTCTTCAACCCCATAAGACACTTCGCGCACGCGCTGTGGGCCTAGGCGACTGCCGGGGCGAAAACTCACCGTGTAGTCCATCGGGACGCCTAGGATAACAGCCCGAGCCTCCTCAAAATCCTTGGTGTTAGCCAAAAACCCGGTGCTAGGCTCAATCAGCCTCTCTAGTTCAGTCAAACCCACGTTCAAACCTCCAAGTGGTGATGCTAAGGCTATTGTAGCATGAGAGAATGCGC
>CAYGHR010000079.1:0-7222 GCA_964349715.1 uncultured Peptococcaceae bacterium
TCAATCTTCATCGACATGCACCTCCTGTTGCCGCAAGAACTGCTGAGAGGCAGCCTCGTCCTGCGCAGCCTGTGTTATGCGTTGTTCGCGTAGTTTGACTTCCGCTAGGTGCGACTCCTTGTGTGCCTCATATTTCTTTTTCTCCATCCTAGCCTTAAGGAGCACGTCTCGCGCTTCGTGACAGGCATCTGTCTGTGCCCGCAAATGTTCTCGTTTACCGCAAATCTTGCGATGGAGAGCTATGCTAAAGCGCGCGCGGTGGTCTAGGAGGTCGGGATGCACGGGGGAAGCGAGTTCTAAAGAGAGCTTCGTCTCCATATCGGCGAGTGAGGTAGCCTGCCTCTGTCGTTCGCGTTCCGCAAGTGCGAGCTCAAGTTGGCGTATGCGCTCCTTCTGCTGCTGTAAGTCGAGCAATCGCTCTAAGGGATATCTAGACACAGAAGATCACTCCTTTACCACCTGAGCTAGGGCGCGTAGAGCTTCATCCAAAGAAGAGCGCTCCTCAATCCCCTGCGCTAAGAGCTGCATGATGAGCGGTACAACCTCAATTGCTTCGTCAATAGCCGGGCTCGTCCCCTTAACATAAGCCCCGATATTGATTAAATCCTCGTTATGGCGGTAAACCGCTAGGAGGTTACGGGCTTTAGCCACCAGCGACATGTGCTCCGGCCCGCTTAACTCATTCGCGAGGCGGCTGACACTCTGCAAAACATCAATGGAAGGGTAGTGGTTCCGCTCTGCCAAACGTCGCGTTAAGACCACATGGCCATCCAAAATCCCGCGCACGGCGTCAGCAATCGGCTCGTTTAAGTCATCGCCCTCGACCAACACCGTGTATAACCCGGTGATACTCCCCCGCGACGCGGTGCCAGCTCGCTCCAAGAGCTTTGGCAATACCGCAAACACAGAGGGCGGATAACCGCGTGTTGTCGGCGGCTCCCCGATGGCGAGCCCCAGCTCGCGTTGCGCCATGGCAAAACGTGTCACGGAATCCATCATCAGCATCACCTGCAGCCCTTGGTCGCGAAAACTTTCCGCTATGGCTGTGGCCGTGAGCGCGGCCTTGATGCGGAGCAACGCAGGCTGGTCTGACGTGGCTACGACGACCACCGAGCGCGCCAGCCCGAGAGGACCAAGGTCACGCTCCAGAAAATCCCTCACTTCACGCCCGCGCTCGCCTACCAGCGCAATGACGTTGCAGTCAGCGGTACTGCCCCTAGCCATCATCCCGAGTAAGGTGCTCTTGCCCACGCCGCTGCCGGCAAAAATCCCTAAGCGCTGCCCACCGCCAATGGTTAGAAAGAGGTCTATCGCGCGTACACCGGTCTCTAACACCGTGTCTATGCGCTGCCTATGCAGTGGATTGGGCGGAGCTTGATCGAGCAGGTATTCCATCGACTCGCCTAACGGTCCCTCACCCGCTAACGGACGACCTAGTCCGTCTAGCACCGACCCGAGCAGGAAAGGGCCTGTGCGCACTGTCAAGCGTCGCCGGAGCGGCCTGACATTACAGCCGGGGGACACGCCGTGCAAAGGTTGGAACGGAAAGAGATACAGCTTGTCGCGGCTAAAGCCTACCACCTCGGACAGCACGGCGCTGCTGCCGCTCTCAATGTGACACAATTCGCCGATGGAAGCGCGGCAACCCACGGTTTCTACCGTAAGTCCGATTACCTTTGTCACCTGCCCGTAGGTGCTCCATTCCCGAGGTTCCTCTAGGCGAGCAAGTACTCGCTTAAAGTCAAAGCTATACTGCGCCATCGCTCACCTCGGTCTCTAGCTGCCGTAGGGCCTCGGGCAGGTCGTAGCGCACACCACCCAGTTCGTCTTCGATTCTAAAGGAGTCCTTGTCAAGCGTGCGGTCGGAGCGCATATGTATGGGGCGGTCTGTTGGTAGCGGCAAAAGATGCTTCAGCGCCTCGACTTGTGACAGCTTCTCGGGATGCACAAAAATGAAAACCTTGCGCTTCGCCACCAACTCCTCGTACGCGCCGTGGAATAGCGCAAGCAGTGCACTGTCGTTGGTGTTTAGCTCCGCGCGGAGCATCGCTTCGGTCATTCGCAACGCCATGGCGGCGATTTCCCGCTTACAGCCCTCTACAAAGGCCAGCCTGTCGCTCTCTAGTTGCACGTAGGCTTCACGTACCCTTGCCATTTCTGCTTGTAGCACGGCTTGTGCTTCGCTTAACCCGCGCGCGTAGCCATCGTCACGCGCAGAGGCTAATGTCCTTTGTGACTCAAGTGCCAAGGCGCGCCTTAGCTCCCCCTCCGTTGCTTCCAGCCGAGCGCAAGCCTCTTGCCAACGACGGGCAATTTCCTGCGCTACAAGCTCCTCGATACGCTCTGACAACTCGCCGTCAGACGTCTCACGCGGCACCGTTACGGCGCTCACCGGGACTTGCCTAGTATTATGTAGAGGGGTACCCGTCTCCCGCTTATACAATGATGGCATCTTCGCCACCCCTAGCTATAACTATCTCCCCTGCCTCATCGAGTTTGCGAATTACAGCGACGATGCGCGCTTGGGCTTCTTCCACATCGCGCAGGCGAATGGGACCCATAAACTCCAAGTCTTCTTTGAGCATCTCGGCCGCACGTTTAGACATGTTCTTGTAGATGCGTTGGCTGACTTCGCTACCGGCACCCTTCAGGGCTAGCGCAAGTTCCTTGGAATCGACCTCGCGGATTACGCGCTGGATGGCTCCGTCGTCGAGCATAATGACATCTTCAAAGACAAACAGGCGCTTGCGAATTTCCTCTGCTAAGGGAGGGTCGTCACGGTCAAGCTGTTCAAAAATCATCTTCTCCGTAGCGCGGTCCACGCGGTTGAGGATGTTAACCAAGGACTTGATACCGCCTGCAGCCGCAAAATCGTAGTTTGAGAAGGAGTCAAACTTACCCGCAAGAACCGTCTCCAGCTCATTTAAGACCTCGGGCGAGACTCGCTCCATAGTGGCAATGCGCCGCGCGACATAGGGGCGCAGCTCATTAGGCAAGAGAGATAGGACGGCGGCAGCCTGGTCCGGCTCCAGATAGGAGATAATTAGGGCTATGGTCTGTGGGTGCTCTTCGCTGATGACGCCGGCGAGCTGCCTAGGCTCAACCTTCTTGGCGAAGCGAAAAGGCTTGACAGCGTTAGCTTCGGTCAGCTTGCGCATGATTTCGGCCGACTTCGCCGGACCTACGGCGCGGTCTAGTACGTCCCGCGCGTACCGCACGCCCCCCTCGAGCATGTACCCCTTGGCCTCGTACATTTGTATCATTTCATCGAGTACTTGCTCGCGAAACTCCGCTTCCAACATCGTCGTGTTGGCAACCTCGGCTGAGATGACCTCGATGTCTTCATCAGGCAACAGCTTAAGCACTTTTGCGCTGAGCTCCGGGCCAAGAGATATAAGGAGCGCTGCAATCTTCTTCATCCCTGTGACGCGCTTTTCTCTGGCCAAGCTTACCCCTACCCTTCGTTAAACCATGCCTTCACCAATTGAGCAACCTCTTCCGGCTGCTGCTTAGCCAGCTCCTTTACTTTCTCGAGCGCAGCATTGACCTCTACGCTCGAGCGGGCGGCGGCTGCCTCGGCTAAGGCCTGTTTCAGCGGCATCAACTGCACGCCTTCCGTGGCCGGCAATTCAAAACGCGACTTACGTAGCCGCGACACCAGCACCATTAGGAAGATAAAGCCAAGTAGCCCGCCGGCACCCATAACGCCGTAACGAATGTAAGTCTGAAGCTGCTCTTGCCTGGCCAGCTCAGCCATTTGCTCTGCGGCCACAGCTAAGTGGTCCTCGTTAAAAGGACCTCCGCTAATGTGCACCGTGTCGCCTCTTTCGGCGCTAAACCCGAGCGCCGCCCGCACTAACTGCTCTAGCCTCGTCGTTTCCTCAGCCGTCAAGGGCGCGTTCACGGATACAGCCGCAGACAGGCGCTCTATTCTCCCCGGCGCAATCACTACGGTAGTCTCGGTGCTGCCAATCTCGTAGTTAACCGTGCGGTCAGTGCTCTCATATGTACTCGTCCCCTCGCCTGTTGCGGGAGTGGTGGGATACACTGGGATGTTGGAGCCGGTGCCAGCGACACCGCCCGCAGCTCCCGCCGGTCCGGTAAAAGCTTCCTCGCGCACTTGCTCGCTGCGTATGACTTGTCCCTCGGCGTCATAGACAATGCGCGTAACAGTCTCGGCGTCGAAATTCATCTGGGCAGTGACAACAGCCACCGCCTTCCCCGGCCCGTGAATGCGCTCTAACATTTGCACTAGGCGGTCTTCTAAAGTTCGCTCAAAGTCCTGTTGGCGTTCAGATTGCCGCAGAGCCAGCGGCTCGCTGTCTCCGCCTAACCCTAAGCCCGCGGTAAGAATCCGTCCGCCGACATCGACTATGGCTACGTTCTCGGGTTGTAGATTCGGCACTCCGAGAGCCACTAAATACACAATGCTCTTGACTTGTTCGGCCGATAGACTTTGAAACGGCCTGAGCCGCAGCGTAACGGAAGCGCTGGCGGGGGTAGCTCGTTGCGTAAACACACTTGGCTCAGGGATTACGAGGTGAACACGAGCCTGATCAACGGCCGGATAGTGGGTAATAGTACGCCGCAATTCTTCTTGCAGAGCGCGCTGGTAGTTGAGACGTCGCTCAAAATCTGTAATGCCCAGCTGCACTTGGTCAAATAGCTCGAAACCCACCCCGCTGTTATACAGCCCCTCGCCGGCCACGCGGATACGCACGTCGTAGAGCTGAGCGCTAGGGACAAGAATGGTAGTGCCCCCGTCGGACAAGCGATACTGGACGTTCTCCTGGCGCAAAGCCTCTACTATAGAACTGGCCTGGTCAGGATCGAGACCGGAGAAAAGCGGAGCGTATTCAACGCGCGTAGCGTAATAGGCGACCGACACTAGCACAACTACTAGGGCTAGCCCCGACACAACCGCGAGACTGCGGCGACGCGCATCCTGTGCTCCCCACCACGTTGCGACTTGGTCTGACATCTGCACTCACATCCCCCCTAGACCTGCATACGGGCTATCTCTTGATAGGCCTCGACCATCTTGTTGCGCACTTGCACTGCGAGCTGCAGCGACAACTGCGCTTGCGCCATGGCCACGGTAACCTGATGTACGTCCTGTATTTCGCCGAGCGCAAGCTGCTTGGCCAGTTCGTCCGCTTTTACCTGCAGCTCGTTAACTTGTGCTAAGGCATCGCTTAGCTGCGTAGCGAAGCTCTGCGATTCTGTTTGGTTGGCAGGAACCTTAGCTGTCGGAGGCAATGGGGAGAGCGGAGCAATAGGCGGAAGTGCTTTTATCACATTCACACCTACCCTCTGCCAATCTCTAGCGCCCTAAGGGCCATGGACTTAGTGACATTGAGCACCTGTACGTTAGTTTCGTAGGCGCGGCTCGCCGTCATTAGGTCTACCATCTCGTTGACGATGTTAATGTCCGGCATAGCGACCATACCTTCCTCATTAGCGTCGGGGTGATCAGGGTCGTGGACGAGGCGAGGTGGTCTCTCGTCAGCGAGCACCGCCGAAACTTTGACCCCTTGTCGCGCGCCTTGTCTTGGCAACCGCACAAAGCGGTGGCGGGAAGCATCTGTCAACAGCTCGGAAAAGACGACGCGGCGGCGCTGATAAGGGCCGCCTTCGGGCGTGCGCGTGGTGTTCATGTTAGCTACGTTCTGCGCGACGACATCAATGCGTAGCTTTTCGGCGGTAAGCGCCGACGCGCTGATGGCCATCGTGGAAAAGACCTTCACTAATTATCGCCTCCCCTCGTTAATGACGTAGCGGTACATAGAAAAACGGTCGCTGAGCTGCTGCGACAACGCCTGAAACTGAATAGCATTAGCGGCCATGAGCACCATTTCGTGATCGACACTTACGTTGTTGCCGTCTTCACGTAACGCCGTGCTCGTGTCGGTAGACACGCGCGGCTGCAAACTCGCAGGTGTAACATTGCGGCGCGCGTAGGCATCTCGCACATGTTCCTCAAAGGACACGAAACTGCGCTTAAAGCCGGGGGTGTTCGCGTTGGCGACATTGTTGGCCACGACTCGCTGCCTGAGCGCTGCGGCATCCATGGCGCGTGAGAGAAGGTCGATGACACTGACTCGCATGGCCCACCTCCTTGTGACATGTGTAGTGTCCATTCGACAGCTCCCGCCAAAAGTCCTGCAAAAAAATCAATCCGCAGCAAAATACTGCGGATTTCTTCCAAAAAGATTAGACTCTTTCATCTAAAATTATGCCTATCAAGCGTTGCAAGTGAGCCACCATATCTAGCGTTCGCTCCGGCGGGATTTCGCGGATAACCTCGTTACTTTCCTCGTTGATGATGCGCACCAAAAACTCCCCTGACGACTCGTGTTTCTCGAATTTAAGGCGGATGTGAAGTGCCTGCATGGTGGCGTTAATGCGCGAAATCGCATCGTCATAGGTCTGCGCTTCGGGTGTCGAGGCAACGTCTTGTCGCGCGTGAGCTGTATCGCGGCGCCCGCCTAGGTTCATATCAATGGTCGAGCGCTGTGTGTCCCTTACCTCGCGCCGGGCAGCCATATCGACGACTTTGGTCAATACAACGGGTTCGGTGCCTTGTACTTTCACTGGGGTCGCCTCCTATTTCTTCTCGGTAATTAGCAGCCCACTCTGCGTTTGCTGTGACTCACCGTAGGCCGTGAGACCTCGCTTCTGCACCATTAACTCGTCTGATTTCTGTTTCACTGTCTGTATGGCTGCCTGCAAGTTCATGTGGACGCGTCGGTCCTCATCCAGCAAAGTCCGCATCATGCCGTTGATTTCGCCTTCCCTCAGGCCAAAAATCCTGCCGCCATCTGCCGAAAGAGAGGGGCGCACTTCAAGGTAGGCTAGGTCTATCTTGGAGCCAAGGGTGTCAAGGCTACTCATGCACTGATGTCGTTCCTCCAAGAGCTCGTCCAGTTTATCGAAGTCCTCACCCGCGAGCACGCCGCCAATGTCAGCCGTTAGCGCCAACAAACGAACCACCAGCTCGCGCTTGCTGTCGAGCAACGCCAAGAGGGCAGAGAAGTCTCTGAGTTCACCCAACTTGCCCACGACTTAATTTCACCGCCTTTGCCCATGTGTCGCGCAACTCCGTGACCATGTCGAGGCACTCTTTTACTATCCCCGCGTCTTTGCGGATGTTAGCCTCAATCATGCGGCGGCGCAAGTACTCGTACAAGGCCATCAACTGATGGGATATCTCTATCTCCAT
>CAYGHR010000080.1:0-7202 GCA_964349715.1 uncultured Peptococcaceae bacterium
ACTTCTTCCTTTTGGTATTGCATTAGCGAACCTCGATTCACTTTTGTCTAGTATAAAGCCCCACGCGGGCAGCCGTCAAGCCTCCCGCCCTTGTCTGCTGAAGCAAAAGGTGAAGCAAAAGGGACGGAGCTTTTTGCTTCGGAACTCCGCGCTCTCCCTTGCGTAATAGTATGTGGTGTGGAAAACTAGGAGTGAAGGGACTGATGCCGTTGAACGAACTACTCAGCGTAAGGAGTATCAACAAGACTTTTGGCCAGACTCAGGCCGTACGTGACCTCTCTTTTACGGTGCAGAGTGGCGAGATTTTTGGCTTGCTCGGGCCGAATGGCGCCGGCAAATCAACTACGATTAGATGCATACTCGGCATAATTCTGCCGGACAGCGGCGAGATAAGTTTTAGCTTTGCTAAGAACAGTACCGCCCGCCGCCTCATTGGTTATTTGCCGGAGGAGCGCGGTCTATACAAGGACGTGCCGGTGCTAGATATAATCCTTTACCTAGCAAACTTGAAGAACTACCCGCTCGACAAAGCCAGACAGCGAGCGGAAGTGCTGCTAGAGAGGTTTGGCCTATCTAAGAAGGGCAAAGCCAAAGTAGAAGAGCTCTCAAAAGGTATGGCACAGAAAGTACAGTTTATCGCTTCGATTATCCATGAACCAAGACTCTTGATCCTCGATGAGCCATTCTCCGGCTTAGACCCCGTAAGCCAAGATGTGCTTAAGGCCGAGGTGCGCTCTCTGGCGGCGCAAGGGACAGCGATTCTCTTGTCGGCGCACCAAATGCACCTCGTAGAAGAGTTGTGTGACCGCATCTCGCTCATTAGCCAAGGACAACAGGCAGTGTACGGCCGTATGAGCGAAATTAAAGCCCGCTATGCCGAGCAAAAGTGCATTGTCCACGGCGATAACAGGCACATCCCTTTCGAACGTCTGCCGGGAGTCAGACGTGTAGAACGGGATAACGCTAGGACTACGCTGTACCTAAAGGGTAGCACAGACGTACCTGAGTTACTTAAGGCCTTGCCGCCTGGTACAGAAATTGCAGAGATGCGCATAGAGCGCATCTCACTGCACGACATCTTTGTAAACGTAGCCCAAGGAGGTGCCGCACATGTGGCGCGATAGCCTGAAAGTAGCTCGCTGGGAAGCGCTTAAAATGTTAAAAAACCCCTCGTTCATCATCTCGATTCTGCTGACACCGATAATAATGGTGGTTTTTGGCGGCATCCCGGCCCTGCTAGAGAGGATTGATGCCGAGCAACCGTTCCGTCTGTTTATCGTCGATCAGCTTGGCGTTTATGATACGCTAAAAGAGATGAGCCCGCCCGAACTAAACATTGAGTTGGTTCGCTACGATGGCAACGTAGCTGCTTTAACAGAGGAAATCCGCGGTGAAGGCACACAAGGGTTTGTCGTGCTCGACCAAGCCGCGCTAGCATCACGCACAGCTACTATTAACCTCGGCGGCGACGGCACACCCCCTTTACAGGGCTTTTCTCAGTTGCTGTCGTCAGTGCTGCGCTTTCACGCACTGCAGGCACATGGCGTGTCAGCCGAGGTGATGGGCCTAGCTCTAGCTCCCTTCCACGTGGCGACAACCTCACTCACCCAGCAGGCGGACCCCTACGCGCGCATGGTACCCCTAGTATTTGGAGGCCTTATCCTCATGACCATCTTTATAACAGGCATGATGACGCTCCAAAGCGCCGTGACTGAGAAAAAGGACCGCATGGCGGAAGTTCTCCTCTCGTCGGTCACTGCGGATAATCTGATGCAGGGGAAGATTCTCGGCAACTGCGCGCTAGGCATAGTCCAAGTTACCTCGTGGCTGGTCTTTGGCATCGCAGCCGCACATTTCTTCTATGAAATTCCGGTAATAACTTACCTAGCGACACCTTACCTGCCGCTGATTCTCTTCTTTGCCCTGGGAGGCTACGTTCTATCTGCCTCAGTCTTGGTGGCTATGGGGGCGACGATTGAGGACATGGCTACCGCCACGAACTTTCAGAGCATGGTGTTTATGTTGCCGATGTTACCGGTGCTGTTTATTGGCCCTGTTATCGCTAACCCAAACGGTTTGGTGGCAGCAATTGGCTCCTACTTCCCCTTCGCCGCGCCGGGCGTAATGGTCATGCGCTTAGCGCTTTCAACTACTCTGACTGCGGTAGACATACTGCTACCCGCCCTAGTGATGCTTGTTTTGACCGGACTAATGATGAAGCTCGCGGGCAAAGTCTTCCGCACGGCCATGCTTATGTACGGGAAAAATCCAACGCCTGCTGAAATGTGGCGTTGGATAACCCGATAGGAAAAGGAGGAGCCCCATGAAAATATATACGAAGACCGGCGACAAGGGCGATACAAGTCTGTACGACGGAACGCGCGTGGCAAAAGACGATGTACGGGTTGAAAGCTACGGCACGGTAGACGAGCTGACGTCCTTCCTAGGCTTGGCCAAAACCTGTATCGAGGATGAAGCGATACGCCGCTTAGTGCACAAGATGCAGACGGACCTCTTTCGCGTGGCAGGCGAACTTGCGACTAGCGATGGTGCTAAGTTTCCCCTTAGGATAAGTGAGGCGGATACGGCTGCCCTAGAGAAGATTATCGACGACTATGTGGCGCGCATGGCCCCGGTCGACAAGTTTATCGTGCCGGGCAACACGCAAGCATCGGCAGCGCTGCACGTCGCGCGCACAGTCTGCCGCCGGGCGGAAAGGCGTATCCTGACTCTAAGCCGCCAAGTGTCCGTGAGTGCCGAGCTGATTAAGTACGTAAATCGGCTTTCCGACGCCATCTACGCGGTGGCGCGCTTTCTGGAAGGTCAACAGAGCTATGTGGAGTGGTAAGGCGATCGCGCCTTAACGGGTGAAAAGTTTGGCTTTTGCGAAGGTGCGGTGAACTCTCAGTATCTCAAAGGTGGCCTTCTGGCCGACGCGGGTGCCGGCCTGCTCGACTTGGATGACATAACCTTCAATGCGTGCGACGCCGTCCTGCGGACGGGTATTGTGAGTGCTATCAATCAGCAGGGTATGGATCTCCCCTACGCTTACGGGAATGGCTGCGCTCTCTACTTCCTCTACCGAGCCGGACAGAGTAATCTTGTACTCGTCCGGCTTCATTTGCATGGAGCCGCGGATAAAAATGCGCTTGCTGTTCTCCTTTTCGAGCCGCTCGAGGTTAGCGGCATTCATGCCAATGAGATTGCCGGCAGTTAGAGGATGGACCTGCACTAGAACAGCGGGGTCCTCCGAGGTCTCTAAGAAGCGCTTCAGCTCGCCCTCAATGCGGCTGCCGGCCACATCTTCCGCTAATACCCTGCCGCTGCCTTCGCAGCAAGGGCAGGGCCTAAGAAGCGAATCGGCGAGCCCTAGCCGCGCCTTCTGGCGCGTCATCTCCACTAAGCCTAATTGGGTCAAGCCCAGTATGGACGACTTCACTTTGTCGGAGGCCGTCGCCTCAGACAGCGAGGCTAGCACCTTCTTTTTGTGCTCTGCGCTCTCCATATCGATGAAATCTATGACGATTATGCCGCCGATATTGCGCAACCTCAGTTGCCGCGCAATCTCACGCGCGGCTTCTAGGTTTGTCTTAAGGACGGTATCTGCAAGATTCGTGGAACCCACGAATTTGCCGGTGTTGACGTCAATCGAGGTAAGAGCCTCTGTTTGGTCAATGACGATGTAACCGCCGCACTTCAGCCAGACCTTCTTCTCCACAATCTTTTCGATGTGCGTTTCAATGCCAAACACTTCAAAGATTGGCCTCTGTTGTTGAAAGAGGAAAACGCGGTCCTTAAGCTGTGGCAAGGTATCCTCTAATAGGCCGAGCACTACTTCATACTCGTGTGTGCTGTCGACGACGACGCGCGCGACGTCGTGGTCAAAGGAGTCGCGCACGATGCGGTACAGGAGGTCAAAATCCTTGTGCAACAGGGCCGGAGCCTTGGCAGTCTTGCCGCGCGTGCGGATGCGTTTCCATAATTTGGACAGCGCGTCGATGTCTCTTTTTAACTCGTCGCTAGATACACCCTCCGCCATGGTGCGCACTATGAGCCCTGTGCCCGGCGGTTTATGCTCATGGGCAATCTTGCGCAGGCGGTCGCGCTCTTCCCCCTCGGCTATGCGGCGCGAAATGCCGACATAGTCAACTGTAGGCATAAAGACTAGGAAACGACCGGGAATAGTGATATGCCGGGTAACCCTCGCCCCTTTTGTGCCGTAAGGTTCTTTGGCAACCTGTAGGATGACAGATTGCCCCGTCTTAAGCACGTCTTTAATGGTGGTCTTGCTGTTTACTTTCTCGGGCAACTCGTCTACCCCAACCACATTCTCGAGTGCGTCATCGACATACAGAAAGGCGTTCTTGGGCAGGCCGACATCGACGAAGGCAGCCTGCATCCCTGGGAGTACATTAGCCACTTTCCCTTTATAGATGTTGCCGACAAGGCGCTGCTCGCTCTGGCTCTCGAGGTACAGCTCCACCAGTTCCCCGTCTTCCAGCACTGCCACCCGAGTGTCCCTAGTGCCGCAATTGATGATGATCTCTTTAGCCACTTCCACACCCGTTCCTTTCTCCCTCGACAACTAGGCCTTGCAGTACAGCGGCTAACGGCGCGACCAACTCCTCGATGTAGAGCTCCCGCCGCGAAATGAAGTCTATCTCCCAAGGCTCACTATGCGACGTCAGTATGGAGACCAGCTCTTCCGGGCGAAGCACGGCCGGCTCGGCCATACTGAGCACCGCATTGAGCCCTGCCTCTGTGCGCGTGAGGCGATGGACAAGCCCCTTGGCATCTACAACACGGCTCCCGCGCTTTGTTTCCTTAACGAACACAACCTCGGGACTGGCCAAAAACCTTGCTATGGTGCAATCCAGCAGGTCGGCGCCGGCCTTGCCCTCGATTGTGTACTCTGCCCACTTGACGAGTGAAGCTAAGGCCGGCTTGCCCTTTGGCACGGCCCTAAGCCCCGCGAGCTTCAGCATGTCGCTCCCCGCAGCGCCGCACAGCGCTTTCGCTATGTCCCCCAAAGGCATAGCCCGAGCCAGTGTTACGTCCAGATAGTCGGCCTCGCTGCCAAACCCGAGCGGTAGCGGAGCCGCCAGCGACAGAAGAGGATGCGGGTTAAAGCCGAGGCTATACGCTAAAGGTAGCCCGGCCCGGCGCAGCAGGCGAGAAAAGGCCCGGTGTGCGTCTAGATGGGAAATATATGACAGCTCAGTAGCGCGCGCAAATTTAAGCCATAGCCTCATCACGCGCGCTCCCGTTCTGTATAGGTGTTTACCCGAAGTTTCGGGCATACGCCGCAGCCCGTGCATTCTCCGCGCGCGCAGTCACCGGTCTGACGCAGCGCGAGGGCGCACTCTCGCTCCTGCCAAAGGAAGGCGCGGCTCACGCCCGGGTGTAGGTGTTCCCAAGGGAACGGCTCGTCTGCGCGGCGTGCGCGGTTCGCGTAAGAACAGGGGTCTAAGCCCACTTCCGCAAAGGCTTCCATCCACAAGTCGAACTTAAAGTGCTCGCTCCAGCCGTCGAGTTTACAGCCGCGCCGATAGGCTTCCAGTACTACTTCTGACAGTCGCCTGTCCCCGCGGCTAAATACTGCCTCCAAAAAACTCGTGTCAGACCCGTGGTAGTTGAAGGTTACACGCTTGTACGAGCGCAACCTGTCGCGCAAAAAGCGTTGTCGCTGATCAAGCTCAAACATCGAGCTCTGTGCCTCCCATTGGAACGGCGTATGGGGTTTGGGAACGAAGGAGGAGACGCTGACGGTGACGGGCAGAATCTTGGACGTCTTAACAATCAACTCCACCATCTCGGCGAGGTCGCGCTCCGTCTCGGTCGGTAACCCAATCATGAAGTAGAGCTTAATGCTCTTAAAACCTAACCGCGCCGCTCCGCGACAGGCACCCAGCAAGTCCTCCTCTGTCACCTGTTTGTTGATGCAGTCGCGCAGGCGTTGTGAGCCCGCCTCAGGCGCGAGGGTAAGTCCGGACTTCTTGCGCCTAGCAATTTGACCCGCTAAGTCTACAGAGAAGCTGTCGACCCTAAGTGAGGGCAGCGACAGATTAACGCCTTGGCAGTTCATTTTCTCCACCAGTTGCCCCAGCAATTCACTGATGTTGCTGTAATCCATCGTCGAGAGCGACGTCAGGGATATCTCCTCGTAGCCCGTGTTTTTGACGGCCGCGCTTGCCGCTCTACATACGTCCTCACACGCAAACTCGCGTACGGGACGATACAGCATACCTGCCTGACAGAAGCGACAGCCGCGGGCGCAGCCACGAAAAATCTCCAGCATGATGCGGTCATGGACCACGTCTGTATACGGCAACACGGGGGAAGTCACTAGGTATTCCGGCCTGAGGTTCTGCTGTACTCGCTTGTCCACAATGCGCGGAGCGGCCTCGTCTGTAGGCGAGATACCAGCAAAAGTTGCGTCCTCATTGTATGCCGCGCAGTACAGGCTAGGAACGTATACCCCGGGCACGGCGGCTAAGAGCCGAAGGGTTTGATGCCGAGAAAGCCCTTGCTCTTTTCGCTTGCGTAAGACCTGAAGTAAGTCTAAGATTACCTCCTCGCCCTCTCCTAGGGCAATGGCATCAAACACTGCCGCTACGGGCTCGGCGTTAAACGCACAGGGACCGCCGCCGATGATGAGCGGGTGATGCTCCTCGCGCTCCCGCCCCAAGAGAGGGATACCGGCGAGGTCGAGCATCCACAGGATTGTGGTGTAACTGAGCTCATACTGCAAAGTAAACCCGATGGCGTCAAAGTCCGTCAGCGGGCTATAGTTCTCAAGCGAGTAGAGCTTAACTCCCTTAGCAAGCAATTGCTCACCCATATCCGCATGGGGCGCATACACGCGCTCGGCGGCGGCGTCCGGCAAGGCGTTGATGAGTTGGTAGAGAATCTTCAGGCCTAAGTGGCTCATGCCTACTTCGTAGGTGTCGGGAAAGGCGAGGGCTATGCGTACGGATACTGAAGCGGGGTGCTTGCGCACCGAGTTGACCTCGCCGCCAATGTAGCGTGCGGGCTTGTCCACGTGTGGCAGCAAGTCACGAATGCGCTGTGGAATCATGAAGCCTCCTGAATTTCGATATGCGTTGAACTGATTATACCATAGCTGTCCTGTGTCGCTTGTGCTTGTCACTTGTCGCTGGTCGCTTGTCGCTGGTGGGGTGGCGCATGTGAAGCAAAAGGCT
>CAYGHR010000081.1:0-7048 GCA_964349715.1 uncultured Peptococcaceae bacterium
GTCGCAGAGGGACGGAGGAGTGCGACACGAATGATGTCGCACTCCTCCGTCCCTCTGCGACACTCCCCTCCCTCTGCGACACTTTTCCTAACAACAACAGATTCTGTCGGCTACGTCGTCCCAGTTGACTATGTTCCACCAAGCGGCAATCCATTCTGCCCGGCGGTTTTGGAACTTGAGGTAATAGGCGTGCTCCCACACGTCGACTGTGAGCAGCGGGATAGCTCCGATAAGCGTGATGTCTTGGTGTTTCTCGATAGTTAGGATGCGAAGGCCGCCAAACTCAGTCGACTGCACAAGCAAAGCCCAGCCCGACCCTTCGACGGCGGCGGCGGCGGCACTGAAGTGCTTCTTGAAAGCCTCGAGACTGCCAAAGCTCTCGTTGATAAGCTCAAGGAGTTTCCCCTGTGGTTCACCTTGACCGTTTGGAGCCATGTTGGCCCAGAAGAGGCTGTGCAGGAGATGGCCGCTCCCGTGGAAGGCGAGCTCACGCTCCCAATGCTTAATGAGGGCGAAATCCCCGCTCGTGCGGGCTTCCCCTAGTTTGTCCTCGGCTTTGTTCAGGCCATCGACATATGCCTGATGGTGTTTGCCGTGGTGGAGCTTGAGCGTAGCCTCGTCGTAGTGGGGCTCTAGAGCATTATAGGCGTAGGGGAGGGCAGGCAAAGTGTGTTTCACAAGCAACCTTCCTTTCGATTCTTGGTTTTGTTTTGGGCTAAGGGGGAAACCCGAGCCTTACTGCTAATAATTCTTCGCAGACAGTGAGTCTTCCTGCTGGGATTCTACTCTCGCCCTAAACGTTGTCTAACGATAGCGATGCGCGGCAGGAGTAGCCGCTCGGTTACGGCAAAACCTACTGCGCCTAGCAGCTGTGTGAGTACCGCAAGCGGCAGCAGTCCGGTCCAGGTGACGCCAAGTAGTGGTGCTCCCAGCGCAAAGTGCCCCACACTGACGGTTACTACAACGCACAGCGTAGGGAAGGTGGAGGACAGGTAACACACCGCCTTGCGCGAGTAGGGTGGGCGGAGAAAGAGCAGCGCTAAAGCTTCCTCAACCAGACCGGCAAGAACAATGGCCGCGCCCATCAGCAGGCTAACCAAGCTCATTACGGCAGCGAGCACTACTGCCGTTAGGAGCAGCACGCCGCGTTCGCGAATGAGCGACAGCGGGATGCCCACCATCATGGCCAAGAGGGGAGCGAGCAAAGCAAACTTCATTCCCGGCAAGGGAAGAATTGTCAAGAGCGAGTAGCCTAATGCGGCCGCACCGGCTACCACCATGGCAATTGTCGTCATATGGCGCGCTGTAAGTCGCATGGTTTTCCTCCTTCTTTGGTCGCTGCCCGCTTGGAGGGCTGTCGGCCGGGCGGATGGTTCTTGTCTCTTGGTTGCTATTACCTTTCGCGCTATGGGGCTATATTCCTGCCGGACACAGCCAAGACACCTCACAATCTCCTGTCAGGAAGGTGAAAAGCGCCGAGGTTTCCTGTACAATAGATGCATGTGAGAGGAGGCTAACACACCATGCAAAGAGTATTGCTGCCAATCCTAATTGTTACGTTGCTAGGCCTTGTATTGGTAGGGTGCCAGGCCGAGCAGCCTAAGCCGGTAGTGACGATTGAAATGGCGGCCGGAGGAACGATTAGGATTGAGCTTAACCCAGACGCCGCACCTAACACCGTCAACAATTTTATCAAACTGGTGCAGGACGGGTTCTATGACGGGCTGGTCTTCCACAGAATTATGCCTGGCTTTATGGTACAGGGTGGCTGCCCCGACGGCAACGGGACAGGTGGCCCGGGCTACTCCATTATGGGTGAGTTTACGGCGAATGGGGTGCGGAATTCGCTTAGGCATGAACGCGGCGTTATTTCGATGGCGCGCGGGCAGCTCTATAACTCCGCCGGCTCGCAGTTCTTTATTATGCACGCCAACGCGACGCATTTGGACGGCCAGTATGCCGCTTTTGGTCGCGTCATCGCCGGCATGGAGGTAGTGGACCGCATTGTCAATGGTCCGAGTGACCAAGCACAGAACGGGTTAGCCCTAGAACCTAGGGAAGCAATGAAAAAGGTAACAGTGGACACCTTTGGCGTTCAATATGAGGCACCGGCAGTAATCAGACGGTGACGATGACGGTGACATGGGTGACGGTTACGCGCTTGTCACCCTAGCGCGCGCATGGTAAGATAAGTAATCAAGGCTGACTACCAGGGGGTGTGGTTTTTGGACTCCGGAATGAGGTTTGCCAAAGAAGGACTAACCTTTGATGATGTATTGTTGCTCCCCCGCCGGTCGGATATGCTACCGCGGGACGCAGATACTTCAACTTGGCTGACACGCAACGTCAAACTTAGTATACCTATTGTCAGCGCGGGTATGGATACCGTCACCGAAGCGCGCATGGCGATTGCTATGGCGCGCGAGGGCGGTATAGGCGTCATTCATAAGAATATGAGCGTCGAACAGCAGGCCTCTGAGGTGGACAGGGTCAAGCGCTCCGAACACGGCGTGATTACGGACCCTATTTACCTTTCACCTGAACACACAATTCGCGATGCCTTGCGGCTGATGGAGCGGTATCACATTTCCGGCGTGCCGATAGTGGTGAACGGCAAGCTCGTCGGGATAATTACAAACCGCGACATCAGGTTTGAAGTCGACCTTGACGCAAAGATCGACACCGCCATGACTAAAGAGAATCTGGTCACAGCACCAGTCGGAACCACACCTGAGCAGGCTAAGGCCATCCTTTGGAAGTATAAGATCGAGAAATTGCCCCTGGTGGACGTTAATTTTCAGTTGCGCGGTCTGATCACGATTAAGGATATCGAGAAGACTAGGCAGTACCCACATGCCACGAAGGACTCTTTGGGGAGGCTACGCGTTGCGGCGGCGGTGGGTGTGGGGCTAGGAAATATGGAACGCGCGGAGGCTTTAATCGCATCGCGCGTAGACGTGTTGGTGATTGACACGGCGCACGGGCATTCCGAGGGCGTGCTGAATATGGTGCGCGAGGTGAAATCGGCGTGGCCGCAAGTCGGACTCATCGCGGGCAATGTGGCTACGGCCGATGCGACTCTTGACTTAATTGAGGCCGGGGCCGACGGCATTAAGGTAGGCATAGGGCCGGGCTCTATTTGCACCACTCGCGTTGTGGCCGGCGTTGGCGTGCCACAAATCACGGCGGTGCTTGACTGTGCCGGTGCGGCAGCGAAGAAGGGCGTACCTATTATTGCTGATGGCGGCATTAAGTACTCGGGCGATGTAGTTAAAGCGCTAGCCGCCGGAGCGGACACGGTGATGCTTGGGAACCTCTTGGCGGGGACCGAAGAGAGCCCGGGGGAGACGGAGATCTTTCAAGGCCGCACCTACAAGGTCTATCGGGGTATGGGTAGCCTCGGGGCTATGGAGAAGGGCAGCAGGGACCGCTACTTCCAGGAGCAAGCCAACAAACTCGTGCCGGAAGGCATAGAGGGACGGGTTCCCTACCGAGGCCCTCTGGCGGACACGGTTTATCAGGTGGTGGGAGGCCTAAGGGCCGGCATGGGTTATTGCGGCTGCCGCACAATGGCCGAGCTTAAGGCCGACACTCAGTTTGTGCGCATCACGGGTGCGGGCTTAAAGGAGAGCCATCCCCATACGGTGAACATCACCAAAGAAGCCCCCAATTACAGCGGCAACTAAGGTGCGGCGGGTAACAGCCCGACGCTCCGGTACATAAGGAGGAGTACTGTTTGAAGCAATACGCCACAGAAGAGCTACGTAACGTCTGCCTGGTAGGACACGGGGGGGCAGGGAAGACCTCGTTCGTGGAGGCAGCCCTCTACAGCAGCCAAGCCATCGACCGCATGGGGCGTGTGGACGAAGGCAACACAGTGTCCGATCACGACCCGGAGGAGATTAAGCGCTCTATCTCTATCGCCACCTCACTTGGGCCCTGTGCGTGGCAAGGGCACAAGGTTAATTTTATCGATACGCCGGGCTATTTTGATTTTGTGGGTGAGGTCAAGGGCGCGCTGCGAGCAGCTGATATAGCCCTCGTTTTTGCTTGCGCTGTTTCGGGCGTAGAGGTCGGAACAGAGAAGGTGTGGGATTACGCCGGGGAAAGGAATATGGCCCGCGCCTTTCTCATTAACAAGATGGACCGCGAAAACGCTAACTTCGACCGCGTAGTGGAAGAAATTCGGCAGACGTTTGGCACTTCTGCTGCTCCTTTGCAGATTCCCATTGGGCAAGAGGCTAAGTTTGCCGGCGTTGTCGACCTGCTCAAGCAAAAGGCCTATTATTACAGCGACAATGGCCGCAAGCTAGAGGAGAAAGCCGTCCCGCCGGAGTTAGAGGACAAGGTGGCGGAATACCGTAGCGCGCTCATTGAAACCATTGCGGAGACAGATGACGAGCTGCTGATGAAGTACCTAGAGGGCGAGCAGCTTACCGACGACGAGGTCATGAAGGGCGTTAAGCTAGGAATTATCTCTGGCAAGCTTGCCCCTATATTCTGCGCTTCTGCGCTGAGAAACGTTGGAGTTAAGACCTTCCTCGACGCGTGCGTCCGCTATCTGCCTTCGCCCGCTGACCTGCCCCCCGTCCTTGGCACGAGCCTTAAGTCGGGCGCGGAGGAGTCGCGTTCTTCTGTTCGCACAGCCCCTTTCTCGGCCATTGTGTTTAAGACTATGGCTGACCCCTTTGTGGGCAAGCTATCCCTCTTCCGCGTGTGCTCGGGGGTGTTTAAGTCAGACACCACGGTGTTTAACAGCAACAAGGAGACGCAGGAGCGGGTAGGCCAGTTGTTTGTTGTGCGCGGCAAGACGCAAGAGACCGCTGTAGAACTAGTGGCGGGGGATATTGGTGCGGTGGCCAAACTTACCGCTACGAGTACCGGCGATACATTGTGCGAACGCGACAACCCTATTAGGTACACCCGCATCGCCTTCCCTTCACCCGTTCTCTCGCAGGCCGTAGAGCCTAAGGCTAAGGGCGATGAAGAAAAGATTGGCGGTTCTCTAACGCGTTTACAGGAGGAGGACCCCACTTTCTCTGTGCGCCGCGACATAGAAACCAGGCAGACCATCATCTCCGGTATGGGCGACCTGCATCTTGACGTTATCGTCAGCCGCATCGCCAAGAAGTTTGGCGTGGATATAGTGCTGTCTCCGCCACGCGTGCCATACCGCGAGACTATCCGCGGCACTACGCGCATGGAAGGCAAGCACAAGAAGCAATCCGGCGGCAAGGGCCAGTTTGGCCATGTGTGGATTGAAATGGAGCCGTTGCCTAGCGGCACGGGGTTTGAGTTTGTAGACAAGGTGTTTGGTGGGTCTGTGCCCCGCAACTTCATTCCCGCCGTGGAGAAAGGCATACGCGAAACCTTAGAAGAAGGTGTGTTGGCAGGGTTCCCGGTGGTGGACGTGCGCGTAACGCTCGTAGACGGCTCGTCTCACCCCGTAGATTCCTCCGAAATGGCGTTTAAGATTGCCGGTTCTCTGGCCTTTAAGAAAGGCTTTGTAGCTTGCAGGCCCATCCTGCTGGAGCCGATTGTCAACATTGAGGTCACGGTACCGGACGAGTACATGGGCGACATCATAGGAGACCTTAATAAGAAGCGCGGGCGCATCATGGGCATGGAGCCCCACGGCGGGTTTCAGCGCGTTAAGGCACAGGCGCCGTTTGCCGAGACATTTAAGTATGCGACAGACCTCCGCTCGATGACGCAAGGGAGGGGCTACTTTACGACCGAGTTCGCCCATTACGAAGAAGTGCCAAGTAACGTGGCAGAACCGATTATTCAGGCTAACGCCAAGAAATCCGAGGAATAGACAGTTTTGTACCCCACAGTCTATCTGAGGCGCGATCGCAAACTGCGCGTGGAAGCGGGGCACCCATGGGTCTTTCAGAGCGAGATTGGGCGGATTGCGGGCGAGGCAGGCCCTGCCGACCTTGTGCGCGTTGTTAACCATGCCGGTGCGTTTCTCGGCGTAGGGTATATCAGCGACCGCAGTCAGATTGCCGTACGGCTTTTGAGTCGCAGTGACGAGGAGATCAACGCGCAGTTCTTTCGGCGCCGGCTTGCGGACGCTTGGTCTTTACGCAAGCACATAGTGGGGTCAAACACCAATTGCTACCGCCTTGTGTACGGCGAAGCCGACGGGCTGCCCGGACTCACTGTCGACATCTACGACCGCTATGCCAGCGTGCAAGTTCTGGCCTTGGGCATGGAGCGGTGGACTGACGTGATAGTGGACGGAATAAGCGAGATGCTTGGTCTGGCGGGGGTAGTTCTCCGCAATGACGTGCCGGTGCGTCAGCTTGAAGGGCTCCCGCTGGAAGTGCGGTTCGCACGGGCCGAGTTTAACCCCTCGGTAGCGGTACAGGAGAACGGCTTTGCCATGCTGGTGGACTTGTGGCAGGGGCAGAAGACCGGCTACTTCCTAGACCAACGCGAGAACCGCGCCTACATTGCGCCTTTCGTCAAGGAGGCCGTGGTGCTCGACTGCTTTAGTCATACCGGGTCCTTTGCTGTCCATGCCGCAGGGTATGGTGCCAAGGAGGTCACCGCCGTCGACATTTCCGAGTTGGCCGTATTGGGCACGCGCAGAAATGCCGAAAGGAACGGTTTTGCGTCCAACATCAAGGCTGTGGCGGCAAACGCATTTGATTTCCTCAGGGAAGCGTCGGACTCCGGGCACGCCTACGACGTAGTGATGTTAGACCCACCCGCCTTTACGAAAAACAAACACGCCGTGCCTGCGGCTAGGCGCGGGTATAAGGAGATAAACTTACGCGGCCTGAAACTGACGCGTCCAGGGGGCTATCTAATCACGTCGAGTTGTTCTTACCACTTGTCGCGGGAGGAGTTCCTCGGTGTACTGGCTGAGGCGGCACGCGATGCACATCGCCAAGTAAAGGTGGTGGCAGTGCGCGGGCAAGGAGGGGACCACCCCGTGCTGTTAGCCGCGCCGGAGACGGAGTATCTCAAGTTTGTCGTAGCGCAGGTGTTTTAGGGGCGATGGGGGGAGGGGAGTGATGGCTCCTAGCTCCTAGCTCCT
>CAYGHR010000082.1:0-7017 GCA_964349715.1 uncultured Peptococcaceae bacterium
CCGCCTAGTAATTCGCCTCTAGAAATAGTACAATCACGAAAAGATGCAGTCAGGGGGATACGCATGGAGCTATGGCGGCGCAACTTGTTGGTGCTTTGGGTGGGGACCGTCTTTGCCGGCATATCTTTCTCCCTGGTCAGTCCATTCCTACCTATGCTGCTTAAGCACGTCGGCGTGGTCGAGAACTTGGAGGTCTGGTCCGGCTGGGCCTTTGCTTCGACCTTCTACACTAGCGCACTAATGGCGCCGTTGTGGGGGTCTTTAGCGGACAAATATGGGCGCAGACTACAACTAGTGCGTGCGGGCATAGGGATTGGCGTTACCTACATCCTGCTCTCTTTTGCCACTAGCGCGTGGCAAGTCATTTTCCTGCGCCTGCTGCTCGGCCTTTTTAACGGGTTTATTCCCACCGCTATAGCCATGGTCGCCGTCAATACACCGGAAGAACACATGGGCCCCGCGCTGGGCATAATCCAAAGTGGAGGTGCCTTTGGCTCGGTAGTGGGGCCGCTTATCGGCGGCTACATGAGCCACCTCATCGGCATTCAGCAGACTTTGTCGATCGCTGGAGCGAGTCTATTTTTAGCCACCGTGTTTACGGTGCTCTGTACGAACGAAGTGCACAAGGGTGACCGCTCCATCAAGCGCGACGTCCTAGCAGACATCAGACTCTCTTTGAGTAAACCCTTCCTAGTGCAAGTGTTCGTCCTCGTGTTTATGTTTAACATCGCTCTGATGGTCATTCAACCGGTGCTCCCCATCTTTATCCTGCGTTTGGCAGGCGAAGGCCAGGCCGCGGTGCCCACCGGCATCATCTTTGCTTTAGCGGGCATTGCCACCGTCTTGGCTGCCCCGCACTGGGGGCGCCTAGGCGCGGCGTGGGGGGAGAGAAAAGTGTTGCGTATTTCCCTCATCGGCGCCGCTGCGGTAAGTGTGCTGACGGCGTTGTCACAGAACCTGTATATGCTGGGCGGCATGCGTTTTGTCCTTGGGTTGTTCATTGCGGCGCTGATGCCGATTAGCACGACGCTTATCGCTAAATCCGTGCCCACGAATTTTCGCAGCCGCGCGTTGGCCCTAAACAACAGCTTTGGTCAGTTTGGGGCTGCCCTCGGCCCTACACTCGGCGGCTACATGGGCTTAGCCTTTGGTCTGCCCTCCGTCTTCGTAGGTATGGGCGTGCTGCTGGCCATAGTAGCTGTGGCTCTAGAGAGCGCGCGCTGGCAGGACGCCCCCACCAGTTAATAGCGCTCCCGGTAGATAGCGCGAATACAAGGGCGGTCTAGTTCTACATAATTGTTGACGAGCAGGCGTTGCTGTTTTTCGATTACGCTGTCGGTAAACGAGTCAATCTCCTCTAGGGCCATGCCGTATGCCCGCAGAGGCTGTAACGGCAGCAAGCGGCCCAGCAGGAGCTCGAGGGACGAGAACGCTTCGCGGTCGTCAGGAAGCGCGAGTGAGGTGGCAATCTCCTTGCGCAATAAGGCGATTTGCCCCTGTGGCCGCAAGCGATCGTAGGCGCGAAATACGGGCAAAAAGAACTGGTAGTTCGCTTGGCCGTGTGGTACATGGTACTTGCCCCCTAGTGGGTAGGAGAGCGCATGTACTGCCGCCACGCCGGTATTGCCAAAGGCGATGCCGGCTAAGTTGCTCGCGATAAGCAGCGACTTGAGCTGGCAGAAGCGAGAGTCGCGCCCCTGCTCGGCAATGTGGAGGTAGCTCGATAGTATCATCTTAATGGCACTTGTGCTAAAGAGCTCGGTGTAGCTGTTAGAGCGCGGTGAGACCAAGGACTCGGCGGCATGAATCAAGGCATCTACCGAGCTATAGAAAAAGTATTCGTAGGGTAAGCTGACCAGTAGCTCGGGTATGAGGACGGCCGCATCGGCGTAGAAGGCATCGCCACCGAGACCAAACTTGGTCTCTTTTTCGTCTACCGCTACAACCGCAAGATTCGTCACTTCACTGCCAGTCCCACAAGTAGTAGGCACGATAATGAGACCCTTGTTTTTGGACAGGGGCGCGCGCTTCTCCAGCAAGTCCAGTGTGAGATGCGCCCCGTCTAAAGCCAAAAACTTGGCCGTGTCGGCAACCGCCCCACCTCCCACAGCAATGATGCGGCGATAGTTTTGCGGGCCGATGGCAAGGCGAGCGGAGTCCACTAGGTGGTGGGTCGGCTCACCCGTACCGAACTGCTCGTAAAACAGGAAATCACATGCAGAATTTAGGTCTTTGAGATAGCTGTCATAGATAAACTGATGCGTAAACACTAGGTCGCCTGCCCCGAGGTTAAACTCACACCAAAACTCGTGGGTAGTAGCGAAGTAGTGTACTGCCGGAGGTAACGAAAAAATCTTCATGACTCGCAGCCCTCGCTAATCCCCGCAATCGCCTTTGCCAATGCCTGTTTGGCGGCCAAATCCGCCTGTCGCCCTATCACTATGCGCTGTGCCTGCGGCGAGCCCGCGCCGTGCATGGATTCGGTGCGGTAGCCTACTGCCCCTGCGCCTAGAGTCAGGTTTTCGATCAAGCGCAGGACTCGCAGGCGATGCTCGGTAGAAACGTGAGAAACCCCTTGCAGATATTTCTCAAGCCAAGGCCGAGTTGCGGGGTTGTGCAAGTCGCGCTCCGCGGGCATGGTGACCATCAGACCGCCTGCTATGTCCTCGGCCAAGCGCGAAATCTCATAGGGGAAACGCGTCACGTTTTGCTTGCAGACATTCGCCAGCAAAAGGTCTACCAGGTAGGTGCCGGTGGCCGTGGGGCGTCCCTCGGACGAGCAGGCTAGGCCGCAGGCGTAGAGCGTTTCGTTGAGGTGTGTCATTTCAATTAACTTGTCTTTGATGTGGCTGGCGCGACTTGCGCCGTTGTATTCGGCGGCGAGTGAGGCAGCGCCAATGAGGACGTCGCCCACACCCACCTTACAGCCGCCGTAGCTCTGGCGATGATAAGCGGCAAACCGTTCCACCAGCATGCCCGCGAAGTCGTGTTCTCCGCACAAAAAGACGCGCTCCCACGGTACGAACACGTCGTCAAAAACGACCAAGCACTCATGTCCGCCAAAGCGCGCGTTGCCTACATCGAGGGTGCCGTATTCTAGCTTGCGCGTGTCGGACGACTGGCGGCCGTAGATGTAAATCAATCCCGGGCTGTCGGCGGGGAGGGCAAAAGCGACGGCATAGGCGCGTTCGCTCGCGGACAGAGCCATGGTCGGCATAGCCAAGATTTCATGCGAGTTGAGCGCGCCGGTCTGGTGCACTTTGGCACCGCGCACCACTATCCCGCCCTGCTGTTCTTCCACTATTCTCAGGTACATGTCAGGGTCAGTCTGCTGGGAGGGAGACTTTCCGCGGTCCCCCTTGGGGTCGGTCATGGCTCCGTCTACAGCCCAGTCTTGCGCCTGCATTTCTGTAAGCCAGGCTCGGAATCTCGGGTGGTAGGAGGTGCCGTGCGCTTGGTCGACTTCAAGGGTAGTGCTGTCGACGGCGTTAATGGCGTCCATGCCGACGCAGCGCTGAAAACAAGTCGCCGTTTTCTGCCCCAGCAACCTTAACATCTTGACTTTTGCCACTAGGTCCGCGGAGCTTTGGTGCAGATGGCAAAAGCGGCTGATCTTCTCACCGGTTAGGCTGGAGGTGGTCGTGAGTAAAGCGGCATACTCGGGGGCATGCGCTAAGGCATAGGTGAGTGACACCGCATTTAGAGATGGCCGCACGAGCGGATGATCCACAATGTTTTCTACCCGTTCACCAAGCACATAGGCCGTAAAGCGCATTTGGCGCAGTGAATCAATGTACTGTGAGGCGGTCTTTAACGCCACTTCGTTTCCTCCCTTCAGATAAAAGATTGACCTCCGGCATTAGCCAGAGGTCAAGTCGCTACTGCACTCTGACCGAGAGCATTTTATCTCCCTGCTCAATCTGATCGACGAGGTCTACATTGGCGGTTACTTGGCCGAATACTGTGTGGCGGCCATCCAAATGAGGTTGCGGTTGGCGTACTACGAAGAACTGGCTGCCGCCCGTGTCTTTGCCCGCATGGGCCATGCTCAAAGCTCCGCGCACATGGGTGTAAGGATTCCCGGCTGTTTCACACTTAATCTTGTAGCCGGGCCCGCCCATCCCCGTCCCATCGGGGCAACCGCCTTGGATGACAAAGCTCTTGATACAGCGGTGAAAGGTGAGTCCGTCGTAGAAGCCGGAGTTGGCGAGTTTGGTGAAGTTCTCCACGGTGCCCGGTGCCGCGTTAGGATAGAGCTCAATGGTAAACGTGCCCTTCTCTGTTTCCATGGTGCAGACCTTGTTTTCGCTCACGTTACATTCCTCCCGTCAGGGTATACTTCGCCGCGTAATGCGCGATTCCTCTGGACTAGAATATTGACAGGTACCGCTCTAGCTCCCACGGATGCACTGTTTTCTCGTAGATGTGTTGCTCCTCGCGCTTGGCGGCTAGATAGCGCTCGACAATATGCTCTCCGAGCGTGTCACGCATAAGCTGGCTATGGCTAAAGTAGTGCAGGGCTTCGGGCAGGCTGCCGGGTAAACCCTCCACACCAGCAGTAGCGCGCTCGTGTTCACACATGTCGTAGATGTTGCGCTCTACAGGCGCGGGCGGCACCAGCCCGTCCTTAATCCCTTGCAGCCCGGCGCGTAAGGCTACGGCGAACGCTAGGTAGGGGTTGCAGCTGGGGTCGGGACTGCGCAACTCCAGCCTCGTGGCGTTGCCGCGCCGCGCCGGTACGCGGATAAGCGGGCTACGGTTGCGCAGAGACCAAGCGATGTAGACCGGCGCTTCGTATCCGGGGACTAGGCGCTTATAGGAGTTGACTAACGGGTTGGTGATAGCGGTGTACTCGCGGACATACTTAATCAGCCCCGCTAAATACTGCATAGCCACCGCGCTTAGCTGATAGGGAGCTGCCGGGTCGTAAAAGGCATTAGTCCCGTTTGTGAACAAGGACTGATTAATGTGCATGCCTGAGCCCGCCTCGCCAAAAAGGGGCTTAGGCATAAAGGTTGCGTGCAGCCCGTGTTGCATGGCGATAGTGCGCACCACAAGCTTAAATGTGGTAACATTATCTGCAGTGATGAGTGCCGGCGCGTACCGGAAGTCTATCTCGTGTTGCCCCGGCGCGCACTCATGGTGTGAAGCCTCCACGTGAAAGCCCATTTCCTCAAGCGTCAGGACAATGTCTCGGCGGGCATCTTCCCCGCGGTCAATGGGGGAGAGGTCAAAGTAGCCGCCGCGGTCGTTAGTAATCGTAGTGGGACGCCCTTCTGCGTCGCGCTTAAAGAGGAAGAACTCGGCCTCAGGCCCGACCTGCATGGTGTAACCGAAGGACTGTGCTTCGGCTACCGCACGCTTAAGCGTGCCGCGTGGGCATCCGCTAAAGGGCGTGCCGTCCGGGTTGAGAATATCGCAAATGAGGCGCGCCGTCGGGGCCTTGTCTTTCGTCCAGGGGAACACGGCGTAGGTGTCTGGGTCAGCCTTAAGCAGCATATCGGATTCCTCAATGCGAGCAAATCCTTCGATGGAAGAGCCGTCAAACATCAGCTGACCTTCGAGAGCTTGCTCTATTTCGTCCACTGAAATGGCGACGTTCTTGTTGACGCCTAGGATGTCCGTGAACTGCAACCTCACAAACCTAATGTTGTCCTCTTTCACCCTCTGCAGCACGTCAAAATTGCTGGCCATACCCTTCACCCTTTCCAAACTATAATGCGACTATGATACAGAACCACCGGGCACTTGTCTATAGGAATGAGATAATTCAGAGGAGCGTGTGTGCGTGAGCCGCGTGGCTGTAACTAGGGCGTGCAGTTATGAGCCGGAGGAAATAGAACAGGCACTAGAGAAAGCTTTGAGCCTAGTTTACCCCGAGGGACTCGCACACTTGATTAAACCGGGTTTTAAGGTGGCGCTCAAAGTAAATATGCTCATGGGCAAAGGCCCGGAGCGAGCCATCACCACGCATCCGGCGGTAGTGCGCGCCGTCTGTAAGGCGGTGGCAGCCTGTGGGGGCATCCCGCTGATTATTGACAGCCCGGGTGGGCCGTATACCCCTGCCATGCTTAAGTCAGCGTACGAGAAGTGCGGTTTTACGGCGGTAGCAAAAGAGACGGGGGCGACGCTTAACTTTGACACGGCGGTGGAAAAGGTGAGCCGTACTACAGGGACTTTAGTATATGCGGCGGAGCTTTTGGCCCCGGCTGTGCAGGCGGATGTCCTGATTAACTTACCTAAATTAAAAACACACGGCCTCACGGTAATGACCTGCGCGGTCAAGAACATGTTCGGCCTGATACCGGGCTTAACTAAGATTGACTATCATATGCGCATGCCTGAGGTGCGCGACTTCTGTGCGGCACTGGTAGGAATTGCCGAATTAGCGCAGCCGGAACTTACGATTGTCGACGCGGTTATAGCCATGGAAGGCGAGGGCCCCTCCGGCGGCAAACCGAAAGAACTGGGCTATCTTTTGGCGGGGTGTGACATGCACGCGGTGGATATGGTAGCGGCAGAGCTTTTGGGGCTAGAACCAGAGCAGGTGCCGACAATAGTCGCAGCCCGGCAAGCCTCGCCACGACTCGCTCCCGAGACGCTCGCCGAAATACAAGTGCTAGGAGAGCCGCTCGCACCCCACAGAGTAAGGCTACCGGTAGCTGCTAAGAACGCTAACCTGTTTGAGAAAATGCTGCCTAAACCAGCCGCGGACATACTGGCCCTCTACTTGCGGCCGCGACCGCGTTTCCGCAGGCAGAAGTGCACCGCGTGCGGCATTTGTGTCAGGAGTTGCCCGCCCAAAGCACTTGCCGCCCGCAAAGCGGCCCCCCCGGAGCTTATTCTCCCGCAGTGCATCCGTTGCTTCTGTTGCCAAGAGCTCTGCCCCGAGCACGCTGTTGATGTTGAACGCTCGCTGCTTGGGCGCATCCTAACCCGCTTCTAGCAAAGAAACAAAAGGGACGGTTCTTCCTGTTTCGCGGACTACTCATTTGCATCTCACTTTCCAAAAAGAAC
>CAYGHR010000083.1:0-6990 GCA_964349715.1 uncultured Peptococcaceae bacterium
AGAAACAAAAGGGACGGTTCTTCTTGTATTGCGCAAGAGATCCGTCCTTTTTCTTACTACTTGGCTTTGCGGAGACGCATGAGCTCATTGTCGTGTTCATTAGTGCGATGGATGAGGAAGTTAACTGCGGACTGCACGGAATCAAAGCGGCGGTCCATATGCTCTTTTAACTCATCTATCTGGTCACCACGCAGTGAAAACGCATCAAACAGCGCCTCAAG
Organism: uncultured Peptococcaceae bacterium; assembly: GCA_964349715.1. Classification (GTDB taxonomy): domain Bacteria; phylum Bacillota; class UBA994; order UBA994; family UBA994; genus UBA994. The sequence goes on from CAYGHR010000083.1 coordinate 222, forward strand.
CTGCGCACCGTAAAGACCAAGCACAGCCCCTTTGATCGGGCTTCTAACAGCAGACCCCGTAACTGCAGGCTTTTTGCGGCGTTAGATCTGCCAGCAGTGCGCTAGTGTATCCCATTAATAAGAGTTTGGATTGGCCTATGCCGGTCAATAAAGGTACCGTCGCCCAGCTGACCATACCAGTTCGCCCCCCACGCCCAGACCGTACCGTCTGCACGTAGCGCCAAGCTGTGGCGACTGCCGGCGGCCACTGACACAATCGCGGCGAGGCCTTGCACCTCTACCGGAGCATGCCTCTCTGTAGTGGTACCATCCCCCAATTGACCAAAATCGTTCAGCCCCCACACCCAGACTGTCCCATCTGCGCGCACGGCCATGCTGTGGTTCCAGCTAGCGTCCACGGCGACGACATCGGTTAGCCCCGGCACCTGCATCGGCGTATCCCGGCTGGTAGTGGAGCCGTCACCTAACTGACCTCGCCAATTGCTACCCCAAGTCCAGACAGTGCCGTCGGCGCGCACAACCACATTATGGTCCCCGCCTGACGCAATGGCAACCACGTCGGTCAAGCCCTCCACCACTCGCGGCATGCTCCATCCCTCAGCAGGTCCGTGAAAAAATGGGCGCCCCCCCCATACTAGAACCGTGCCGTCCGCGCGCAAGGCGTAGCTGGCAGTCCCTCCAGCCGTAACGGCCACAACGTCGGTCAAGCCTCGCACCGCTATCGGGCTACTGAACGTACTCGCAGTGGTGCCGCTGCCCAGTTGACGGCCTAAATTACTCCCCCACGCCCAGACGGTGCCATCCGCTCGTAAAGCCAAGCTGTGCCTGTCTGCGGCGGCCACGGCCACCACATCTCTCAAGCCAAGTACCGGTACCGGTATGTCGCCGGAACTAGTTGGAACAGGACCCCGCTGACCCTCGCTGTTACACCCCCACGCCCAGACTGTACCGTCCGCGCGCAAATACAGGGTGTGCCTTCCGCCTGCTGCCACGGCAACCACGTCAGTTAATCCTTGCACCGATACCGGTTTCCTGCGGGCAGTCATGGGCCCCACTACACCCGTTCGTCCCCACCTTGTCCCCCATGTCCAAACGGTTCCATCCGGGCGTAGGGCGTCGCTATAGTAGAAGCCGGCTACTAACACTGCCCGTGGCACTACGATAGCGGCCTGGCGCGGCTCTGGTTGAGTGTCGATAATGCTCACAGTGTGAGTCGGCTCATCCCAATTCACGACCGCGCCCAAGCTCTCACTCACAAATCTCATGGGCACGAGTGTTCTGCCGCTTACAATCATGGCTGGCACATCGAGCTCCACCTCACGCATGTTGACACGGGCAACTCGAGTTCCAACAGTCAAGGCAATAATTGTTTGCCTTCTTGTCGCGGTCACTGTTCTGGTTGTGTCGTCCCAACTGACAGTAGCACCCAATGCCTCGAAGATGGCCCTCAAAGGCACCAATGTACGACCTGCGACTATGGTAGGGAGCACGTCAAAATTCAGTGGACTCCCATTAATCTCCACTCGGATGGGGGTTTCGGCTCCTGTAGGTAAAATTACGAGAACCACGGCCAAGACGACAATTAACGAAACTGCAACAATCCTTTTGAACAAGAGACACCTTCCTTGCATTTTAATCGCACCAAGAAAGATTGGACTCGTAATGTGCACGCCCCAAGGCGCATACGGAGGGCATGCCGTAACGCTCCAATCCTTAGCAAAGACAAATATACTACCTATAGGCTTGCCTTGCAAGTCGCACGCCGCTCCGCTATCTGTTCCGCCTACGGTCACTGTGTTATGATGGTCTAGGCGCGGCCTAGGCTCATGTTGGGTGAGAACTGACGCAAGCTCATGGAGCTAGGGAGGTGGACGACTTGCCGACAAAACAAAAAGATACGTCCCCAGTGTTAGGGCTTGCCGCGGTATTGCTGTCGTCGTTCTTCTTTGGTTTTAACGGCTATTTCGGTAAGGTTGGGTTTGAGCTTGGGTACACCCCTCTGCGGCTCCTTACCGTCAGGTTTACCGTGGCTGCAATCGTTATGTGGGGTATAATGGTGTGGTACGGGAAAAATAAGGGGGGCATACCCCGCACAGAGCTAGCGAGCCTAGCGGTGCAAGGCGTAGCCTATGCCTTGACGTCGCTTGGCTTTTTTAAGGCCTTGGATGTAATGCCAGCTGGCTTAGTCGTCGTATTGTTCTATGTTCACCCGCTCATAACGATGACTGCAGCCAGGATTATCTGGGGGGAAAGGGTAAACAAGAGCATGCTCGGCGCTGTTATCCTAGCCCTCGTAGGCACTGCTCTGGTCACTTGGTCTGACGGCGGACGGACGATCGCCCCGCTTGGGCTACTTTGGATTGCGTTCTCGGCGTGCTCGTACGCTGCTTTCACCCTCATCGGCCAAAAGACAACCGGCAAGTTGGACGCCACAGTAGTCACTGGCTACTCGATTACTTTCTGTGCCCTGTTCCTGAGTTTGCTTAACCCACCATTGTATATGCTCTCTGGGGAGCTTACCGCTACTATGTGGTTAGTGGGCCTAGGAATTGGCATTATCTGTACCGCTTTGGCGATACTCTTTTATGTCGTGGGGATTAAGTCTATTGGCGCGTCGCGCACGGCAATTCTCAGTGCGGCCGAACCACTCTCCGGGGTGCTGATTGCCGCCGTGCTGTTAAATGAGCGGCTCTTTGCTTGGCAATATGTAGGGATGGCTTTGATTGTCGCTGCGGTGGCAGCATGCAAAAAAGGAGGCTAACAGAGTGTGTGGTATCGCGGGCTTTCTTGACACGCGTCTCGGCATAGAAGAAAAGAAAGGCGTCCTGGCAAAAATGATGACGACCATTGCCCACCGCGGACCGGATGACGCGGGTTCTTACGTGGACGAGGACGTGGCGTTAGGGTTTAGGCGCCTCAGCATTATTGACGTTGCGGCCGGGCATCAGCCGCTCTGCAATGAAGAGGGCACGCTGTGGCTTACCTTTAACGGCGAGATATACAATTACCAAGCGCTCCGCGCAGGGTTGATAGAACGCGGCCATCGCTTTGCTACCCACACGGACAGCGAAGTTATCCTCCACCTGTTTGAGGAGCAGGGCATAGAGTGCGTAAGCCTCTTGCGCGGTATGTTTGCCTTTGTTATCTGGGACACCGCCACCAAGACTCTCTACGGGGCGCGCGACCGTTTTGGCATTAAGCCCCTCTACTACACCCGGCAAGGCGGCGCATTTATCTATGCTTCGGAGGCCAAGGCCATTCTCGAACATCCCGCCGTAGTGCGCGCAGTGGACGAGGACAGCTTACAGCACTACTTTACTTTTCAATTCGTGCCCGACCCCGCCACGTTGTTTAAGGGACTTTTGCGCCTCCCACCTGCTAACTATTTCTCGCTCCGCGATGGGCAACTTGCGTTTAATAAGTATTGGCAGCTCGAGTTCCGTCCGACAAACAAGCCTGCGTCATACTTCATAGAGGGCACAGAGCACTTATTGACCGAAGCGGTGAGAATGCACATGATGAGCGAGGTGCCGCGCGGCGCGTTTCTCTCTAGCGGTGTGGACTCGAGCGTGATTGCCGCGCTACTACGCAGGATGGACAACCTATCTACTTACTCCGTGGGATACGCCGAAGAGAAATACGACGAGCTGCCGGAAGCGCGTTACACCGCGCAAGCTTTGGCCACCGACCACCACGAAGTGCACGTTTCGGCCGAGGATATGTGGCAAGCACTTCCCGATATTATGTGGCACATGGACGAGCCGGTGGCGGACCCTGCCGCCTGCGCTCTCTACTTTGTCGCTCGCCGTGCAAGTCAAGACATTACCGTCGTGCTGTCTGGCGAAGGCGCAGACGAGGTGTTTGGCGGCTATGGCATCTATCGGGAACCGGGGGAGGTGCGCAAATTCGGTCGCTTCCCTTCTCCTATGCGATCGTTACTTTCCTCTCTCGGCCGCCTCATGCCGGAGGGCGTAAAGGGCAAGGACTATTTACGGCGCGCTACTACTCCGCTTGCCGAGCGCTACTTCGGCAACGCCCTTATCTTTACCGAGGCACAGAAAGACAAGCTGTTAGCGCTGCGGGCAAACCGGCGCTTGCTCCCTACCGACATTACACGTCCTTACTTCGAGCAAGCCAAAGACCTCGACGATATCGCGCAAATGCAGTATCTGGACTTTAACACCTGGCTCTCCGGTGACATCCTGGTTAAGGCCGACCGCATGACGATGGCGCATTCCTTGGAACTACGCGTCCCCTTCCTTGACCATCACCTAGTGGAGTTTGCCGCCACCATTCCCCCACAACTTAAAGTGACCGGCGATACGACCAAGTACGTGCTGCGCCAGGCCGCGCTAAACTGGTTGCCGCCGGAAGTGGCCAAACGGCCAAAACGCGGCTTCCCTGTGCCCACGCGCGAGTGGATTAAGCGCGAATGGCAGACAAGGCTTACAGACACGCTGAAGAGCTCTAGTATCAGTCATTACGTCAATACGAGTTATGCGCAGGAGATGCTGGCTGAGCACATCGCAGGAAAAAACGACCACAGCCGTAGGCTGTGGACGATTCTGGTCTTTCAGGTGTGGCATAAGTTGTATATTGAGCGGGGGTAGTTCATGCAAGCACTCCGGCTCCTAGCTCCTACGGAGCCGGTCTTTTCTCCATCTAAGAAGTTCCTCTACTAACTTAAAGACTGTAGTGTACGACTCACACACTGAGGGCTCTAAACTATTTCGCTTGTGGCGCTCATAACCTATACGTGCGTTCTCAATGGCGATAGCTATTTTCGGCGTCAGAATCTCGTATAGCGTTGTGTCTGTCTTAGAATATGGGCGGCGAAGCAGACGATCGAGTTCCGGCCCATAGCGATTGCGATGAAGCGGTCCATCCTGACGTCGAAAGTGCATAATGAACCATAGCTCAAAAGCTTGATTAGAGGACGCTACTCGCATGTCGTACTTTCGCGCTAGGTATATTGCTTGGTCAAAGTCGGGGAAGTCGTCCTTGTCAAATACGCACCACACCTGGGCATATTGAGCTTGTGACTTCTCGTGTATTGCTTTTTGTACTAGGGTAACGGGGTTACGATTGTCTACGACTGCACGTACCCTTACGACGCCTAAGTCAATTCGAAAGGCTGCAAAATACAGGCGCTCGGTTTCCCCTGTGCAAACAATTAAAATGACGTTGTTTTGCCGTCTGGTGGGGCGGGTACTTCTTCGGTAATCTGAGCGCGGTCTATTCATGCGCGACGTTACTTTCTAGTCTAGGGACAGCACCAAAGACTCCTAGCAAGTACTTCTTCCGAAATAGGTCATCCTGTCGGATATCGGCAAACTCATGCAGAGAGTAGAGTTCGCTCTCCCCGCGCTGATTCTTCTGTACAAACCAAACTTGGTCGCGTCTGATGTCCTCCTCGAGTAGAAGGACATCATGCGTGTTGCAGATGAGTTGTGCCGTTGTCCGGCTATGGTCAAGAGAATGAAAGAGGCTGAAGATTAAGCGTGTCAGGTTCGGGTGCAACCTTGCGCCTAACTCATCGATGATTACCAACCTGCCTTCTTGCAGACCCCGCAGTACAGGTCCAAGCATCTCGAACAGCTGGACTGTGCCCGCAGACTGGTACTCAAGGAAGGGAAGGTCAATAGAGGCGACCCTCGCATTTTGGGCGTTGTATACAGCGTGACTGGTCTTGAAGTCCACTTCCAATGTCTTCTTAATCGTTGTGACCCTAAAATCATCGCCAACATGGACGGTTTCTTCCTGCGAATCCGTGTCAGTCATACTGAAAAGAACATCCTCGATGCCGGTGTCTGCCCGTTGCAGATATTTAAGGACAGCCCTTCTGTTGTCGTCGCCATCGTGCATATAGCTGAATGTCTCTGCCGGCGACGAATAGGGGGTCACGATTATTACTGACTCAAACCACTTCACAATATCATTGGCTGTCGTATTGTTGAAAAGAGCTGCTACCATAACAAATAGAGCGTCATCTCGTGTGTGGTTCTTGATGGTTTCAAATGCCTTTAGCGGGCCCTTTAGTTCTATGGTTGACCATGATGGCCCGCTGCGCTCAAAGAGCAAGCTCTCACGCTTCACTTTTCTGTAAAGCCACTCCCCCTGTACCCGACCTCCGGATAGCTGGAAGCCATACCTGTAGAGCACTTCTCCAAGGATGAAGGAGACTTCAAACACGCTGGGATGTGTCTCGTTGTCTTGTACAAACTTAAAGCTCTCGGCCTGAGCCGGCAGACCCCTTACAGAAACTGAGAGCAACACCATCTGGCGCATGAACCACATAGATTTGAGCAGATTGCTCTTACCGGCGGCATTAGCACCGTATACTAGCGTGCTTTTCAGAAGTCTCCCGTGAGAGGAAGCTATGGTATGTGTCTCTCCATGCTCTCGTATTGAGGAGGCTCGCATGCTTAGGGCGCACTCAGCCCGAAAAGACGCGTAATTTTCACAGGTAAACCCCACTAACATAGTGACAACCCCTCCAAACAGCATTGCTGCCACGAATATAGCATTAGTGTGCCCGTTTTTCAACCCTTAATGCGTATTTTTGCGTAATTTCCGCAAAAATGCCCCGCACAATATCGTAGTCGACGTCGTCGGGGAGGGACGTGCTATGAGTTATACTAACAATACCGGTGGCAAGTAGAATGCAGGGAGGGGAAAGTGATGAAAAGGCTTATTGTGAGCAAATTGAGAAAGCACCACCTTTTGACTCTGCTTGCCACGCTCTGCCTTTTGGCTCTGCTGCTGTACT
>CAYGHR010000084.1:0-6849 GCA_964349715.1 uncultured Peptococcaceae bacterium
GTCCTGCTCTTGGCATATCCTCACCTCACGTCAAAGTTACCTCACGCTCAGAAAAAAAACAAGAAGAACCGTCCCTTATGGTTCCTTATGGTTCGAACCTCGGCGGCATGACCGTGGGGGTAAATGGCACAGGTGTTTACCCGGCAGGTGCGGTTGTAAATCAAAGTATCTCCATCACCTCGCCGAAAGCGCTCTCGGAAAAGGAAGCCGCACGGGAATTCCGCAATCTCTCCAAAAAACTGGCATTAGGGGTGTAGAAAGAAAATAGCCTCCGGCTTTGCACCAGAGGCTACAATTTTAAATGTTAGGAGGGGTAAATTGCGATTTGTGTAATTCGTAATCAATTGAAGATTGTAATTCGCCTAATTGATTCTTCCATGAATTATGATTAATTCTAAGTTTATGGAAACCAATCTTTTCGTAAACATGCTGAGCGCGGACGTTATTTACATTTGTATCAAGAATTATTTTATCATACCCCTCACTAAACAGCTTACTAATTAGCATTTTTAGAAACGTTGTTCCGTTTCCTTTTTCTTGTCTCTCAAAATCGCATATTTTTATGCCGATTTCCGCAACACCACTCCCTTTATTATGACTGCTCATTTCTCCAACAGGGATGCTGTCAATTTCGATGATAAGACGACGATATGTGTCATCAGAATCTGCCGAAAGCTCTTTTGTGATTTTGCTAATATTGGTCTGTAAGCCATTTGGGAAACCGGCATGAGCCATCACAGCACCATCATTCCACCATTTGCATAACAAAGGGGCGTCTTCCGGTGTTGCGTTACGAATTTTTAGATTGTTATATGTTATTAACATATCGACCTCCATTTAATCTTGGAGGACTATTTAAAGCAAGTCCTCCATGTGATAGTGTTAAATACTTCATAGTTATATTTCATTGGTTATCATCCTTTCCAAGTATACTTGGTGCCATGCAACAAAAGTACTATACCACATTTCCTTAAAGGAGGTAAGCGTCCGCAATCACTCATCTATAATCAAAAGTAAACAAAAGGGACGGTTCTTCTTGTTTTTTAGCTGAGCATGAGGTAGCATTGGCGTGAGGTGAGGACATGCCCAGAGCAGGACGTCAGGTGAGCAGCACTGGTTACTACCACGTTATGATCCGCGGAATCAACAAGGAGTTTGTCTTTCAGAGCGATGACGAGAGGCGGCTCTTGTTGGAGCTACTTGGTGAACAGCAAGCTAGTGACAAGTTTGAGCTTGCGGCTTGGTGCATTATGAGCAACCATCTACACGCTATCCTTAAGACTGAGCTTGAGACCTTATCGCGGGCGGTGAAGGTCATCAACTTGCGGTACGCGGCCCGCTACAATCGCCTGCATCGGCGAGTGGGCCCGGTTTTTGGCGACCGTTACCGCAGCGAAGTTATCGAGGACGACGCCTACTTGCTCGGCGCATTGCGTTACATACACATGAATCCTGTACAGGCGCGACTAGTAGCAGACCCGGCTGACTATCAGTGGAGTAGCTACAGGGAGTACACGATGGAAGCAACTCACGTCAGTGAAGCACAGAAGGAGTTTGTGCTGGCGCTACTCGGTGGGGGCATACGCGGGTTCACCGAGTTTCACCGCCAAAGTGACCTCACGCTGTACCTTGAGACCGGTGAAGACCGCGAAACCTACAGGTTAACTATTGCCCATAAGGCCTTAGAGCAGTTTTGTACCCTGCACGGCATAGAAAGAGCCGCGCAGCTCAAGCGCGACCCCGAGTTCTTCGCGGCTATCTGTCGGCAGTTGACGCAGGACGTTGGACTCACGCTGCGCAAGACTGCCGAAGTGCTTGAGACTTCTCATACCAAGGTGTATCAGGCGCTGCAGGACGAGTGATTTGCGAGCGGATGGGATGGTTGTTTCTGAGTCCCCCTTTGTTTCAACCTGTGGATGAGAGAACCATGTCAGTGTGGCTAGGAGAGTTTCAGATAGTCAACATTGACCTTGTTACCGTTTCCTTCAATGTTGAAGGGGTGAAGATATGGCCCGAAAGGTGTAACCTATGTCTTGAAACTGTACCGCAAGCTTGTAACCTATATCGTGGAATTGTACCCAGCAGTCAACAGTAAACGTGCGAGAGGTGTTCACATGCTAGAGATACCGGAAGCCACTACAATTGCTAGACAGCTCAACGAGACCCTAGCAGGAAGGAGGGTGAAACAGGTTATCACGGGGCACTCGCCCCACAAGTTTGCATGGTTTCACGGCGAGCCACATGGTTATCATGACCTGTTACATGGGCGAGTGTTAGAGGGTGCAGAGGCCCCTGGGGGCAAAATAGACGTACAGTTTGGCGCGGTGCACTTGCTGTTCGGGGACGGAGTGGCACTACGGCACCATGCCCCAGGTGATAAGCTGCCCGACAAACATCAATTGCTGGTTGTGTTTGACGATAACAGCGCCCTTAGTGGTTCTGTTCAAATGTATGGTGGACTCTGGTGTTTCAGAGAAGGCGAGTTTGACAACTGGTACTATAATGTCGCAAGAGCGAAGCCTTCGCCCCTTTCACCTGGTTTTGATACAGGCTATTTTGCCGCCCTCATTCAAAGTCCCGCGGCCCAGAGACTTAGTGCCAAGGCTTTCCTGGCTACTGAACAGCGTATCCCCGGTTTTGGTAATGGTGTTTTGCACGACACCTTGTATAATGCAAGAATTCACCCCAAACGCAAGATAAACACCCTTGGAGAGCACGATGCGGATACACTGTATAGCTCCCTCAAGCAAACCCTTGCGGAAATGACAGTGGCCGGTGGTCGCGACACCGAAAAAGACCTCTTTGGCGCACTCGGCGGGTATAAGAGCAAACTGTCGAGCAAGTCCCACGGACAACCTTGTCCACTGTGCGGTCACCTGTTCTGCAAAGAGGCGTATCTGGGCGGGACCATCTACTATTGCCCTGAGTGTCAACCCTTGTTAGCGTAAGCCACCTGCCGGCAGTTGACGCAGGACGTTGGCCTCACGCTGCGCAAGGCCGCCGAAGTGCTTGAGACTTCTCATACCAAGGTGTATCAGGCGCTGCAGGACGAGTAATTTACGAGCGGATGGGATGGTTGTTTCCAAGAAGAACCGTCCCTTTTGTTCAGAACCGTCCCTTTTGTTCACAGGCAAGTTGAGCGAGGATGCTAGCGGGGCAGGTAACCCCTACGGCGGACAAGTGAGCGGCGATATATCACTCGGGTACAAGATTGAGAAAGGCCAGATCGTGGGTCGCATCAAGGACGCCATGTTCTCTGTCAATGTCTTCACTGATTTGCGAGACAACCTGGTAGCACTTAGCAGCGATAACCTGGCGCGGCAACACCTGCTACCCCTACTTGCAGCTGGCCAACGACAACATTAGCCCCAAAAGTTAGTGCGAAAAAATAAAGACAACGCAGGGTCGCCTCACAATTGAGGCGACCCTGCCCTTATGGTGTTTCTCTGTCGTAGCGTTAGACCAGTACAGCAAACAGAATGGCGATCCACGCAATAGCGACGAGGCCTTGAATGAGGGTAGCAACAGTTTGCGTCTTGAGCCCGAGCGGTACATCCATGCCTGAAAACTGTGTGACTACCCAAAAGTAGCTGTCATTGGCATGTGACACAACCATGGAGCCAGCCCCAATGGCCATGACAACCAGTATGCGTGCCATTTCAGCATCAAAGCCCAGGGCGGGGGCGAGAGGGTTGATGAGAGCAGAGGTAGTAACAATTGCCACCGTAGAGGAGCCTTGGGCTGTTTTTATTGCTGCCGAGATAATAAACGGCAAGAAAATACCCATTTGGTACTGCGCAAGCATGCTCCCAAGGTAAGCGACAATAGGTGTAGCCGAGAGCATACGACCTAGACTTCCACCGGCCCCAGTAATGATGAGTATGATCGCTGCGTCTTTGAGCGCATGACTGACCCAACCGTTTAGAACGTCTTCGCTCAGTTTGCGCACCAAAAGCATACATAGCCCGACACCGATAAAGAGGGCGGTGACAGGTGTGCCAACAAAGTTCAAGAATAGTTTCGTGTTTCCTTCCCCAAAGGGCAGAGTGGGGAAGTTAGCGATAGAGCTTAGAGCTATAAGCAGTATGGGAGCAATCAGTGGCGCGAAAGATTTAAGTGCACTCGGTAGCGCCGTGTATTTTGCACGCAGTTGTTCGTAGGTCTCTGTTTCGGCAATATCACTTACAGGTGTATTCTTAAAACGCATGGCATAGAGGTAGCCCGCCACCGTTGGCGGGAAGGCAGCTACTAGTCCAATTAAAATGACGAGACCCAAGTTGGTGACGCCCATGTTGGCAGCACCTGCCAAAGGGCCTGGCGTAGGAGGTACCATAACATGGGTTGCATACAGTCCAGTAGATAGGGCGATGGCCACGGCGACCCCAGAGATTTTTGCCTTCTTGGCAAGTGCCCGGCCCAAGGAGGAGAGAATTACGAATCCAGAATCACAGAATACGGGTATCGAAGTGATGTAACCAATGATACTCATAGCGAGGGCAGGGCGCTTTTCGCCCACTATGCGCAAAACAACTTCGGCCATGCGCAGAGCCGCACCAGACTTCTCAATAAACACGCCGACAATCGTTCCAAGGACGATAACCAAGCCGATGCCGGTCATCAGGCCGCCAAATCCTTGGTTAACAGTCGTGGCAATGTTAGGCAGGGGCATCCTCACCGCGAGACCGATACCGTAGGCAGCAATTAGCAGGGCTAAAAAGGCATTGAGTTTGAGTTTTGCCGTTGCAAAGATGATGAACGCAATAGCAACCAAGAGAATGACAATGAGTATGGGACCTTCTAACACTTTGATTCCTCCTCTTTCTTGTTAACTATATACGCGAGCCTAAGAGTATTAGGCGCATCGCCATTTCAGCTGCTTTAGTTAGCAGTGCGTACGCGTCATCCATGCAGGCGGCTAAGGAGAGGGGGCCAGGGGTGATGGACAAGGCGGCCGTCATGCCATGGGCATAGAGGGCGCTTGCGCCTTGAAGCACTGCTCCTCCTAGGACGACCACCGGCTTGTTGTACTTTGCCGCTAGAGTGGTCACGCCGAACACGGCCTTACCTTGGGCTGATTGACCATCTACACTGCCTTCACCGGTGAGAACCAAGTCTGCTGTGGCGATGGCGTTTTCAAGACCTACGGCCTCAGCCACAACGGCAAAGCCTGGCGTGAGTGTGGCTTGCACAAACACCATTAGACCGGCACCTAGGCCGCCTGCGGCCCCTGCCCCGGGTGTATCAGAGACGCTTATACCTAGCTGCTCCTTGATTATTGCCGCATAGTTAGAGAGGGCGGAGTCTAGAGAGAGCACCATGTCTGGGCTAGCGCCCTTCTGGGGTCCATACACTGCCGAGGCACCCTGTGGCCCGACGAGGGGATTGTTGACATCACAGGCCGCGATGACGGTGCATTCCCTGAGTCTAGGGTCCAGTGTCGAAACATCTATCGTGGCTAAATCGCGCAAAGCCAAGCCGCCACAAGGTAGCTCCCGCCCCGTGCCGTCAAGGAACTTCGCACCAAGGGCCTTGGCCATGCCAGCACCCCCGTCGTTAGTGGCACTGCCCCCTATGCCGATAATCATTCTCCTGTATCCAGCGTCGAGGGCGTGGCGGATAAGTTCACCTGTGCCAAAAGTAGAAGTGAGTGTGGGGTTACGCCTGTATTCAGTCAAAAGCAACAAACCGGAGGCGGCAGCCATTTCGATGACCGCCGTTTTGCCGTCGCCGAGAACCCCCCAAGTTGCGGAAACCGTGTCGCCTAGGGGCCCTCGAACTTCGCTCATCCGTGCCTCTCCGCCACTCGCGGTCAAGAGGGCGCGCACAAAACCTTCGCCCCCATCGGCAATAGGCTTCAGCTCTAGAACTGCCTGAGGCATGGCGGCAGCAACTCCCTCCGCCATAGCGCTTGCCGCATCCACGGCCGACAGACTTCCCTTAAAAGAATCTGGTGCAATGACAATGCGCACAAAGAGTCCCCCACTTTCACTAGCCCTACTAGCTCGCTCTAAATTCTATACATAGTAGCCGCTCACCAGAAGCGCTTACTTTTCGCTTTTCGTCTCCACAGGTGAAAGGCGGTTCTGCTTGCCTGACTCCTGTCCGTAAACATGGGTGGACTGCTTGGTGGTAAGGATGGTACCGGTGCACTTTTGCTCGCTAGAATAGAAGTTATATGGCCCCTTGGGTGTCGACATGGCCGCTTAAAGTGCGCTGTTCGGCGTTGTTACTGCCTTCTAGGGTGGCGATGAGTCCTCCCTTGGTCAGGTGACGCGTTTTAAGGCCCCACTGCGCAAATTCAGCGCTTATTGAGGCTAGCAACTCGTCAGTGTAGCCCACCGGGCTAGGTGAGGTAGCCAGGCGCACTAATTGCTCTAAATATAGGTGGTATCGACCTTAGTAATCATGTTTGTTCCTCCTCTTGTTGTCTAGTTGCGTGAAACTACACATATTATTAGCTATTTTCGCCGATTTTCCTTTTTCCGTTCAAGAAACTTCTGTTGTTGTTAAGTATTATTACGGAGGTGTGTCTATCTCAAACAAGCAAATCGCTACCATCGCCACAGAAAAAGGTAATTTCACGGTGGAGTTGTTCGCCCAGCATGCGCCAGACATAAACAAAAGGGACGGTTTTTCTTGTATTTTTTCTAAGAATTCGGTAGTATTCGCCTGAGGTGAGGATATGCCAAGAGCAGGACGTCAGGTGAGCAGCACAGGCTTTTACCACGTTATGATTCGCGGAATCAACAAGGAGTTTGTCTTTCAGAGTGATGACGAGAGGCGGCTCTTGTTGGAGTTGCTTTGTGAACAGCAAGCTAGTGGCAAGTTTGAACTTGCGGCTTGGTGCAT
>CAYGHR010000085.1:0-3471 GCA_964349715.1 uncultured Peptococcaceae bacterium
CCTACACTTGTAGACCATGCCACTACTATGGGGGGCTCTTCGTGGTGGAGAACTTGCTTGCTTAGAACCGTGTAGATGCTAAAGCCCATAGCTGCCGCGATGATTAGCAGATTGCCGACGCTTTCGCCCCACTCGGCAATCCCGCGTCCGTCAGTCGTAACAAGGTAAACACCCACGAAGGCGAGAACCAGGCCGGCAGTTTTGCGCTTGTCTAGCTTTTCGCCTAGGAATAGCAGTGAGAGCATCACCGTAAACAGTGGGTCGATAGTGCTGAGCAAGCTAGCACTGCTAGCGGCAGTGCGCGCTAGGCCTAGATTCTGCAACAGGTTGTTGCCAAAAATACCCACAAACCCGAGTAAAACATAGGTCTTGTAGCGTCGGCAGAGCGACCTATAAACCTCCGGCCAACCGAAAGCGTAAACGGCATAGCCTAGCAGGCAGAGCGCCCCCACGGAAAAGCGCAGTGCGGCCAGCGAAGTGGGGGGTATATGCTCTAACACTAATTTCGACAGCGGAAAGACGGTGGACCAAATTACTACCGGGGTTAAGAGAAGTAGGTGAAGCGGTCGAGCCATTAAAACCCGAAGCGGCGGTCGTGCAGCCAAAACACAGGTAAGGCCACAAGCGAAACCGTAAGCTGATCAACTACCTGCCGATTGCGCGACGACCGATGGGCCTCTGCCTCCTTGCGCTGTGTCTCGAGATTGCGCCTGACTTCGTCCACGTCGACAGTACGCGGTTGCTGTTGCCCCTCTGGTCTAGGGCCATGGAAACGGTGCATGTCGTAGTGGAAGTACGACCACTCCACGTTAACTGATTGCTCCACCAGACTAGCGACACCGGCGGAGAGGGAGTAGAACAAAATGAGGAAAGAGATACTACTCACTACAAAGAAGTAGAAGTTGCGGACGGTCGGTTCCATTTCCAGCTGTTGCGAGCGCCCGGTTCGTTTCCAAAACCAAGCGAAGCTGCCGAGGGAGACCGCTAGCAGTATCAGGCTGCGAATTAAGCCTGCTGTGGTCGTCCGCCGCGCCTGTTCGGCCGTCATTTCGTTGAGATAGGCCTCAGCGGCGGGAGTGAAGGTGACTATGTCGGTTGAGAACTTGGCGGGCCGCACGTTGTCGTTTAGGTCAAGCAGGAGGTAGAGTCCTTGCCGGACGAAGCCTGCAGCGTGAAAGACGGACGTGACAAGCAGCACGGCGGCCAACAGGTAGACGTAGAGTGCGGGCATGTGGAAAAATTTCTGCATAACAATTATCCTCTCTCGGGGAGTCGCCCCCAATAGAATTATACTACGCGCGGCGCCTTATTCCTGCGCAGCAGTTTCTGCCAGCGTATTCACCTAGGGCAGGACTTGCGCCTAGCAACGGAGAATTGCCTAAGGAGAAGAGGAGGTGCCCTATGGCTATAAAATGGCACGAGTCGCTATCTGTCGGGGTAACGGAGATTGACGAGCAACACCAAGAGCTTTTCCGGCGTCTCAACCAGCTGCTAGAGGCGTGTAATCAGGGGAAGGGCAAGGATGCGGTGCGGGAGCTGGTTAGCTTTCTGCAGGCATACGTGGTCGAGCATTTCGCCGCCGAGGAGAGACTGCAAAAACAACATGGGTTCCCCGGCTACGCCGAGCACCGCGCCAAGCACGCGGAGTTTATGCGGGCCGCGGGGGAGCTAAAATTCACCTTAGAAGAACAGGGCCCTACTTTGCCGTTTATTATTGCGGTAAACAAGGTCGTTGTAGACTGGCTTGCGCAACACATCAGCAAAATGGACAAAGAGTTTGGCCGCTATCTCGCGGCGAAAGCGAAAAAATAAGCCGCTATCCGCTTCTACGAAGTGCAAAGTGCAAAGTGCCCGTGCAACCCTATATTTAAGGAGTGATAGCGTGAGCAATGAACTCAAGGTATATATATCCGTAGACATGGAAGGAATCACCGGGGTGACGCGCTTTGAGGACGTCGAGGTCGGGAAGCCTCGGTATGAGCACTTCCGCCAACTGATGATACGGGAAACAAACGCAGCAATTGAGGGCGCATTTGCCGCCGGGGGTACGCAGGTCGTGGTGCGTGACGCGCATGATTCCGCCTGCAACCTCCTGCCGGAGGAACTTCACCCCGCAGCGCTCTTAATCAGCAACTGGTCAGGCGGCGTTTTTGGCATGATGGAGTGCATCGACAGCTCGTTTGCGGCGGCAGTCTTCATCGGCAATCACGCCAAAGCCAATACGCCGCATGCCATCCTTAAGCACACTATGAGTCTCGCGATCAGCGACTTGCGCGTAAACGGCGTGTCTTTGTCTGAGGCGGGATGGAATGCCCTTATCGCCGGGTACTATGGCGTGCCGGTCGTATTTGTGTCGGGCGACAAAGCGGTCTGTGAGCACTGCCAAAGTCTGTTCCCGAACGTATCTACCGTGGCCGTGAAGGAAGCGGTAGGGGCTGCTTCGGTTAGCCTGCACCCCGCCACCGCGCGGGAGCTGATTCGCGCCGGCGTAGAGCATGCAGTGCGCGAGCGCTCGCAGTGCAACCCCTTTGTTCTGTCAGGGGGCTACACGGTGGAGATTGAGTTTACCAAGGAAGAAAAAGCCTATCGCGCGCAGTGGTACCCCGGTGCACAGAGAGCGAACGAACGGACGGTGCGCTTTGTGTCTAACGACTTCTTGGCTTGCCTGCGCTTTTTTGACTTCGTGAGTTAGGTGCAATGCGTGGAACATTTTTCCCCTGCCGGCGTCCAAAAGCGGAATACTGTTTTTAGGAGGGGTTTTGTGAAACGCATCTTCGTTCTGGTGCTCGTGGCCATAGTGTGCCTCACGTCTGCTTTGCCTGCGGCGGCGCGGGTGGACGAGAGGCTAACTGCGGCCGTTCAGCTTGCTAAGCAGTTTTTCCCCGAGACCGACAACTTTCGCACCTTTCGCTCCAGCCTCGATACGCGCGGCGAACGGGCAGTCTTTAGCCTGCATTGGTCGGGCGCGAACACCGACCCCACAGGGCATAACCCATCGAGTTTGTGGGTAGGTGTTGACATCAGCAGGCGCTTAGTCACCGCCTTCCGGTATGAACCGTCGACGCCTCGCACCCTGCCACCGAGCCTGACCGCCATCCCACAGTTTGACCGCGCGCATGCAGAAAGAGTAGCGCGCGAGTTCGCGGCTCGCCTTGCTCCCACCCAGTTTGCCTCCATGCGGCTGCATCAAGTCGACGAGCCCCAAATTAGAATCGGGAGACGCAACTGGCCGCACTTCTTCACGCTCTCCTACATTCAGTACGTGAATGGGATTCCGTTTGCGCCTAACTCCGTGCGCATCACGGTAAATGCCGATACCGGAGTTGTCCAACACTACGACTTAGCTTGGGAGGACTACACCTTCCCGGCGGCGCAGGGTGTTATCTCGCAGGCTGAACTGACACGCATATTTGGCGGAGTCGGCCTGAAGCTCGTCTACCAACGCGTACAATGGTGGCGTCCCATGCAAGA
>CAYGHR010000085.1:3571-5121 GCA_964349715.1 uncultured Peptococcaceae bacterium
GTATGGGCGCATGTTACCCTGGACGCCAAGACAGGGGAGCTAATGAATTTCAACTATTCAGACGCCGAAAAAGAACAGCCCAAGCCTAATCTTTCCGCGGAAGAAGCACAGCGGCTCGCAGTGGCCTTTCTCCAAAGGTGGGCTGCTGACAAGTTCCCCGATGTAAGACTTGAACAGAGCGGACCAGAGGGGGTAGAGCCTCGCCACGACGGCGACAAGGAACTCCCTCACAGCTATTGGTTCACCTTTCGTCGCTACGTCAATAATATCCCGGTGGGCACCGACCAACTGGGCGTGAGTGTGCGCCACGACAGGCGAGTGACAAGCTTCCACTCTAACTGGTACGAAGGGACATTCCCTTCCCCGCAAGGTGCGCTTACTCCGACCCAAATGAATGCTTTGTTCCTCAGGGAGCACGGCCTGCAGTTAGAGTATGTGCTCGACCATGAGGCAGGAGACGCAGCTTCCCCCGATGCCAAAGTGTCCATGCCTATGCCAATGCCGATGCCAAGACCCGAGCCTGTGCCCGTACCTAGTCCGAGAGTAAGGCTCGTGTTTAGGCCTAAAGCCTTACCGTCGTATTCTTTTGACGCCTTCACCGGCAAGAATATCGATCATACCGGCGAAGAAATAAAGCCGGTGGTGAAGCCCGTCTACACAGACATCGCCGGCCACTGGGCCGAGCGCGATATTGCCCAGCTTGTAGGCCTAGGTCTGCTACGTCTGCCGGGACCGGCGTTTAAGCCTGACGCAGTTCTCACGGTCGGTGAGTTCTTGCGCGTTCTGGCCGATGCCTCCGGCGTAAGCGGCGATTTCGCGACTATGACACGCTCCTTCGCTGTTCAGAGCGGGATTATGGAGGCGCCCGAGGCCGAAAAAGTCGATCTCAATCTACCCCTTACACGCGAGCTGATGGCCTACTACTTAGCTCGCCAACAGGGACATGGCCAAACGGCCGCGTTAAGGGGCATTTGGGCTACTCCGTTTAGGGATTTCGCCACTGTGGCAGGGGAGTATCAGGGTTCGGTAGCCGTAGTGCATGCCTTAGGTCTCATGCGCGGCGACACCAACGGCAACTTCTTGCCCCAGCAGCAGACTACACGAGCACAGGCCGTCGTCATCCTCGCGAGGATGCTGCAAATGAAGTAACACGTAAAGAAACCACCCCGTAGGTTCAGCCTACGGGGTGGTTTGTTTTAGAAGTCAAACAGGTCTCCTAGCAGCGACTTGCGGCGGCGAGGGTCGCGCCTATCGTCGTCAGAACGCTGCGAACGGGAGTCATTGCGGTCGGAGCGTTCCTGACGCTCCTCGCGCTCCGGCGCGGACAAGTCAACAATCTTATCTAGTTCCCCCCGGTCAAGCCACACGCCGCGGCACTTGGGGCAGTAGTCTATCTCCACACCTTTACGTTCAGACATTTTTAGCTCGACGTTCGGGCACACGGGACACAGCACAGCAGTCTCCTCCTTTTTTTATCAGCAGGTCTGCTCTCATAATAGTACAATCTGGCAGTGTCCGCAAGGTAAAATCAATCAGAACAAAGGAGAACA
>CAYGHR010000085.1:5221-6518 GCA_964349715.1 uncultured Peptococcaceae bacterium
TTTTTTCTCTCATGCCCAGTCCGGATTCTCGTTGCTGCCCCGGGCCGTAATTTGGATGGGTCGCGCGTGCCCACTGACGAGGGTCAGTTGCGGCTCTATTGCTAGGCAGTTGCTATAGGCGACGATACGTGAGTCGGGACTAAACGCCAGCCGCCCGGCAAAGCAAGCTGTGTCGGTGAGGTCGTGTTCTTGCCCGCCCTCGCGATTCACCACGCGTACAATGCCACGTAGTCCCATCGGGCCTTCATCAGTAGAGGCGTTATACGCGAGGTGACGACTGTCCGGCGACCAGACCGGGTTAAAGTCGTGCCCGAGTGGGCCGGAGGGCGTTGGGGTTACGAGGCCCGTCGCAAGGTCAGCGATGTAAACCCTTGCTGCACTGACGGCGGGGAAAGCATAGGACGCTTTCATACCATCCGGGGAGACGACTAAGGACTGAATCTCCCCTGGTTCCGTCAGCCCCGTGATTTGCCGCTTGTCGGTACCGTCAATGTTTATGGCGTAGAGCTGACTTTGGCCATTGACAGCGCGCACGAAGACAATGCGCTTGCCGTCAGGCAAGTAGTTTGGCCAAGTGCCTTCCGTGACAAAGTTCGTCTGCCCGGTGTGTACGTTGATTGTGATAATAAAGGGCACGACCTCCCGGCGACTAAAAGCGATGGCGGTGCTGTCCGGTGACCAGTCAAAGTCGGTGTAGATCTGCAGATTTTCAATCAGGCGCTCCGACCTAAGCGTCTGCACATCTGTCGTCCACAAAGCGTTCCCTCGTCCCACAAAGGCAACCATGCGTCCGTCAGGCGACCAGCGCGGGACGGAGGATTCCAGTGCGAGGCGGAAGGTGATGCGCCGAGCGCGAGGGTCGGCAGGGCTGCGCACAAAGAGGTCGGGACGGCCGGCGCGTGTCGACAGCCAGACTAATGTGCCCGGTCCTTGCGGCAGCACGGCGGGGATGGTGAGCACTTGCCCGGGGAAAATCGTGTACGGCGGGCTCAGTTCGGTCGCAGCAGCTATGACCTCTACCGACAGGTCATAGCGCACGGAGTACTCCCAAAGGCTGTCGCCGGGCTGCACGCGCACGCGAATAGGCCCTGACACGGGAACAAGCAAGTGCTGACCAACCTCTAGCGGCTCCGTCAACTGCGGATTAGCAGCCATGATCAGCGCCACAGAGGATCGAAATTGCTCGGCAATACTAGCCACAGTATCGCCTGTGTTTACGGTATAAATATACAATCTGTCCACCCCCCAGACTAACTGCTACAGCATATGCTGCCTGTCAGCATTCGGACAGTTGTCC
>CAYGHR010000086.1:0-6492 GCA_964349715.1 uncultured Peptococcaceae bacterium
GGCGGGCATTTCCGCGCTCCTACCCCTACTTTTAGCGAGGAAGAACTGCGTACACTCGTCACGGTCGGGCAGGAAGAAGGGATTCTTCAAGTCGAGGAGAAAGAAATGATTACCAGTGTGATTGAGTTTGGCGATACGCTGGTTAAGGACATCATGACGCCGCGTACGGAAGTGGTGCGGGTGAGTATGCGCATCACCTATCCCGCGCTACTAGACATACTGCGGCGGGACGGCTACTCGCGCGTGCCGGTGTATGACAACGGCATCGACGACATTGTAGGCGTACTGCACGCCAAAGATCTGCTTGGATTAGAGCCGCCGGACCCCTTCGACGTCCGCCCGCTGCTTAGGCCGCCATACTTTGTACCGGAGCTTAAGAGAGTAAGCGAGCTCCTGGCGGAGTTTAAGCGCAAGAAGTTGCATATCGCCATAGTTGTAGACGAATACGGGGGAACCGCGGGGCTTATTACCCTAGAAGACTTAGTGGAAGAGATTATGGGCGACATTGCCGATGAGTACGACGAGGACGAGCTGCCGGACTTCACCTACGTAGACGACAACACGATTGATATGTCTGGCTCACTGAACATACGCGACGCATCGGAGGTTATCGGGCGGGACTTGCCCGAGGGCGAATACGACACCGTTGGCGGTATGCTCATGTATAAGCTCGGCACCGTCCCCTCAGCCGGAGACTGCGTGATGGTAAACGACCTGCAATTCACGGTAAAGTCCATGGACGGCTCACGCGTAGACGCCGTGACAATTGTGCTCAACAGCCAGCAATCATAAGCTAACAAAGCGGCCGGAGAACTCCGGCCGCTTTTCTATCTAAGCTCTACGCACTGCGCCTTTGGCTAGCTCGGCTTCCTTCCAGTCCACCCAGATGGAACTGGCCATAAAAATAGAGGAGTACGTTCCCGCCACTATACCGACGACCAAGGCGAAGGCAAGCGGGCGCAAAGTTACGCCACCTAATACGAGGACCGCCCCGATAGCAAGCAATGTGGTAATGGAGGTATTTAACGAGCGCCACAAGGTTTCCAAGATGCTGTTGTTAACGAGCTTCTCAAAGTCGCCTTGACGCTTCTGTTTGTTGAGGTTTTCGCGGATACGGTCAAACACGACAATCGTGTCATTGATGGAATAGCCGACGATAGCTAGAATAGCCGCGACAAACTCACTGTTTACCTCAATCCGGAGCAGGGAGAAGACCGCTAGCACCACGAACACGTCGTGCAATAAAGCGATTACAGCTGCTACCGCAAATTTAAGTTCAAAGCGCAGCGCAATGTAGATAAGCATGCCAATCGAGGCTAGGACTAGGGCAACAAAGGCATTGCGGGCCAGTTCAAGACTAAACACCGCGTCCACGCTAGAGGTCGAGATATGCTCGGCCTCTTTCCACTTAGCCGTGATTGCTTCAATCGCGGTGGCTAGCTTCTGTGGGTCAGTCTCGGAAGTGCGAATCTGCACCAGCGTAGTGGTTTCTCCGCCCTCGCGCACATCGCGCACCTGGAATTTCTCTAGCTGATCATCTAAAACATCGTTGACCTCGGCTATCGTAAACTGCGTCTTTAGATCAATCTCCAACAATGTGCCGCTGAGAAAGTCAATCCCAAGGTTAAGTCCGCGGGTAAAGAGCAGAACCACACCCACGACGAGGATAACGGCAGAAACCTTGTAGAAATGACGGCGCTTGCCGATAATATCAAAGTTTAATTTCATCTCTTAGCTCCTCCTGACAACAGGGACTGCGCAGTCTTAATCAGCTGGGAGTTGACCATAAGTGTAAGGAACAGGCGCGTTACCGTGAGAGCCGTAAACATGCTGACGACAATACTCATGCTAAGCGTCACGGCGAAGCCCCGAATGGGACCTGTGCCAAAGTAATACAGCACCGCTGTACCGATGAGCGTGGTAATGTTAGCGTCAAAAACAGTCCACAAGGCGCGGCTAAAGCCCGTAGCTACAGATGCCCGCAGTGAACGCCCTGTTCTTAGCTCCTCTTTGACGCGCTCGAAGATAATGACGTTAGCATCTACGGCCATACCAATACCTAACACTATACCGGCGACACCGGGCAAAGTAATAGTGGCGTTAATAGCGGCGAGTCCCCACAGCACAATCAGGGTGTAAACGACAAGTGCGAAGTCAGCCGCAAGGCCAAACCCGCGGTAGACCGCCAACATGAAGAGCAATACTAGGCCTAGGCCGATTAGTCCGGCCATGATGCTCTTGTCTAGCGATGCCTGCCCCAGTGTCGGACCTACGCCGCGGAAATCCCGCACCTCAAGGTCTACCGGGAGCGCGCCGGAGCGCAACATAATCGCGAGGCTTCTCGCTTCGGCTAGAGACCCCAAACCTGTAATGGAGCCTTCCACACCGACTGCGCCTTCAATGGTGGGAGCGGAGATTACCGCTTCGTCAAGCGTAATCACAAGTCTTTGCCCAATGTTAGCGGCGGTAAACTCGCGCATCTTGCGGCCGCCCTCTTCATCGAGCGTGATGTTGACTAGAGCGCGCCGCTCGGCATCTAGATCCTCGCGCGCGTCGCGCAAGCTGTCCCCGGTGAGGATGATGGCGCCGTTGATGTCCTTAAACCTAAGCACAGCGGTGGTGCCGATAACTTCGAGCACCGATTCCTGATCCTCATACTCGGGCAAAGAAATGCGAATGCGCCGCTCACCCTCGCGCACCACTTCAGGCTCTACTACACCTAAGGCGTTAACGCGTTGGCTGAGAATAGCTACCGCTCTGGTCATGGCTTCGTCGTTAATCTCTGGCACCTCTGCTGAGGGCACGGCCTCAAGCAGGACGGAAATACCGCCGCGGATGTCAAGACCAAACGTGATGCCCTCGGCGAGCGGCCGATAGGAATAGTATGCCGCACCGCCGATTAAGGCGATGATCAGCATAAACAGAATTAGATATTTGGTGCGCAACTCAGTTTCCTCCTAGCATTGTCTCTTTCTCTTTGCCCTCAACAATTATAGCCCCTGTCTTGCAAGCGGGTCAACACTAAAGCAGTCTCGCGTCGTTAACCACTATCGAGAACTGGCAGCCAAGTCGCTCGGCCGCGCGTTTGCACATCACCATCCGTGTCAGGAAGATCTCAAAGTAGTCCATCACGGGACAAATCGCTATATCAATGCTTAGACGTAAAGTTATGGTGCGATGTTCCCGGTCAATCAACACTTCTGATTTTTCTGCCGCGTAATTTACGCGGTCGTGGATGTCAAACTTAACCAATTCGCGATTGCGCACGCGCGAGCGGTGCACGTCGGTCTTGTCGGCAAGGATTAGCGCCGCCGCCACATCGTTCACCGGCTGGCCATACTGCTCCTCGTGGTTGCCAATGGCAGAGGTAACCGCGGCAATCTCCGCAAAGGGCATACCCATCTCTTCGAGCGTCTGCATGACAATCAGGGCCGCACTCTGGCCGTGGTTATGGCGACTAATGACGTTGCCGAGGTCGTGCGTCCAGCCCGCGATGGCCGCAAGTTCAGCCTCGCGCTCGGGATGACCGAGTTCACGCAGGATGCGCGCCGCTACGTCAGCCACCATGGCGGAGTGGCGCAGGCCATGCTCCGTAAACCCCATAGCTGCGAGGTGACCATTACCGAGATCAAGGTATGTCTGTACACGGGGGTGGGCTTTCACCGCACTCAAAGTGACAAGGTCTTTCATTGCGTTTCTGCTCCTCTGCGAAATTATTAATGGCCTGAACAGCTCTTGCTGCCACTTCCTCCGCTGTTAACAGGTCGGTGTCGATAAGTAGGTGTGCGTGCTCCCTCGCGTCAGCGAGAATGTCCCACTGCTCATTTAGTCTCTCTTGTCCCCACTCGATAGCGCGGCGCGCGCGGACTAGAGGCAAGGTACAACTTAAGTAAATCAGAAAATCCGGCTTGATACGGCACCAGAAGCGGCGCGAAACGGAGTGTTCTTGCGGAATATTGATAGCATTATGCCCCAAAGTGCGGAGCTTACTAACCAACGTACTTTTCCCGCTCACGCAGTTCCCTACCACGCCTACGCGTAAGCCTGCGTCTGCGCCTAACACGGCAGATTCACGCTTAGTGTGCGCACTCTGACGTCGGAGGCGTGTTCTCCCACGTACAAAACACACACCGCCATGTCGTCCTGCGCCCGCCGTGAATCCTTGCCGAGCGAAACCTCTAAAATCTCCTGTGCCAAGAAATCCGGGGAGGAGCCGTGATTGAGCAGCATGGTTTGCAGCTCCTCATCTTGCCAGGGCACCCCGCGAGCCCGACCGGCCGTGTAAATGCCGTCCGTCATGGCTAACACCGCGAGTCTCGGCTCTAGTGGCACCTCGCACACATTTGGCTTCATGCTGCGATGTACGCCGATGGGCTGCGAGCTGGCATCTAACGTAACAGACACCTCCGCTTGCAGCAAGAACACCGGTGGACCTGCGTTTTGCGTAATGACGAGGCTCATGGACTCTAAGTCAGCCGAGACAATGGTAAGAGTCGCGGAGACTTTCCCGTCGCGCAGCGCAAACAGCATGTCATGTACCGCACGCGCTACGGCTCCGTCCCGCGCGCCTTCGCCAATTAAGGCGGCGCACTTAGCGACAACCAAACGGCTATTGGTGCGCGCTGACTTGCCGCTACCTTGCGCGTCCGCCAAAACAACAGATAGGCCACCGCGCGGTCGCTCGGTGACCTCCACACTGTCTCCGCTCTCGGACACAGAGTACTTGTTGGTCTTAGCTACAGCTAACTTTATCTCCAGCACAGATACCACCTACCAGCTTAGCAAACGTTAGTCCCTCACATTATTTCCTTATCAGACGCCAAGATTCCTGCCGCCGCAGCCAAAGTTTGTGCCTACCCTACGCGACCAGAACGCCCGCTCAAAGAGCAGCGCACGGGCCGTATGGGCCAGAGCGGCAGTCTGTGTCAGGACTAATGGAACTGCAAGTCCGTTTACTAGCACTACCGTGCTATCCCTTTCTCTTGCTTCGATTTTATGGATTGCTTGTATGCGGAAGTAACCATAGGCCGCGTCACCCCGGATAAGCGGCACATGCACTTTGAGCGGGGCATATGTGCACCCCAAAGTGAGCGGTAAAGGCACGAGATTGCGTTTGCCGGAAACAAAGTGCGCGGCGTTACGGAGAGCCTTGCGGTCGAGAGTGAATTGCCGACAGGCCTGTCGCACCAGTGTGCTGACGGCAACTTCCAGAGAGATAGTTGCATCAGGGTAGACGACCATACTCACGAGCCCTTGTGCGGTATAGTCAGGATAAAACGCCAGAACCAAGTCCCAATTTAGAGTCATACCTGCACCCCCTGCAACGCACTATACGCTAGCGTGGTTGCAGGCAGGTTACATTATACCACATTTTTGGGTACATTACTGTAGCAAGACAGGGGCTTGCGGGTTGAAGGCATAGCCTAGGCCCCGCCGCGTGATTATCCAGGTTTGTCCCTGCGGCAATTTGCTCCTTAAACGCGAGACCTGCGCCTTAACGCTTTGTTCGCCTAAGTACAACTCCTGTCCCGTCAAGTTAGCATAGATTTGTGCAGGACTGTATACTCTGCCGGGATTAGCCGCGAGCTGACACAGAATGCGCATCTCCTGCGGAAACAGGGGCAGCAAGCGGCCGGCGTAGCGCACTTCCATGGTGGCCCTGTTCACTATTAGCCCTTGGTGGCCTTTCTCCGTCAATTGCAGCGCCAGACGCACGGCGGGCACCGGACGTTCGCGCGCTAACCCTTGACGGCGCAATTCTGCCAAAGTGGGCCGCTCGCAGGCAACCCTGCGGAGACTGCCGTACCTAGCGCTCTCGTGCACTGCGTTGTAGACAGCCTGCGGCCCTTGCTCGCAGCACCGCAACCCGCGCACTAACTCGCGCGTGAGTTCAGGCGCGCCGCTTGTCCAGGCATAAAGTGCCAAGGCGACGGGGTCATTACTTGGGCGCTCTAAAAGCTTCGCCACCTCGTCACGCGTAAAGTAGCCAAGTGTAAGCTTGGACCCTTCCCATTTGCCCGCTACGCCCAAAACTAGGTACACCCGCATCAGACTTTGGCAAAATATGCGCTCGCTCCCAAACGCCCGCAACAACCCAGACATCACCTCGCGCTCACACTGCCCTAAGCGCTCTAGGCCGTCGAGCAGTACGACCAAAGGCGCGCACTCCCTGAGCGCGGCCAGAAACAGGCGCGGTGTTACCTGGCCCCACTCTTGTCCTAACTTGCGCCCAAGCTCCACAAGCACGCTACCTTCACCGTGGGCTGCATTAATATAGACGACGGCACCCTGTACCTCGGCAGCCATGTCACTGCCAAGCTGTGAAAGAAAAAGCGTGAGGCCCGCCCGCGGCTCCGCTTCCACTGCTAGGTAGCCCTCCTCATGTAATGTCGCCTTTGCTTGCGGTAGCACCCACCGTTCTACTCTCAACTTCGTCACCCCATGGCGTTTTTCTTGACTATATACGAACACCTGTTCGCTGTCAATGTCCAC
>CAYGHR010000087.1:0-6480 GCA_964349715.1 uncultured Peptococcaceae bacterium
GACATGCCGAAGAGAATGTTCATCAGGGTGGATTTGCCGGCACCATTCTCGCCCAGCACGGCGTGAATTTCACCCGGCTTAACCTTGACCGTGACGTTCTTAAGGACGCGGTTACCCGCGTATTGCTTGCTGATGTTGTTTAACTCCAGTACGAAGTCAGAACTGCCCATTGTTGCCCCCCTTGTTCGGTCAGAGTGAAGGTGCAGGGTGCTGTAGCTACCCTGCACCTTCTTAGCTAGAGATTCAACTAGTGAATTGTGGAGAAGTCGACGTAGTCAGACAGGAACAAGAAGTAGTGGAAGTAGTTGCCGCGGGCGGTGGTGAGATGCGTGAGGTGCACGGGGCCTCCGGCGCGGGCCATCAGGATGCCCTCGAGTGTGACTAAGTCTACACGGCCCATGGTTTGGTTGTTAAGCACCGCCATGGCATATTCTACGCCGGCTTCGACATAGAGCATGTTAACCGGTACCGGCCAGGTGGAAACGCGCTTCTCGGCGCCGAGCTTGCGCAGCGCCTTGGCAATCTCGGACATAACAAAGGCGAGGTCGCCTTGACGGTCAGCCGGGATAGAAATGCCTAGGGCTCCGGGCAGGGCATGGTAGGGAGACGGGCAGCACTGCACCGGGAAGATAGCGCCGGTGGCAATGACTTGCCGAATCATGGGCTCCATCATACCGCAGTTGGTGCCAAAAAACGCAGTCTCTTTGCCAAACTGGGCCACGCGGCGGGGGATGTCTTCCATAATGAACTGCTGTGTTCCCGTTACGCCGCCTTCACCTGTGGGGTCGGGAGCGTCCGCGAACACAAACCTCATGCCCAGCTCGATCGCTGTTTGCTCCATGAGTTGCCTGCGCTGGAAAAGCATGGCGTTAGCCATATGGCGCGCGAAAGAATAGTGGACGAAGGTCTTTGCACCCATGCGGTGGGCCTGCTCTACGATGTTGCGGCCACGCGCAATGTCATTGGTCTGCAAGATAATGTCGGCGCGGCGGGCCATAAGGTCCATGTCCTCACCGGGAGTGCCGGCGATAATCAGCATGTCGGGGCGCATCCTGCGCACTTCTTCGATGCCGGCGGCTGTGCCAACGACAGCCTGGACGATAACGATAGCGCGTACGTCGCGGTCCGCGGCAAGAGCCCTAAGGTTAGAGATGGTGGTCTCTTGTTCTACCGTGAAACGTGCCGGGTATGTAGAGAGAACGATTCTGTCGCGGCCGTACTTACGAACCATGTTCTCCGCTGCGCGCAGTTCCTCTTCGTTCTGCACGGCGGTTCCGGTCATAACGCCAATCTTGAATCTGGCAGCGGGAGCAGGTCCACGCACTACGACGATGTTTTGGCGGGGAACCCATTGCACCGTGGCACCTAGGTTCTCGGAAACGAAGCGCAGCGGCACAAGCGTGCGGCCGCCTTGTACAACCGGAGCCACATCAAGTCGCGTGGCGACGCCGTTGACCGTAGCGCTGTTGTTGCCGATAGTAAGCGCGACGGTCGTGGTGCCGCGCGTGCCTGTGGCGGTTCGCGTGGCGTCGTTCCATCCGACGGTCGCCCCTAGCGCCTCAAAGATAGCGCGGAAGGGAACCAAGGTGCGCCCGCCTTGGATTACAGGCGGTACGTCGAGATTCATGTACTGGCCGTTGAACATGATGCGAATATCCGGCTGCTGGGCGGAAGTGAGGGTGATGCCGCCTAGGCTGCCTAAAAGCAGCAAAGCGATAGAGAAGACGATGGCAACTCTCTTGATCAACGCGATCTCCTCCTATAATGTTTGGCACACTCTTTGGCGGTGCCTAAAGAGTTGTTCTATTTCTATTCTCCGAATCCTTCTGACCTATCACAGTTGTGTAACTTTTTTAAGAAGCAAAAGGCTCCGTCCCCTTTGCTTCCAGTTGTGTAACTTTTTCTTCGCTCAGGCCTTGCGGCTTCCGGGTTTAACTATTGGCATGCCTTGTTTGCACAGCGGGCACTGCTCCGGCGTGTAGGTGGTTACGTTCATGGTTAGGAGTGCCTCCGTCCGGTAGTTAAGCTGTACTTCGCCGCCGCTGCGGTCCACTAAGAGCCCGACCCCCACAATGTGCGCCCCCGCGAACTCGACTGCCGCTAGCACCTCTTTAACTGAGCCGCCCGTAGTCACAATGTCCTCGACCACCAGCACCCGGTCACTGGACTCAATCACAAACCCGCGCCTAAGCTGCAAGCGTCCGTCTTCGCGCTCGAGGAAAACCGAGCGTACCCCAAGCGCCCGCGCTACTTCGTAGGCAATGATAATGCCGCCGATAGCCGGTCCGACAACGAGCGTCACGCCTTCGTCACGGAAACGCCGCGCAATTTCTTGGCAGAGCACAGCGGTGTGCTCGGGGTGTTCAAGCAAGCGAAATTTCTCTACGTACAGCCCGCTGTGCAGGCCCGAGGTCAGACGAAAATGTCCCTCCATAAATGTGCCGGTGGTCTTAAACAACTCGATGATCTGGTCTTGGCTAATCATCACAGCATTGCCCCTTTCTCTTGAAGCAAAAGGGACGGAGCCTCTTGCTTCACGTTTTCTGCTCTCTCTGCTACTTTTTTCGTGCGGCGCCAACGAGCTCCTGTATGTTTCCTACGCCTTGCTTAGTCGCGTACTCCTTAAGCCCGGCGCAGATCTCCGGGATAGCAAGCGGGTTAACGAAATTTGCGGTGCCCACGGCCACACAGGCAGCTCCCGCCAAGATAAACTCGGCGGCGTCCTGCCACGTGCTAATGCCGCCCATGCCGATAATCGGCACCTTTACGGCACCGGCTACTTGCCATACCATGCGCAAAGCAATGGGCTTAATGGCCGGACCGGATAGCCCGCCAAAGTTGTTCCTGAGCACCGGTTGCTTAGCTTCGATGTCGATGGCCATGCCTAACAGCGTGTTAATGAGCGAAATGCAGTCCGCGCCTTCCGCCTCGACGCTCTGGGCTATGGACGCGATATCAGTGACATTAGGCGACAGCTTGACCGCTAGCGGCAGGGTGGTGTGGCGGCGCACTAGGCGTGTTATCCCTGAGGCCATTTCGCAGGTCGCGCCAAAGGCCATGCCGCCTTGCTTAACATTAGGGCACGAGATGTTAACCTCGAGCATGCTCACACCCGGCACGCCATTGAGGCGGTCGGCAAGTTCCACGTACTCCTCCGCTGTATTGCCGGAGATATTGACGATTACCGGCACGCCCTTCTCGCGCAAGAAAGGCAGTTCCTCCGCGATAAACCCGTCCACGCCGGGGTTTTCTAGGCCGATGGAGTTAATTAGGCCCGCCGGCGTTTCTATTAGCCGGCGGCCCGGGTTACCCTGGCGCGGCTTAAGTGTAATCCCCTTGACGACCACCGCGCCTAGCAGGCGCAAATCGTAGAACTTATCGAACTCCCGCCCGTAGCCGTAACAGCCGGACGCGGACAGCACCGGGCTGGCCATGGTGATGCCGCACAGTGTGGTCACTAGGTTCGCGCTCATAGCGACACCTCCTCCGCCCACATCACAGGCCCGTCCGTGCACACATGCCAGTAGCCCTCGCCGCCCGCGCGCTCACATGTACAACCAAGGCACACTCCTAACCCACACGCCATGTGTTCTTCGAGACTTAGCTGGAGCGGCAGGTGGGAGCTTTGGCACACCCGCTTAACCGCGCTTAGCATCCCGCGTGGGCCGCAAGCGTAAGCTACGTCAAAGCACTCGCCCGCGCCGAGAGTTGTTTGGAGTAAGTCGGTTACTAAGCCTGAGTGCCCGAAGTCTAGGTCCTCCGTACAGCAGAGAATGTCCGCGCCCAAGTGTGCTAATTCGTCCCGGTCAGCTAAGTCGACGTCAGAGCGGGTGCCATACAGCAATTTCACAGCGAAACCGCCGATAAGGAGACTTTCGGCAAGCGGGTAGAAAGGCGCGATACCCATACCCCCCGCAACGATAAGGATCTTTTTCTTGGCCGCTACTGAACTAGGGCTCTGCTCCGGGGGCACAAAGCCCTTGCCCAGCGGGCCTAGAATTGTCAGCTTGTCGCCGATGCGGCAGTTGCGCAGAAGCTCGGTGCCGCGGCCGACAACGCGGTACAGTACGGCGAAAGTGCCGCGCACTTTGTCGATGCGGTTATAGCTAAAAGGGCGGGCGAGCAGGGGGTCGTAACTTGTGGACGGCGTGCACTTAATGTTAACGAATTGTCCTGGTGCAGCCAGTGCCGCAATCCCGGGCGAAAGAATAGTGGTGCGGACGATGCTTGGGGACAGCGCTTCGTGTCCGACGACGGTGCCTTGTTCAAATATAGCCTTTACCACGCTAGTCTCTTCACCTCCGCTAAAGCTTGATTGATGGCAGCGCGGCTAGCCTCGGCTACCCTGCGTGCGGCATCGCGATAGTCGCCGCCGTGCTTGTGATAAGCAAAGATAACCTCGCGCGCAGAGTTGACCACCGCGCCAAGGCCATCGGGGTTAAAGCAGGGGACCACGTCGCTTGGTTTCCCGCCCTGCGCCCCAAATCCCGGCACCAGAAAGTAATTGTGCGGCATCAACCCGCGCAGACGAGCCGCCTCCCCCGGATAGGTCGCGCCCACTACGGCACCTACGGGCGAGTAGCCCCGCTCGTCTAGGTGGGGCAAGCCTAGCCTGTGGCACATTTCTCCCACTATCTCGTACACTTTTCTCCCCCCGCAGTCTAGGTCTTGCAGCTCCTTGCTGCCGGGGTTAGATGTTTTCACGAGCACAAAGATGCCGCGCCCAAAGCTCTTGCCGCGCTCAAGCATGGGGGACAAGCTGTCTTCGCCTAGATAGGGGTTAACCGTTAAGGCGTCGGCGGCAAAGGCGCGCTCTGTTAAATCCCCAAAGGTCGTTTCGCCCAAATAGGCATCGGCATAGCTCTCGGCTGTAGAGCCAATGTCGTTCCTCTTGCCGTCGGCAATAACCAGGAGCCCCTGCGCACTCGCATACTCAATTGTAGCCGCCAAGGCTGCCATGCCGTGCACGCCTAACTGCTCGTAGCAGGCGAGCTGCGGCTTCACAGCCGGGATAATGTCAGCGAGGGCGTCAATCAAACCGCGGTTAAACTCGAGCGTCGCCCGAGCGGCGGCCTCTAGTGTCTCCCCGAGTTCACTCCGCCACTTCGTTGCTAAGGCAGGGGGCAGAAGTGCCGTGCGCGGGTCTAGGCCTACTATTAAGTGGGACCGTTTAGCGAGTACAGCCTCGGCTAGGCGTAGAGAAAATGCTTTAGTCATACACGACACCATCCCTCATTACAATCTTACCGGCGACCATGGTCAAAACCGGCCACCCCGTGAGTTCTCTCCCCCCGAAAGGCGTATTTCTCCCCAGCGAGTAGAACTTGTCCGGCTCCACGGTACGCGTGAGCTTAGGGTCAATTAAGGTAAAGTCGGCAGTGCCGCCAATTATCAGGGCGCCTACCGGCAGCCCGAAAATCTTAGCGGGGCGCGTGGAAAGCAGGGTCACCAGCGCCGCCAAGCTAATGACCCCCGGCTCCACCAGTTCGGTCATCAGTAGCGGCAGAGCAGTTTCCAGGCCTACAATGCCAAACGGAGCTTCCGCGTAGGGAAGCGCTTTTTCGTCCCGGTGGTGCGGCGCGTGGTCGGTGGCGATGCAGTCGATGTAGCCTTCTTGTAGCGCAGTCCGGAGCGCCTCTACGTCTGCTTCCGTGCGCAAGGGCGGATTCATTTTGGTGTTGGCGTCTGCCGCATCGACACTGCTATCGGTAAGTATGAGATGGTGCGGCGTAACCTCACAAGTGACGCAGAGCCCGCTGTCCTTGGCTTGGCGGATAAGCAGCATTGCGCCTTTAGTGCTGACGTGGGCGATGTGCAACTTCCCGCCGGTAGCGCGCGCTAGGGCAATGTCGCGCGCCACCATTGTCTCTTCCGCGGCAGCGGGGATACCGGGCAATCCTAGAGCCTCTGCGCGCGCACCCGCATGCATGGCACCTCCGACTGACAGCGTCTTATCTTCACAGTGGGCCACTACGGTCAAGCCGTGTTCGCGTGTACTCAGGAGTGCTTCGTAAAAGAGCCGCGCGTTCACCACCGGCTCTCCGTCGTCAGAAAGCGCGACCGCACCTGCCTCGCGTAGTTCTTTGTGCGGGGAGAGTGTTATTCCTTTCTGTGCGAGCGTTACAGCAGCAAGCGGAAAGCATCGCACAGCGGCGCATTTGGCTAACTCGCACGCCTGTTGCACTAAGGAAACGCTGTCAATGGGTGGCCACGTGTTAGGCATGGCGCAAACAGCGGTAAACCCACCTGCCGCCGCGGCGCGGCACCCGCTCCGCACAGTCTCTTTGTGTGTTCGGCCGGGTTCGCGGAAATGTACATGCAAGTCGACAAACCCGGGCACCAGCACTTTGCCGCTTGACGGGATGACTTCGGCCCCTTCGCGCGGCAGATTCGTGCCCACAGAGGCGACCTGCCCATTGACTATGAGCACATCGGCCACCTTATCTATGCCGTTTGCCGGGTCCAGCAAGTGCGCCCCCG
>CAYGHR010000088.1:0-3375 GCA_964349715.1 uncultured Peptococcaceae bacterium
GCGGGTGTTTGCCTACGCCTCGCTCAATCTGTCTGCGGACGGCACTAACCCCACCTACCAGGCTATGGCGGGACGAGCCGGAGCTGTAGGGGCAGAGGTGCAGGCACAAACGTCGTTTGTACAATCAGAGGCGCTCTCACTGCCTGAGGGCACGCTGCAGCAATATCTCCGCGATGAAGGGGGACTGGCTCCTTTTCGTATAACCATCGAGAAATGGATAGAGAAAAAGCGGCATATGTTGGGGCCGGAAACTGAAATGGCATTGGCGGCACTCGGCGAAGTGCTGGGCTCGCCCGGTGAAGTCTATGAACGCTCCCGCACAGCAGACCTCAGTTTCGACGCCGTGGCTGACAGTGCAGGCAAGCTCTACCCCATGTCGCTCGGCAGGCACGAATCCGCTGCCGACCTCGTCTTGCGTCGCAATGCTTATACTACGCTAAATCGAGGCCTCAAGAAGTATCTGCATACTTACGGCACCACTTGGGGCACAGAGGTGAAAAAGAATGTCGTGCTGGCCAAGCTTCGCGGTTATGCATCCGCAGTGCATATGCTCGTGGACCAGCAAGAGGTAAACACGGACATCTACCACAACATTCACGATGTAATCCTGACCGAGCTGGCCCCGCATATGCGCAAGTACGCGCGGCTGCGCAAACGGGTGCTCGGTCTAAGCGAGATGCTCTACTGCGACATCGAGGCACCGCTTGACCCTAGTTTTAACCCGGAAACCACTTATGAGGAAGCTTGCGAGCTCCTCCGCGATAGTCTCAAAGTCCTCGGCCCCGAGTACGCGCAGATTATGGAGGAGGGTCTCTGTAACCGCTGGGTAGACCGTGCAGATAATGTGGGCAAACGCACCGGTGCCTTCTGCAACTCGGTCTATGGCGTTCATCCCTATATCAGCATGACCTGGGGCAACCGTATGCGAAACGCTCTGACTCTAGCGCATGAACTCGGTCACGCCGGGCAAGGCGTGTTGGCACAGAGGTACCAGCGCTTAGCCAATACCCGCCCCACCCTGTTCTTTATTGAGGCCCCTTCCACTATCAACGAGCTCTTGGTGGCGGACCACATCCTAGCGAACAGCAAGAGCGTAGAGATGCGCCGCTGGCTCATCATGCAGCTCTTGATGACTTATCACCACAATTTTGTGCGCCACCTAATAGAAGGCGAGCTCCAGCGCAGGACATATGCTCTGGCGGAGCGGGGCCAGCCCATTACCGCGACTGTGCTTAACCGGGTGCAAGGCGAAATTCTTAACGAGTTTTGGGGCGGCGAAGTGGTGATTGACGAAGGCGCGCAAATGGTCTGGATGCGCCAAGCGCACTACTACCGAGGGTTATACCCGTACACCTATGCGGCCGGGCTAACGGTCGGCACTGCTGTGGCTAGGGCGATTAAGGCGGAGGGTGCGCCGATAGCAGCGCGCTGGGTCGAGGTGCTAAAGGCCGGCGGCACGCTTAAACCGCTCGAACTCGCGCGGCTCGCGGGCGTAGACATGACGAGCAAGCAACCTATCCTAGACGCAGTCGCCTATGTGGGCTGGTTGGTGGACGAAGTGGCGCAAAGCTTTAATCTCCCCCCGAGCTCTAATCAAGCCTAACAGCACATCCGGCTAATGCTTCACGCCTCGTCTTCTTCCTCTGGTACCTCAGCCGACCCTTCCGCGCTCTGCAAGGCTGTGCCCGCGGAGTGACTAGGTAGCTCCTGTACCCCCCTTAACTTGCGCGCAATCACGCGCGTTCTTTGCGCGGCGTGGTCGATGGTGTTGCTTGCTTCTTGCAGTTTCTTCTTTGTCTTATCTAGGGCTACTCCGAATTTGCCAAACTCCGTCTTTACCTCTTCTAGTAGTCTTTGCACCGCATTAGAACGCTTCTCGATGGCTAGCGTTCTAAAGCCCATGCGCAGGCTGTTAAGAAACGCGCCCACCGTGGTAGGCCCGCACACAGCCACGCGGTAATCGCGCTGCAGCTGCTCAAAGAGCCCCGTAATGCGCAGCACTTCGGCATAGAGCCCTTCAAAAGGCAAAAACATAATGGCAAAGTCTGTTGTGTGCGGCGGTGCGATATATTTATCGCGGATGTCTTTGGCGCACTTCCTGATGCTAGCCTCTAACTGCTTGGTGTACGTCTCGACGTTAGCGGGGTCGGCGTGCTCATAGGCATCTATCAGCCGGTGGTAGTCTTCGATGGGGAACTTCGAGTCTAGGGGCAGCCAGACAACGTCCTCGTCTTTGCCCGGCATTTTGACCGCGAATTCGACGCGATTATCCGAGCCCGGCTTTACGGCTACGTTCTTCTCGTACTGGTCGGGAGTCAGGATTTCTTCTAGGATACCGCCGAGCTGCATCTCGCCTAGAATGCCGCGCGCTTTCACGTTGCCTAAAGCTTTTTTTAAGTCGCCAACACCGGTGGCTAGGGTCTGCATTTCGCCTAAACCTTTGTGTACCTGCTCTAGCCTCTCGCTGACGAGTTGAAATGATTCCCCGAGCCTCTTCTCAAGTGCGTCATGCAGCTTTTCTTCCACGGTACCCCTGATTCTCTCTAGCGTTTGTACATTGTCGCTTTGGATGACCTGCAAACGGTTTTCCACCGTTTCGCGCACTTGGTTTAGCTTCTCTTCTGTGGCGCGCACCAATTTTTCGATCTGCTCGTTTAAGCTGTTAAATTTTTGCCTTTGGCTTTCGTTGAAGTCCCGCGAGTTGTTGCGCGAACTTTCCTCAAAGGACTTAAGCGTCTTTGCTAATTCATCGCGGTTTTGCAGGGCATCCTTATCTAGCTGTGTTTGCATGGACGCGAGCTTCTCCTCTAGCGCTTTACGTAAGGAGTCGAGCCTTAATTCGTTGCTCTGCGTCAAACTGTCGAGTTGGCGCATTTGCACGTGTGTCAATTCGGCGAGCTGCTTTAGCAGGGAATCGCTGGCATCTTTTTGCGTCTTGGCTAGCTCTTCACGGTTGATCCTCAGGTTCTCGCTTACTTCGGCTCGGCTACGTACAAAGTCATCACGCAAAGACCGCTCCATGCCTTCGATTCTTTTCTCCAGTAACCCAAGTTTAGAGTCCAAATCTACGCCGGGGCGGGTGTTGTTCACTTTACTCAGAACAAGTAGAACGAGGACTAAAGTCACTACAGCAGCAACCGCAGCTACAAGTGGCATCACCGTCTCCAACTGTGTGCTCCCTTCTGAAGCAAAAGGCTCCGTCCCTTTTGCTTCACCTTATTAGTTGGGCTAGGTATCGGGCTGTCAGCACTACGAGTCCAGCCTGGCCAACACCGGAAAGTACGCCCGTTAGAACCCGTAGTAGGTTGTTGCTTGCTCGCCACTGCCGGTATTGCGTACCACCGTCAATTAGGGCGGGCAGTTGCAGTGCCAGAC
>CAYGHR010000088.1:3475-6269 GCA_964349715.1 uncultured Peptococcaceae bacterium
GCACACGTCGCTAGCTTTCTGCGGTTTTTCGTCTTTCCAAACGAAGTAGAGGATGACTCCGAGCAAGGGTGAAAGGCATATGTTGCCAAGACATAATCCAGCCTGCTCCTCTCTACTGAGGCCCTCTCTACTGAGGCCCTCCTGGGATTCCATGCGCAGTTTCGTGCCGCAGCTCGCGCACCAGTGCTTGGTGGGGTCTTCGATACGGATGCTGCAGCCTGGACAATCCAGCATAACGTTCCTCCTCAAATCTTAGTCAGCCCCACAAGAGGCAAAAGGGGACACCCTCCACTTTCGACAACCACTGCCTAAGTCCTGCCCCCTCGGTGCAGGCAGGCAAAAGAACTCCCCAAACTCTTGGCGTGCTTAAGAAACACTTCATCAACACGGTTGGTTAATTTAACAGGTAAAGTGGCCTATGGGGGCGAATGCATGTGTCAGGATGAGTGTTTGGAGGCAGAGAATGAACAATCAGAATCGTACTCGTTTCAGCATCGTTTTTGCGGGATTTCTGCTGGCTTTTCTGGCGGGAGTAGCCTACGCGTGGGGCCCGATGGTAGTGCCATTGGTCGAAAGGTTCCAATGGACAACAGCTGAGGCGGCCTTCCCCTTCACCATATTCTTCTTGGTCTTTGCTGTGGTTATGGTGCCTGCCGGACGCCTGCAAGACACCTTTGGCCCGAAGAAAACCTGCCTGCTGGGGGCAGTGTTTATTTTGCTTGGATTTGGCGGTTCGGCGTTGATCGGCCGCTTCCCATATCCTTGGTGGCTGCTCGTGACCTATGGGCTTACAGGTGGAATTGGCGCAGGCACAATATATGCTTGCGTGGCTCCGCCGGTACGCAAATGGTTCCCGGATAGGCCGGCATTTGCCATTTCTTGTGCAGTGATGGGCGTGGGCTTGGCAGGAACGGTCGTCGCGCCTCTAAAGGCTCGGCATCTCATCCCTATCTACGGCATCGAGGGAACGCTGGTTTTGATTGCAGCTGTCGGATTTGCTATGTGTCTTGTGGCCGCTTGGTTAATTCGTAATCCGGTTGACGCGGTAGCACCGGGGAGCAAGGTCAGGCAGGCCCGCAAGCAGTCTTCTACTGCCGCCCCTGACACTACTCCCAGCGAGCTGTTGCGCAAGCCCATGTTTTGGACCATGTGGCTGGCATTCGGTGTGGTGATAGCCGGAGGCATGCTGTGCGCGGCACTTATTCCGCCCTTTGGCAAGTTGGTTATGGGACTTAGCGCTACCGAAGCGGCGACGGCTGTGGCCATCTTCTCCGGTTTCAATGGGTTTGGCCGCCCCTTTGCCGGATACCTGAGCGACAGATATGGCACTGTTCTGGTGATGACTGTGAGCTTTGCGATTCAAGCTGTGACTCTACTGCTCTTTAACATTATCGCCGTATCTGCCGTGACGCTTTATATGGCAGCGGCTTTAGTCGGCTGGGGGCTAGCAGTTGTATTAGCCACCTTCCCCGCGCTGACCGCCGCTGCCTTTGGCACCAAACACCTAGGCGTGAACTACGGGTTAGTCTTTACGGGCCTAGCTTTTGGTGCATTTATGCCCGCTGCCGGCGCCGCCATCTATGACGCGACCGGTAGCTTTACGCCCGCCTTCTTAATCGCCGGGGGCTTAGCTGCCATTGGCGTA
Source organism: uncultured Peptococcaceae bacterium (assembly GCA_964349715.1). Taxonomy (GTDB): domain Bacteria; phylum Bacillota; class UBA994; order UBA994; family UBA994; genus UBA994. The sequence continues at coordinate 5,121 of CAYGHR010000088.1, forward strand.
GCACTGTGCTTAGTCCTTAAGCGCACGTACAAACTGGCCTAGGCGAAACGAAATCTCACCTGCCGTCGCAGCAGCAACATATGGAACTGCCGATTCAGGGTACGGATACACGCTTGAGACGTTAATTTCGCATAGCACATAGGTGTCTTGACCGTCTTCTCCCTTGGGCCCGAGAAAAAAGTCGCAGTCCCAGAGGATGGGCAAGCTTTCGATTTTGATGTCTAGCAGTTGTTGCAGCGCGGGTAGCCATTCCTGCTCAAGCTGTTGCTTGAGGGCCTGAAATTCGGGCTTCACGGGTGGATAGTACAACCGTGGCCCCGGCTGAGGAGCGTCAGCCGGAGATGCCCCCGGTGGCGCAGGGAAGAGGGCGTTAATTGCCTGGTGGCCAAATCCGACCACCTTGTCATGCACGAGATAACACCGAATCATGCCCTCGGGCAGACGCTCTTGATACTCCTGATCAAGCATACGACCCGTGGAGGCAAAGTATTGCTCGCACCTCGCAAAGAACTCCTCTAGCGTGATTTGCTCTTCAGTGCACCCCCGCTGCGCGTGCCGAACACGAACCGCTCCCGGCACTTCCGGCGCAAGTTGGACTTTCCAGACGCCTATACCGCTGTGGCCGCGCAGTTGCTTAAGTACCCTAGCCTTTCCCCCTGCGAGTTGTAGGGGGAGTTCTTGTCGCATCTGGTCCAGAGTCGTATAGAGCCTGGTGTCGCATCCCCAGCCGAGGTGACGAGTTCTATACAAGACCTCTTTTGTCCCCACTTTGAGGATAATTCTGGGATGGGTGCTGACAAAGACCCCGGCGTCGGCTACATCACAAAGCATAGCGTCGAGAACAGTCCTGTCTCTGCCACCTTCTATGGGATTAAACCACACCAAAACACCGTCGACCTGCAAGAGCTGCTTGCGCACTTCCTCACAATAGTCGTCGTGGTAGACAGCGGGTTCGACCAGTAACCCCTGAGCCGCTAAAGCCTTGAAGAGCTCCGCAAATCGGTTGTTCTCAGCCGTGGCGTTCTGCCTAGTCTCATAATCGCCCGGGTAAAGAATCGCCACTCGTCCACTCTGTGTCATGCTTATCCTCCTTCCGAAGCAAAAGGGACGGAGCCTTTTGCTTCATGCGCGACTTGCGCTCTATGTCGC
>CAYGHR010000089.1:0-6260 GCA_964349715.1 uncultured Peptococcaceae bacterium
GCAAAAGTGAGGAATTCTATTTGCAACTTTGTCCATCTACATTATGCAGAATACAATAGCCACATGAACAGGGTGTTGCTAGCCTCCCTGCCGGGTTTATGCAGCAACTATAGGCTTGTCTCATCAGTGTGTGAGACATTTTTGTTGAGGAGATGAGTGTGCATTCTTGCGTACAGAGGGCGCAGCCACCGCTCTGCGGACTGAATCATCCGGTTGCCTAGCGTCTGACGGGAGAGCGGTATGTCAAACCGCGCTAGGTGTTGTTCGTGGCGATAGAGAGGCATGCTCTCAACGTATTTCTGACTCATGACGTAAGTTACGGCAGAAGGTGAAGCAAGGCTTCCCGGGAGTACCGGGGCAGGCATAGGTGCAGTAACGACATGCGTCTTAATGCTATCATCCTCATAGCGGCGACAAAAGTCCTCTATTACCAGGGTTATTTGGCACATCGTCTATAACTCTTTCTTAGAGAACTACCCGCGCGGTGACCTCAGCATGAGCATAACGCTGCTTTACTGACAGGCCATCAAGTAGCCACCGTAGCTCCCTCCGGGTAATGGAGACAACCCTGTTGCTCTGTGGCCAGTCGAACTTGCCTCTCTCTAGCCGGCGGTAGTACAGCCAAAACCCGTTATGGTCCCAGTGCAAAATCTTGATCTTATCCCGGTTGCGGTTACAGAAGACAAACAAGCAGGAAGAGAAGGGGTCGAGATTGAACCCTTCCTTCACTAGCAACGCTAGACTACAGCTAGCAAAGGCGCACCTTGTTCTCCGCGCACCACGCGCTAGCGCTTTGAGCGCTGGCTCGATACTGTGCCACCCGGATCTCCCACAAACTCTTACGCCCTGCCTTGGTCATAAACAAAACCTCCCGTGAGATTGCTGACTACAGCATCTCATGTGGGAGGACTCAGGGCGAGGTGGGAAGTATTTGACGCTTACGGAAGTATTTGACGCTTACAGTTCTACGATGGCAGCACCGGGGGATTAACACGAGGAGTTCCCTTCCCTCCCCTTCGGGGGGAAGGAAGGGAACTCCCCTCCAAACCGTATTTCCTCAGCAAAGGCAGTGCAAGCGAACCTCTGATTAAGTAGACTTACAGGGCTACTGAGTTCTGGCGACTCACTTTGCGATTGGCGTTAGCACCTGTATATTAACTTAACTTTAGTTGCTAATCATTCATTACGTCTCCGAATAGCTCTTCGTCGGTTGGAACCGCCCAGACATCAAAAGGCTTGGATACTGAAGTGACATTTATCAGGTGTCTCCAAGTTATGTTGTCTGAAGTGATATTACCTCCCCATGAACCACAACCCAAGCTAGTAGTCACTGCAACCCCATTGAACCAATTCCCTGTATTGGCTAGAGCTTGGCCTTGCCGTACATTCATACGGCTTACCTTTGTATTAAGTGCCAACTCCATTATGTGGCTTTCATCAAAGGAATGTATACCACACGAGTGTCCCATTCCCTGATATCGGGTAATTTCATTGACAATTTCGACCGCTTCTTTAAATTCCTTGTACTTGTATAGGGTTAAAACTACAGACAGCTTCTCACCTGAAAACGGATAATCGGGTCCAATACCTGTTTCCTCTACCAACAGAAACTCGATATCCTTAGGTGTATCTATACCAGCGATTCCTGCTATCGTTGGTGCTGATTGAGCAATTATCTTTGGATTGAGGGATCCATTTACCCAAATCGCATTTTGTAACTTTTGTTTTTCTGACTCTGCTACCACGTACCCACCGACATTTTTCAGAGCATCAACAAATTCACCGTATACATCCGCTTGAACGATTACCGAATTTTCGGCTGAACATGAGGTTGCATAATCGAATGTCTTACTAGCCTTGATCTTGGCTGCTGCATCTTTTAAATCTGCAGTTTCATCCACAACAACAACAGCGTTTCCAACACCTACGCCATAGGCAGGAGTTCCTGATGAGTAAGCGGATCTCACCAAGGCTGCTCCCCCTGTTGCAAATACTAAGTCGCACTGTTTCATTAATTCAGCACTGTTCTCTAAACTTGGGTGCTCTATTCCGATCACCAAATCCTCTGGAGCTCCGTAGTCTCTCAATGTCTGTCTTATTATATTGACTATAAGTGTGTTAGTGTTCTTGGTTCTTGGGTGAGGGGACATAATTATGGCATTTCTACCCTTAAGAGCATGAGCGGCTTTTACAGTCGGTGACGCTTCCGGATTGGTGCATGGAATCAACGCTCCGATAACGCCCACGGGCTTAGCGATCTTGATGATCCGTTTCTCCTCATCTACTTCAATAACCCCAACTGATTTCTTGCCATTCATATCTCGAATGGCCCCCTTGGCTTTGGCCATGAGCTTCTTGTATTTGCTTTCGAAATTACCCATGTGGGATTCTTCTACTGCCAGTTTACAGATTGCCTGAGCAGGTCCGTCTTTTACTATATTCCAAACTACTGCTTTAACTAACCTATCCACATCTTCTTGGCTATAATGCTCGATCGCTTCTTGTGCCTTCCTTGCTCTCTCTACCAGTCCTTTAACAAACTCATGAGATGCCACGCTTCTCGACCTCCTATTTCCAACTACTTCTTTAGATCTCAGAGCCTACCGAAAGATGCTCTAATTTTGGCGAAGCGCTACGGCTGTAAACATCCGCACTCTGTTATCTTTCAGGCGTCTCGTAGGTCAGAATTATAGAGACAAACTCCAGTGGCACGTCGCCATCATTGGCGATAGAGTGGCTGGCACCGTCGCCCGTGTAAAGGACCTCTCCTGGATAGAGGGTGCGAATTTCATCATTATCGCAAACAGTTGCCTTGCCTGCAAGGATATAATAGATATCCTCTTCCTTCACGTGTTTGTGATAGCCGATGGACGTACCCGGCTCCAGCGTAATCTTAGTGAACATCCGGCAATTGGTACGCATCTCAGTTTTCTCAAGGATATGATCGAATATAGCGACTCCAACGCCTCCGCGCGCCTTTTCCATAGGCTCACGCCGTATAGCGGATTGTCTCTTTATCACGATATTACCTCCCTGTTTCTATCGAGTAAAAGCGCGATACATTATGGGAAATCTATACCACCCCTAACCCAGCCAAAACAATGGCAAATGCAACTGCGATAAGAGGGATAACGATTGTGGTGATGGATATGTCACCGTAGCTTTCTTTATGTGTCATGCCCGTAACGGCGAGCAGCGTGAGGATTGCTCCGTTATGCGGAACAGTGTCCAGAGCAGCCGCAGACATTGCAGCTATACGGTGCATAACCTCTAAAGGTATACCTTGAGTTTGTGCTATTACGATGTATTGCTCAGCAAGCGCACCTAGGGCAATCCCAAGCCCACCAGAAGCAGAACCTGTGGCTGCACACAACACGTTTACTGCGACAGCCAGTGAAATTAGTGGGGAACCGGGTATATTAGTGACTATTCTGACAAGTTCTGCGAACGCTGGAGCAGCTCTGACTGTCATACCAAAGCCTACAATGGCACTAACACTGATGATTGGCAACATAGCACCCATGGCACCTTGGTTGATGGCATGGACAAATGTCTTGTATTCTTTGATGTTAAATAAAAGTATCAATAGTATCGCGAATATAAGGGATATTAAGATGTCCCACTTCAACACATTCAGCGTGACAACGACAGATACAAGCGGGAGCAAGGACAGCCAAACATTAGGAAGAACCTCGCCAGGCTTATCGACTATTGCATGCCCTGGATCAGTGTAATGCTCGCCGGCTTCTTTCACTTTCCTCGCTCTCCACATCATGTATAAGGCACCGCCACCGCCCATAACTATACCGCCGAGAATTCCAAGCCAGGGGCCCGCCATTGCGGTCGTGCCGAAAAATCTGGTAGGGATCAGGTTTTGAATTTGCGGCGAACCAGGCAAGGCGGTCATTGTGTACGCAAATACTCCGACCGTAATCGTAGCCGGGATAAGCCTGCGGGGAAGATCGGCCTCTCGGAACAAAACCACAGCCATCGGATACAGGCAGAACACCGCAACAAACATACTTACGCCACCATATGTCAGAACGGAGCCGGCCAGGATCACCGCCAAAACTGCATACTTCGGTCCTAACATCGAAGAAATGGCCACAGCAACCGATCTGGCCATTCTTGTACTGTCCATCAATTTCCCGAAAATTGCACCTAGCATAAAGACAGGGAACCATTGCACCGTAAAACCAACAAAACCGTTCATGTATGTAGTCTTATACATTTCTAACAGGGGCATATCGCCTGCTATAGCCACAATAGCTGCGGCAATTGGCGCTATCCAAATTGTTGACCATCCCTTGTAAGCCAACACCATTATCACGCCTATAGCAAAGAATATCCCGTACAAACCGATTGACTCTGCCACTGCCTCTTCCTCCTCATACATTTGTGCAAATACTCTACTTGCATCCAATAAACGCTATGCTTTTGACAGATCCCACTAGTCGCAGGTGTGAATAGGCCTTCGCCATTAGGTCTTACCACTGTTGACTTTCTGACAGGTAAACCGACAGAATCCGCGTAATCTTGCTCGCATGCAGCATCTATGACCTGCTATGCATGGTCATTCTCTCATCCACACACCTCCTACTATTTCATACTTCTCAGATTTTGCCGACTCACAACGAGCCAGCCGGGTCAATCCCCCAGGCAACGATAGCCTTCTTCTCGTATACCAGAATCTTCGCTATTGCGAGATTCTTGCCTGGCATCTCAAATATTGGGGTTGTTCGCAGATACATGCCAACCTAGCTGCTCGCCCTTGGGGCCTGCCACATGCGCCTCCCCTACAAAAGTGCTCCCCATTCCCTTGCAAATACCACTGATGGTTTCGGGCCATATGCGTCTCCTATGTAAAGTGAGCCCACGGGGAACCGAGTGGAGCAGGCTATTTACATCGGCAGGCTAATTGGATGAAATTGTAGCTATTACCATGTCGTCGGCTGAAATGAGTGACCATAAAGCGGCAGGAGAAACATCCGCTCCCATGTATGTAGCGTGACCCTGCCGCCACCCTTCCCATAGGAGGGCTTGTAGTTGAAACTGTGAATGTACTCCCTGATGACCGTATGCAGGCCGCGCAAAGAGCGTGATATATTGTTATCGGGGTAATGTCAGTTTTCAATGAAGACATGCGCTCTTGATGCCTCTGTTGAAAACAATCTCCTCACGAGTGATCTTGTTTAGGTTTTCCCTACTGTTAAATTTCAGCTACGCAGATGTAAAGTGTCCGAGACTCCTATATTAAATGCGGAACTGCTTTTTTTGTCTATTGATTATACTCACATAGATTCCAAAATTGCAACACCTATGTGAAGGAAGTCATGTTAGTTTGACACCTGCATACCCGTCACCTCATGACGAGGTAGGCGCCCTACAATGAAGGCAACATAGTGGGGCGCAGTGTGACGGTTAGGGCCTGCTGATTTCTATCACGTCGCCGTTCTTCAGTCCACATGCGTTGGCCTCATCGGTGTCAACATGCAACTCTGACTTAAACTGTGGATTAACCCGCACAATCACGTTATGGAAAATAAGAGCCCTGATGCCTTGGACAGTTACACTGATAGTATGACCGCTCGTCAGCCCAAGTTCTAGCGCTTCGTTGGTATGCAGGTGAAGGTGACGCCAAGCCAAGATGGTGGACTCACATGCGACAACCTCCCCTAGCGGGCCGCGGATCAAAATATCGGCCGCGCCGCTAAGGTCGCCGGACTCGCGCACAGGCGGAGTAATCCCTAACCGCACGGCATCAGTCTGACTGATTTCAACTTGGGTCTTGGAGCGTGTAGGTCCCAGTACTCGTACGCCATCGATTTGTCCTTTGGGTCCTATTAACGCGACGGTCTCACAGGCAGCGTATTGCCCCGGCTGACGCAAGGACTTTTGGCTAACCAGCTCATAGGATGAGCCAAACAAGGCGGCTAAATCCTGTGGCGACAAGTGCAGGTGGCGGTTTGAGATGCCGACCGGGATTTGCATGGCTTTGCATTCCTTCCTTTCCGCGCAGTTACGTCATATGAATCAAAGACGGGTGGCGTCCACTAAGGACATTAAGACACACGAAGGGAGAAATTCATTCGTGCCACTTAGTGTCCTTCGTGGATAACACAGCTCCTCAGTCTGCCGGAAGATCCGTCCGTTTTGGAAGTTAACCCAGCATTGACAGCAATACCCCGGCTGCAACAGCAGAGCCGATGACGCCGGCTACGTTAGGCCCCATGGCGTGCATCAAGAGGTAGTTATTAGGG
>CAYGHR010000090.1:0-6208 GCA_964349715.1 uncultured Peptococcaceae bacterium
ATGCGCGGAAGGTGCGCCCGAACTTTAGCCTGGCGCAGGCCAAGATTGCCGAACTCAACGCGGTTCTGCAAGACAATTTATCCGGTCTCAAGGAAATACAGATCTTTAACAAGCAAGCGGCCGAGCGAGACAATGTGGACGAGAAGTCGCAGGACTACGTCAAGGCTATTCTTGTGGCACTGCGCTTAAACGCGGTTTTCCACCCGGCGATAGAATTCCTCACCTCGCTTGGGACTGTCATCGTCATTTTCTTTGGCGGTATGCTAGCGATGCAAGGCGAAATGCGCGGTAGCGACATAGTGGGGTTCATGCTGTACCTTAACCTGTTTTACCACCCCATTACGGCTATGGCACGCTTGATGGAGGACATCCAAAGGGCGTTTGCCGGTGGCGAAAGAGTGTTTAAGGTGCTAGACACCATGCCCGACATCCGGGAGAGCCCAGAGGCGGTTAAGCTGTCTAAGTGTCGAGGACACATAAGCTTTAGGGATGTTTCGTTTGGCTACCAAGACAGCCAAAAGGTGCTAGAGAATATTAGTTTCGTCGCTGAGCCCGGGAAAATGATTGCCCTAGTCGGCCCCACCGGTGTAGGCAAAACATCCATCATCAGCCTCATTGCCCGGTTTTATGACCCGCGGGAAGGAAGCATACTGCTTGATGGCGTAGACATCCGCGACCTCACGTTAAGCTCGCTGCGCGAGCAAATCTCCGTTGTGCTGCAGGATGTCTTTCTTTTCAACGGCAGCATCGCCGCCAATATCGCTTACGGCCGGGAAAACGCCACCACGCAGGACATAATACAGGCGGCTAAACTAGCGCAAGCGCACGACTTCATCATGGCCACTCCTGCGGGCTATGACACGGCCATCGGCGAGCGCGGCGTGCGGCTCTCCGGCGGGCAAAAGCAGCGCTTGGCCATAGCCAGAGCCATTTTACGCAATTCGCCCATCCTGATTCTTGACGAGGCCACGGCCGCTGTCGATGTCGAAACCGAGGCGCAGATACAGACGGCTATTAACTCTCTCGCCGGCAGCCGCACCGTTATTGTCATAGCGCATCGCCTTTCCACCGTAAAACGCGCCGACACCATTTTAGTTCTTGAGGACGGTAAAATCGTGGAGCAGGGGAGGCACGAGGAACTCGCGGCCAGCGGCGGGCTTTACAGCCGGCTGTGCAGTGTACAGAGGGAGTTTTTGTCGTTCCCGGCGTAAGAGTAGATAAGGTATGCTAGAATGGCAACGAAGGACGAAAACGCTGTTTGGACTTGTAGGGGAGGGCACTGTGTGACGCAACGCCGGCTATCCGTCATCGTGTTTGCTTTGTTTTTTTCTTGGCTGCTCGCATTCCCCTTTGAGGGACAGATACTCTATTCCCTAGCTAGCTTTTATGGTATAGCATCGCGCTCACTGGTGCTTGGCGCCACAACCGCTCATCTCGCCGGGCTGTTAGCCTCCGGCCTTATCGCGACAAACCTGCGAACCGCCAAGCGGCTGATGCTCTTTGCCATAGCGTTCAGTACTGTGGCCTCGGGCGCGTTTTTCTTCCCGCCTTCGTTCCTCTGGACAGTATCCTTGCTGTCAGGGTCGTTCTTCATAGGTTGCAGTGTTGCCGCATGGGGGTTCTACTTTCAGCTCACCACGCCAAAGGAACAGCGCATTAAGACCATAGCGGACGCACTTATCTCTGCAAACATTCTGATGATACTACTCAATCTGAGCGCCATTCATGTGTCGCCGCATTTTGGGCTAAGCATGGCCATATTTGCTCTCTTAGCGGCATTTCTCTTGGCCCGCCTGCTCCCAAACAGCGACCGGTCTGAGAAGCTTGCTCTCGCCGAGCGAGGCCAGTTGCCTAGCAGCACATTTGGCCCGCTTGCATTTCTATGTTTATTCATTTTGCTCATCACCATAAACTCGGGCCTGATGTACCGCGTAATGGGACCTAGCTTTGCCCACCTTGAATGGCTTACGAGTTGGTACTGGGCCGCACCCTACATCGTCGCCCTCTTTGTTTTACGGAATCTGCCGCGAAGGATGAGCCGCGCTTACAGTCTCTACGTCGCCATCGCTATGATTGGCTTGTCCTTCATCTTCTTTTTGCTGTTAGGTCGCTCATGGATGGATTATCTGGTGGTCAACACCCTCATGCTTGGGGCCTGCGGCGTGTTAGACCTTTTTTGGGGGAGCACCTTAGGGGAGATGTTAGATTTAGGAAGTAACCCCGCTAAAATAATGGGGATTGGTCTAGCGGCGAATGTCTTAGGCATCTTGCTCGGAGGCTTCATCGGCGGCATAATCTCCGGGGGCGGAACGCAAAGCGGAAACTCAACGGTTTTAGCGTTAGGTGTTGTTTGCGTCACCTTGGTTCTCCTCCCACCCCTGCATAATCGCCTTGATACCCTACTGAAAAGCCATGCCTTTTTAGCGGTGTTTGCCGCAATGCCCGTCCAAGAACAAGACAGGACGATGCTCGAGTCTAGGATGTGGGGGATGCTGACCGAACGGGAGGGTGAAATAGCTGCATTGTTAGTTAGAGGCAATACATATCGCTTTATCGCGAGCGAGCTGCATGTAAGCGAAAACACGGTCAAAACTCACGTGAAGAATATATACTCTAAGCTAGATGTCAAGAGCCGGGCAGAACTCATGGGCCTCTTCATCGACACAAAATCAGCCTCCATATAGAGATGCAGCCCTAGCGCATGGCGTTTTTTGGCCCCTCACCCGAAAAGGTGAGGGGCTTTTGGCGTAATTTCACCCGGCGGGGTGACAGAAAACTAAGCTACATGGCCTAGACTGTCTCTGAGGGGCTTAGCGGGGACACCGGCAGCCCAACTTCATAGGCTAGGGGGTGGCGCAAACTGAGTGCGATTAAGCTGAGGCTATACTGGTATGTTGGACTATGTGTGTTTTTTGTAGTTGCCTCGACTACAAAAGTGGCAACTGGGGGCCAATCGGAATGGCAGCTGTTGCTTCTCGCACTCTCCTTGGTTGTGCTTACGGCAGTGATGGCGGAGCGGGAGTACAGCCATCTCAAAGCTGCGCGGCTGATTATGGAAAACCAGATCATGCATATTCGACCAGCGGTGGTTCAGCGGACAGACAACTGCGCTGATCTATCCTCTCCTTACAGCACCACGATGTTTGTATCTTGTTTTGGGATCTTGTTAGATTCAAGGGTCATCATATTCAACCAAGGCGCGGTCCGCCTCTGGTCAATGGAAGTGGGACAAAGCCAGGTTGCTTTTAAGTACGGTACAGCCAAAGAGAAACACATGGTCACACTGCTCTGCAAGACGCCTGACCAAGCCGAGTTTGAGAGAATATCGCGTAAGTTTCGCTACGAGACAGGAATTATACCGCAAAGAGAGGGGAATGGGAAATGAGTCAATCAAGATCCTTTAGGACAGTCCTAATACCGGCAATTGCAGGTGTGCTGGTACTGGCCGTGGCAGCGGTGCTACTGGTAAGTTCTTTTTGGGGCGGGGGGTACCCGCTTGACAATGGGGCTCGGGCAGAGACTGCTGTCCAGGCAGGCCGGGATACAAGAGTAGGCAACGGTGCCAAGACAGGGTGGGAGCTTTCCGTTCCGGAGGGGCTAATGGAGCGCGGGACCGTGATCACGATGAGAGTGCTTTCGGCCGAGGAAGCAAAGAGCAAGCAGTCCCTCGACTTTGCCTTTTTCGGGACACCGGTGGAAGTGTCAGGTGAAGGGGTGCACGGGATTTGGTTTGCAGAGCCTGTCAGGGTAACAATCAAAATCCCTAAAGAACAGCAAAAGGATTTGGCGGCGGAAGAGCTGTTTTTTGCCACTTACCAAGACGGCGCGTGGAGATTTCTTATGCCGGAAAGCGTTAACGTGGCAGAGGGAACGGCGGTGTTTAAGGCCAGCCACTTCAGCTGGCTAGGCTTTGGCAGACCCTCGGAAGAAGCGCAGATCAGTACCTTTGCCAGTACCTACGCAGCAGCTGAGTACGACCGTCTACAAAAAAAGTCTAGGCTCAGCGGTGCGGTGGGGCGGCAGCTCGACGACATGTTCCGTTCACTAGGTGTGGATAGCAGAAGCGCACGCGACCAGCTCATCAAAGATGCCGTAGCTTACCTAGAATCTGTAGCCTATGACGAGTTCTTAGCTGGGAACAATCTCATTAAGGATCTTGCACCTGTAGATACCCTTTTGCGCATGACTTACGCGGCGCATACAGGGGGACAAGGGGAGCAGGTGTTTAACGAGAAAGCTGTAGAGTTCTACGCTAAGGCCATAGCGTTTAGTGTAGAGAAAAGCGTCAACGCCAACAAAGCCTTCTTTGCCCTCAAAGACGCACAAACAGGTTCTGTCGACAAAACTGCGAAAGCCATCACTGTTCTAGGCGGGCTTGGAACGGCCGCAGGTGCATTCGCTGGTGGCGACCAGAAAGCCGGGCTTGAGGCCATTGCCGGTATGCTCACTAGCCTGACCGGACCAAAGGCACAGCTCCTTGTCTCAACCCTAAACTATGCCAAAGCGGGGCTAGAACAAGCCGCGGACGAGGCGCAAGCGTATTGGACACAGGAGGAAATCGAAGAAGCCTATAAGATGTACATAGATCAAGAGAGTGGTTTGGAAGGCGATTTTCAAGGCATCTTTGCCTTGAAGGGCAATGCCGAAGCTCTAATGAACATTCGCATTGTGAAGGCACACTGCGAGAAGTATGGCATTGACGAGGATAAACTAGGCAGTGCCGCACGAGAAAAGCTCATTGCCGGGGCATGGCGAGGTCTGCGTCAATATTTTGAGCAGCGTAAGGTGGCCGAACCGGAGATTGCGAAAATGAAACAAAGCGAGGAGGCCTTTATTGCCGAGCTGAGGAAGCAAGGGTTGCTGTCCTACTCTGCCCATCGAGAGTACTTTGGCATTGACAAGCGAGGCAGTAACTACGATGTACAGACGAGGCTGAACCGGCTCTACGCGATTCGCAACGCCGTACTCAGTTGCATCGACCCTGACAAGCGGGCGGAGCTTGACAACGTGAGGCTTGTGCGCGCCATCGGCGTGTGGGTAACTCAGACCGAGAAAAAAGACAAGGCGGGGTTCTTCAAGTACCTGCGTGAGACGGGGATGTTCGAGGAAGCGATTAAAGCTGACCCTACGTTCGCTTGGGTGCTTATTGACAAGGTCAACTACGATGGCCGGGAATATGTGAAGGCCACGAATAAGGGCGGTGTGTACGAAGCGAGCAGCAGTGCCGCACCCGGCAGCTACAGCTACACTTGGAGGTACCTAGGCAAGACCGACACCTATTATGATCCTCCCGTATTGAATGGCGAGAACAGCACTGCATCCTGTACCTTTACCGTGCCACCTTCTACTTTACGGGCAGGTGAGACTGTCACACTCGACTTGAATCTGACGTTTGGCTCGCAAAAACTATCTTTCTTTGATGACAGTGCGTCTGCCAGCGCAGATTTCGACAGGTGGGACGTAGAACCAGGGTATATAACAGGCGGTGCGATCAGGTTTAGCAACAAAGAAGGTAAGGCACACTTCACCATTAACACTAACAAGAGGGTAAAGGTGCACTCCGTGAGCGAAACCCTTACCGCCGTTGCTCCCGCAGGGAAAGCAGCAGGCGACAAGATCGCCTTGCGCACCCATTTTCATGGCGCAAAGCAAGGCACGTGCTATATCTATGAGTGGAAGCAGATAGACTGATTGCCATGACAAGCAGGTCCTTCTCCCGCATTCTCCTGGCCTTGCTTGGTACGGCGTTCATTTTGTACGGGGCCTGCCACCTTGCCCTTGGCGTTATGGGCGAAAGGGCTACCGCTGTCATTACCGGCATTCGCCGTCAAGGCGGTGAACGCGCCGATAGCATGCCTAATCGGTATACCTACAGCATCTCCTATACTTTTACCCTGCCGAGCGGGCGTAGAATAAGCGGTTCCACCACTCGAAACGGCGGTGCGGTGTACGTGAACCCAAGGGGAACAAGGGCGACCAGAGTACGTTACTTCGCCATGGCGCCGTTCATTAGTGCGCTAGAGGAAGACACAAAGCTGACTCTAGGGCAGCCAATCATTATGGGCGCGGGGGCATTGCTCATCATTGTAGCGACAGCAAGAGAAAGACGAGAGCGCTGAATGGCACGGGTCATAAGGTAGCCTCCTGCAGGAAAAGAGGGCTCGTCCGCTAGGACAAGCCCTCTTTTTGTAGCGTTGCGAGACTTACT
>CAYGHR010000091.1:0-6154 GCA_964349715.1 uncultured Peptococcaceae bacterium
TACGCAAGGGAGAGCGCGGAGTTCCGAAGCAAAAAGCTCCGTCCCTTTTGCTTCATCTTGACGGCTCGCGGCACTAGGCGCTATACTAGACAAAAGTGAATCGAGGTTCGCTAATGCAATACCAAAAGGAAGAAGTGCGAGCGAGAATACTGGCGGCGGCTCTCGACGAGTTTGAGGAGCACGGCTACTTGGGCGCACAAGTGCGCCGCATTGCCGAACGAGCGGGGGTATCTACCGGCAATCTTTATCGGTATTTCGCCAGCAAAGACGACATCTTTGATACCATCGTTCGTGCCAGCTACGAGCGCATTTCCGCCCTGATGGCCGATGCCGCGAGCTTTTGTAGCGGCAGCCAGGTCAGTGGGGGGATACGGGGTTTGGCCGGACACCTCGCCGCCGGCATCGTGGAGGTCTACGCCACACACGGGCGGCAGCTGACGATTATACACGAAAAGAGCGTCGGCTCGCGGCACGAGAACTTTCTGCCGACCGTAACCGCGATGATTCACGAGCGCATGAGAACAGAGCTAGCACGCGAAGGGTTAGTTGCTGACGATACGCTGCTAAACCTAATCGCAGTCGGGTTTTTCTCCGGCATGGTTATGCTTCTGCGCACAGTACAGGAACCTGCCCGTTTGCAGGAACTTATCAGCCGCATGCTGTTATTCTTCTTTGACGACTTAGAGAGAAGGCTTATGGAGCCACATTAGGCAGGGTACGAGCATAGCCACGAGCTATGTATCTTATTGGACTAAAAGCGAACAAAAGTTCACTATTAGTGGGGGTATTATGGAGAGATTAGCTAGAGCCATAGTGGCTTGGCGCAAGCCCATCGTCGTCGCCTTCTCGCTGGCCTCCTTGGTGGGGTTAGCACTGCTGCCAAATGTAGTTATCAACTACGATCAAACCGCGTATTTGCCGGGCGATATGCCTACGCGCCGAGCCATTATGATCATGGGCGAGGAGTTTGGTTTGCATGGCTCGGCAGAGGTTATCGTGAGGGGTGTTAGCATTGCCACCTCCCGCCGCCTGCACTCGGAGATGAGTGCGGTAGATGGCGTGCGCTCCGTTGTGTGGCTTGGCGATATCGCCGACGTCAACAAACCCCTCGACCTGCTTCCATCTGCAGATGTGGCTGCATACTACGCCGATGGGGCCATGCGTTTTCAGGTCAGTTTCACAGCAGGCGACCACGCACCCGCTACAGGCAAGGCTATCGATGCCTTGCGGCGCATTGGCGGCACAGACATGTTGATACGGGGCCCGGCAGTGGACGCGCTTAACTTACGCCATACCGCTACCTCTGAGATTACAACCATCGTCCTACTTGTCCTGCCCGTATTTTTGGCCATTCTCTTCTTAGCGACGAGTGCTTGGATTGAACCGTTGCTGTTTTGCCTGATCATTGGCGTGTCCATCCTCATCAATATGGGAACTAATGCGTTGCTCGGGTCAGTGTCGTTTATCACTCATACCACGGCGGGGTTACTCCAGTTTGCGGTGACTATGGATTACGCCATTTTCCTCTTGCATCGCTTTAGCGAAGAACGCAGCAAAGGTGCGGGTATAGAGCAGGCCATGACGAAAGCTCTAGGCAGTTCTTTTGCCACTGTTGTGGCCTCCTCTCTGACTACCGTTGCGGGCTTTGTAGCGCTGATGTTTATGCGCTATGGTCTGGGGCCGGATTTAGGCCTAGTGCTCGCTAAAGGCGTTCTCCTTAGCCTTATCGCCGTGCTGACCTTGCTCCCTGCACTCGTCATCTATTTTGCTCCGTGGATTGAGAGGACTCACCACCGATCGCTACTTTCAAGCGGTAAGGCATGGGCGCGCAGTGTAGTTAAACTGCGTCTAGTGCTGCCCATCGTGCTGTTGCTTGTACCCGTCGCTTTCGTCGCTCAAGGCGCAAACAACTTCCTCTACGGTGAAGGAACTCCCGCGGACACAAGTGCCCGTCATCCTCAGTTCGGTTGGCACAATCCCGTCGCCCTGCTTGTTCCTAATGGTGACATACCGCGTGAAGTCTCGCTGGTGAACGCTTTGCGCGAGCAGCCACATGTGCGCTCAGTGCAAGGCTTAGTGACGCTTGCCGATACGTTCGTGCCGCGGGCCATGCTGCCGCAGGCCGCTGTAGACGAGTTTGTTGGCGACAGATACACGCGGATTGTTGTGATGCTTGATACTGAAGTGGAGAGCCTTGAGTCAGCTACTGCGCTTACCGCCATCCGCCGCATAGCCGACGAACATTACCCTAACGCCACTTGGCTGCTCGGTTCTACGCCTGCCGTTAGCGATATCCGCGCGGTAGTGGAGCACGATTTCACCGTAACCGCGTTAGTCGCCATTCTCGCCGTCGGAGCCATCATCGCGGTGACATTTCGCTCGCTGACGCTACCCTTTCTCCTAGTCCTAACTATCCAAGCCGCCATCTGGCTCAATATGGCGATACCCTATTTTTCTGGTGCGCCGCTTATCTTTATCGGTTACATGATTGTCAGCGCGGTGCAACTTGGTGCGACTATCGACTACGCCATTTTGCTTACCGGGCGTTATATGGAGTTTAGACGAGAGAAGGGGGTAGTCGAAGCCGCCGCCGAAGCGGTGAGGTCGTCGTGTAGTGCCGTCGTCACTTCGGCCGCGATTCTCGCTGCGGCGGGGTTCACCCTAGGGTTTGTATCGGGTGTGCCGGCTATTGCGGCCTTAGGTATGCTGATTGGGCGCGGAGCAGCGCTGTCGTGCCTGTTGGTGCTTACTTTCTTGCCGCAGCTACTGATGCTAGCGGATAGACTCATCCAAGCCACCACGTATAAGCACGGGTTCCTAAACGAAAGGCGGGTTCAGAGATGATAGTGTCGCGACTACAGAGAAGTAAAGAGCAAGGGCGTTTATGGCGCAAGCAGTTTTGTCTGCTAGTGCTATTAGCCCTAGTGATTGTGACGGCCTCAGTGAGCCTGAGTGCGCAAGGCGCCATGCCGCGCGGGGGCGTGTCGACAGCATCGCCCAAAGACGAAACGGTGTTTGCACAGCTAGCTCATGACGGCAGGGCGCGCGAAGTGTGGGTCGTCAACACCTTTCGCGCTGCGGCCGGCCCACTACTTGACTACGGAGCCTACAGCGCAGTCGAAAACCTGACCGACGACCGCGCCATCACACTAGAAGGCGGTCGTGTGGAAGTGGCAGCCGGAGCAACGGAACAGAGTGTGTTTCGCTACCAGGGGAAGCTCGCGCACACACAACTGCCATGGTTGTTCACCATTGCCTATCAACTAGACGGGGAGAGCGTGACTGCCGAGCGGCTGCTCGGCGCAAGCGGAAGACTGCGTTTGTCTATCGCCGTGCGCCCGAACCCGCAAGCCGGGCATCACTTCACAGACAGCTATACTCTGCAGGCGACGGTGCCGCTTTTCGTAGACAAATCAGAGGATGTCTATGCGCCGGGAGCTACTTCGCTCTTGGTAGGGAACCGCCAGACGTTAGGGTTTATGGTTCAACCCGGCGAAAGTCACGAGCAAACCATAGAAGCCACCGTGAGGGATTTCGCGTTGCCGAGCATCGAGATCACGGCCTTTCGCGCGGGCGAAGTGCGAGGCGCTTGGCGCGACGACCTAGAAACAGCCATGAGTGAGCTGTCAGACGGTTTAGCCGATATGGTCAGCGGTAGTACTAGGCTTCAAGGCGGGCTCGCCGATTTGCACGCCGGTGTGGGGGAGTTAAGTGCTTCCCTCACACCGTTGACCGACGGCACTAGGCGGTTTGAAGCCGCCCTAGGCGAGTACGCGACGGGTGTAGGGGAGTTTGCGGCCGGTTTGTCCGCACTACTCGCCGCAGACCTTGAGCTCGGGCGGGCAGGGCAATCTATGGTTGGGCCCTTAACCTCTCTGCAAGGAGCCTATGCTGATGTTGCCAACGGGCTACGTGAGCTTAGAGCTCACTCCGTCGGTGTGCATGAGTTGGCGACCACTCTGCGGGCGAGTCCCGACCCTGCCGTCAGCGAGCTCGCACAGATTGTTCTGCTGCAACTTACTACCCTAGAACAGCTAGAGCGCGGCCTAGAGCAGGCTAACCGTGGCCTAGGGGAATTCGGCGCGGGACATGACGCTCTCGCGCAACAACAAGAGGCCTTTTCCCAAGGCCTCGGTCGTGCAGTCGCTTCCTCGACTGCCTTAGCGGAAGGAATCAGTGAGATAGCCGCCTCAGGCAGTGAACTGCTGGGGGGGGTAGCCGCGCTGCCCGCGGGCGTCAGTGCATTGCATACCCATACGGGGGAGCTTCCACGTCGTGTGACGCAGTTAGTAGACGGGCAGCGCCAAATGCTAAGCGGCGTTCACGCAGCGCGCCGTGACCTCCGCAGCTTGCTAGGGGAGGGGAGGGAAGAGGTTGCTCTCTCCTTTGCCGACAGCGCGCGCGCTGATGCTCGCTCTGTGCAATTTGTGTTTCTCACTTCGCCGGTTACAAAGGTGCGTCACAGCGTGACGCTTCCCCAGTTGCCGGCGCCGACGACTCTCGCCGAGCGCATCTTCTACCTAGTGCGGCGCATTCTAGCTTTCGGCAGGGAATCCGCACTATAGACCACTATTTGTAGCGGCAGTGCGGGCAGAAGGCCGCCTTTACGGGCCGATTCTCACCGCAACCTAGGCACCGCTTTTGGAGTTCTTCGCCGCAGGCGGGGCAGTAGACATGTTTCTCCGCGGGGGCCCCGCAGTTAAAGCATTGCCCCCGGCGGACGCGCGTCGTTAGGACGCGCTCCGGGCTTAGCCAGTGGCGCCTGATCATGACGATGCCTGCCATGCACAAGGCTGTGCCTATGACGGCTATGGCGATTTGGGCGACGTCGCGCAAGAGATGCCAGGAGTATAACGAGACTAGGTACAACAGCTGAAGTGTAGCTGCGCCGATTAGCGCGGTAGCGAAAATGAGGTAGTGGCTTTCGCGTCGGCGCAAACGCTGAAAGAGGAGCAGTGCTAACACAAAGGACGGTATCGCGTACAACATGCGGAACAAGAACAGCTGCCACTCAAACGTCAACTGCGCGCGACGATGTTCTTCGCCCACTTTTGTCTGCAGCGCCTTCCACTGGTTCGCAAGCGGCTCTAGGCGGGTACGCGCGCCTTCCTCAACAGCCATCGCCACGCCCATGTCAGCGCGCAGCCTCTCGAATCTGGCCAAGGCATCGAGATACGCCTTTTCGCGCGCGGCATCTAGAATCCCCCGCTCGTTCATGACGCGGAACTCCTCGCGCCTAAACTCATACTCAGTTGCGGCGACACTTAGCTCCTCGCGCAAGCGGCCCGTCGCGGCCAAAGCTGTGTTCAGCGTGTTCTGCGCTTGCCAGTACTCGCTCTGCAGCTCAGCGCTGATGTGTCTCTGTTCGATGGCGTGGTAATCCGGACGCGTGGGCAGTCTCTGAATGCGGTTAAACACCCACGCCCCGCCGACAAGCAAGAATACAACCATGCCTAGCGCTAATATGCGCTCCGCGCGCGAAAACTCTATCCCGCTGTTTTCCTCGTTGACTGAAAGTCGCATGTTGACGCCTCCTTGTAATGGGGTGGGGGCTTAGAACGAATCCCCCTAGCGGTTGGCAGCTATGTATGTTATACTGCCAATAGATTATGTAAAGTTAGGGGGTGGGGGAGTGGACTGGCGAAAGCTGAAGTGGCAGTTAGTGGCGATAAGTTTTCTCGGCGGCTTAGGTTTACTCGTCTCTGCTCACTTCTTATGGCAGCGTACGGCAGTGGAGAAGCCTCTGCTGCAGATGCTGCGGCAAGACTCCGACGTCAGCGGGGTAGTACTGCGCAGTGAAGACGGCGGTCTGGCAGTAGAAGTAGAGCTCAGGGCTGTGCGCAGACTAGCCTCTACAACAGAGCGCATCGGGACTGCGGTCAGAGAGGCTTACCCGCGCGTATCACGCATAACCTATACGGACCGAGGCAATCAGGCCTTAGATGAGGTTTATCACGACATGCACTTTGCCCTTTATCAAGCGGCGAGGGACGGCAATTATCGCGACATGGCCAATTGGGTGAATGCCCTAGCGGACAACGCCAATCTGGCGGACTATCGCGTGGAAGTGACATCCACCGCGATCTACGTGCAACTGCACGTGCACGATGCCTATCTCTACCGCATTATCCCGCTCAGTTTAGGCTCTCCTTAG
>CAYGHR010000092.1:0-6150 GCA_964349715.1 uncultured Peptococcaceae bacterium
CGCCACAGTTGCGCTCATCAGTAGCACTCTCCATGCCAATCATTTCGAGTACACGGCGGATCTCCTGTTCGGAAGGTACTCCGAATTGTAGGCTTCGCGCCGAGAATTCGGCAGGCGGGACTGCCCAGATAGGCGACGCATCGCCGCTACAGTCGCTTACTGCCTGACTCGCCGCCGTCTGTTCATGGTAGCGTATTACAGCCTCGCGGCGCGCTAGCACTCCGACAGTGCAGGGCATCTCCGGACCGCCCACGCACCCCTCGCGACACGCGAAGGCCTCTACAAACGCAGGCTGCAATCGCCGGGCGAAGAGGTCGGCAAACAACTCCTGACAGCTTTCGATACCGGCAACGTGAGCTACGCGGTGCGTCAGGGTAGGCTCCATGCCACTCGAAGCGAGCAGGCCGTGGCGCAACGGGTACAAGCGGGCAACGCTACGCCCTGCGGTGGGCAAAGCCCGCGCGGACAGCAGCTTGGGGTCTATGCCACGCTTACGCCACAGCTTAGCTAACTGCCGAAACGTGAGCACTGCATCGATGCGATCGATGGCGGCTGGTCGCAAACTCTCGTCAATCTTCCCCGCACAGGGACCGATAAAAACTACCTTGGCCCCAAACTGCTCCTTCAGTTTCTTCCCATGCAAGATCATCGGGGATACGGTGGGGACGAGGTGCGCAATTAATTCCGGGAAGTACAGCTCCACTAGGTTAACAACGACAGGGCAACAGGAGGAAATTGCAGTTTTACCGGGGCTGCCAGAAACTTGCGCCTGATAGTGCCGAGCTATGGAGGTGGCGGCTATAGCGGTTTCTTCTACATACGAAAAACCTAGGGCCTCTAAACCGGCTATGACCTGCAACGGCTCTAGATCAGGAAAAGCCGCCGGAAAGGAAGGCGCCAGACTTACAACCATTGGGAAGCCTTCTGCTTGCCACTTCTCGACCGCGCTCGTCCCGTCCTGCACTGTCTTGGCGCGCTGCGGACACGTCATCACGCACAGGCCACACACGATACAGCGGTCATCAACCACTTGGGCTTGACCGTTACGTAAACTGATGGCCTTTACAGGACAGGCACGGATGCATGCATGGCAGTCCTTACACTTCGCGGTCAGAGAACTAATGACACTCACTTTTGGCCCACCGCCTCGGCAAAAATCCCATCAATGTTGTCGAGGCCGACGCGCTTAAACACCACACCGTTGATGCGCACGACTACGCCCTCTGTGCAGTGTTCCTGGCAGAACGATGCGGTAAGTCTGATGGGCTTCTTCGCGACATCCGACGCGACCAGTTGTTTGAGACGCCCGATGACAAAGTGAGCACCTTTAAGATGGCACCCACTGCCAATGCACACCTGAATCTCCACATCCACGCGCCTCCCTTTGTGATTTTTTTAACATTTCCCTATGACCATAGTAACTTATTTCACAATCTAGCGCAAGACATTTTGCCTTTATCATGCAAGCAAGACTATTGTGAAGCCTGCTACCCACTAGCCTTGCGCACGCGTAGCGTCAAAGATATGATTAGGTCATGTCGCGCCCTCGTTCTTGACATTACCTAGGAGGACTGTAAAAATGCAACTGCTCATTCGCGCTGCCATTTCAGGGCTACTGATTGCGGCGGTGTCTCTGTTTAGCAGGCGAGCTCCACTGCTAGGAGCGATCGTCATCTCGTTGCCCATTAATTCTGTCTTGGCGATGGTATGGCTTTATGAGGACACCAAGGATACCCGCCTGGTGCTCAGCCTGTCAGAGTCAATCTTTTGGATCATTCTCCCTTCTGCTATTTTCTTTTTGGCACTGTCGTTCTTTCTCAGGCGTGAACATGGGTTTTATCCTTCGCTTGCTCTGGCTGCGCTGGTGATGATAGGATGTTACTGGCTATACGTAAGAGGCATGGGCATGCTTGGCATTAAGCTCTAGCTGCGCGCGCGAGGAGACACATGATGAGCTACTCTATCACTCAGCTACTAAAGAAGTATCTGTGGCCGCGCAGGATGCGCTTGGCTACACTCGCAGGTTATATGCTCTTGGCGTTAGCCGCACAGCTTGCGCGCCCACAGATCTTGCGCTCTGTGCTCGATTTGTCTTTGTCCGGCACCGCCTACGAGGATGTGTTACGCGGCGTTGTACTCCTGGGCGGGGTAGCAGTGCTGGGCCATCTTTTTGAGGCACTGGTCCGCTACGGAAGCGACCAACTCGGCTGGCAAACAACCAACGAATTGCGTCATGACCTAACACGTCATGTGCTCGGTCTTGATATGGCCTTCCACAAAGGAACAAGCCCCGGTGCGCTGATTGAGCGCGCCGATGTCGACGTTACGCGCCTTGCCGGGCTGATGGCCAACTTCACTCGCCACATTGCGATCAATGCGCTCTTCATCCTCGGCTCGGTTGTCCTGTTGTGGCGTGAGCACTACCTTGTCGGGCTAGTGTTCGCTGTGTTTACAGCTGTAAGCCTCGTGCTGCTCAGCGGTGTAAGGGCCATTACTACCCCCTATGTAGTAGCAGAGCGCAAAGCGACCGCACACGTGTATGGAATAGTTGGAGAGCAACTTTCAACAACTGAGGACATGCAGGGCATTGGGGCTCAAGGTGCAATGTTGGGGAAGCTACGGGGCGAGTTCTACGGGTGGCTGCCGCACCGTATCAAGGCCTACTTGGCCTACACCTCGATCTGGTCTTCGGCCATGCTACTGCAAGCCATAAACTTGCTTTTGGCCGTGATGCTAGCGATCTTTCTCTGGCGCGAGGGGCACAGCGTCGGCACAGCCTACTTGGTGATTCACTATGCTGAGTTACTGCAACAACCAGTCCAGCAAATTCGCATGCAACTACAGGAACTACAGCGTGCGACTGCCTCACTAACTCGCATCAACAGTCTTTTTGCGCTGAGCTCACTGTCAACGCTCGATCACGGACAATCTCTCCCACCGCTCCCGCGTGGTCCGCTGGCCGTGGAAGCACGCGACCTCAGTTTCCATTATGACGATGATGAGACCTTGGTGCTTGACCAAGTTTCCTTTTGCCTCCCACACGGTCAAACACTAGGCGTGCTTGGCCGCACCGGATGCGGTAAGACAACTCTCGCCCGCCTGATAGCCCGACAACACGACCCAACCGCTGGGCAACTCCTCCTAGGCGGGATCGCCACCACTGCAGCCTCTGTCGCTAGCATTAGAGAGCGCATCAGTTTTGTGTCGCAAGAAGTGCACGTCTTTCAAGCTACGGTACGCGAGAACCTGACGTTTTTTGACGACACATGCAACGACGAGCAGCTGGCCGGGATTCTCTCTGAGCTGGGACTTGACGAGTGGTACCGCTCGCTCCCGGCAGGACTAGACACTAAGATGGAATCAGGCAACGGCGGCCTGTCGGCTGGAGAGGGGCAATTACTCGCATTAGCGCGCGCTTTTCTGCGCGATCCGTCGATCGTTGTGCTAGACGAAGCTTCAGCTAAGCTTGACCCCATCACTGAAAGCCTCATCGCCAGGGCCGTAGCGCGACTCCTGGCCGGACGCACAGGCATAATAATTGCCCATCGCTTGGGCACTTTGGAACACGTTGATCATCTGCTGCTGCTTGATGGCGGGCGGGTGTTGGAGTTTGGTGCACGTCACGCACTTGAACTGGACCCCTACTCACATTACGCTCGGCTCAAGCTTGTTGGGTTGGATGAGGTGTTGAAATGACCGCCCTCAAGGCGATCTGGCGCTTACTTTGGGCGCGTCCGGGGCTCTATCTGCTGGACATTTTCTGCTGGATGAGCGTTTATGCTCTCCAATTGATTCCGGCCTTGTTATTGCGCCAAACTCTCAACCGAGCATTTGCCGGGGAAGCGTCCCCCGTGCAGAACTTTGCCGTGGCGATGATCGTCTACACCTTGGTGCGTTTCGTCGCCCTTACGGGCGGCGCCATAACTGATGCCATTCATCGCTTCCACACGAGCTCACTCCTGCGCTACAATGTGATGCGAAAAATCCTGTTCCGCCCCGGTGCTCAGTCTCTTACTGTACCACCCGGCGAAGCACTAGATAGCATACGTGACGACGCAGAACATCTAGAGGATACTGTAAGCTGGATTGCAGACTTTTTAGGCGAGCTCTTGTTCGGCTTGGCCGCCATTGGCATTATGCTGAGTATTAACGCGCGTGTCACAGCTGTAGTGTTTCTGCCGCTTATCGCCGTGGTCATTACATACAATATTGCCTCCCAAGCGCTTGAGAAGTACCGGGTCGCCACTAGGGATGCCGCGTCCCGTGTCACCGGCGTGATGGGCGAAGTGTTCTCGGCGATACAGCCTTTTCAGATGGCACAGGCCGAGGAAAGGGCCGCGATACGCTTGCGCGAGCTAAACGAAAAACGAGCTCAATTCGCCTTGCGCGAACGCAAGTACAACCATTTTCTCGAGTTTTTGTCCAACGGCACCGTGAGCGTAGGCATTGCGGCCATTCTTTGGGTTGCCGGCAGGGAACTAGGCGGAGGCACCTTCACCGTGGGGGACTTTGCCTTGTTTATCACTTACCTAGATCATGTCACCGGCATTGCCGAGTTTTACGGCTATTTTGTGGCCTACATCCAACAGGGCAATGTGGCTGTGAGGCGACTCATGTCACTATGTGACGAGAAACTGTCGGAGCTTACGCGCACCACACACTGGGCGCGTCCCGAAAAGCCGGAGCCTATGCCCCGCACCGCACTCGAGAAACTTACTGTTAGGAATCTCACCTATATGCATCCGCAAAGCGCCGCGGGTATTTGGGACATTAGTTTCGATGTGGCCGCGGGATCACTTGTGGTCGTCACAGGACGCATCGGGAGCGGTAAGACAACGCTGTTACGCGCCATACTGGGGCAGTTGTATGCGCGGGGAGAGGTCTATTGGAACGGACACCTAGTGACGCCGCAAAATGAGTCTCTTACCCCTCCCCATGTGGCTTACGTCAGGCAGTCTCCCCTCCTGTTAAGTGGCACGCTACGTGAGAATTTAACCATGGGACGAGATTTCTCAGATGATGCTCTGCGCCAGGCCTTACGCACCGCAGTGTTTGGCTCCGACCTCGATACGTTTTCGCAAGGGCTAGACACCGTGGTCGGAGTGCGCGGGGTGAAACTCTCCGGAGGACAGGTACAACGCGTAGCGGCCGCCCGCGCGATCATTCACCAGCCCGAGCTCTTGGTATTCGACGATCTGTCGTCAGCACTCGATGTCAGGACAGAGGAGGAGTTGTGGCAGAACCTCTGGCATGAAGAACGGCGCGGCACATACCTCGTTGTGTCGCACCGCCCGCAAGTCCTAAGTATGGCCGACAAAATCATCGTCCTGAAAGAGGGGCGCATCTTGGACCAAGGCACCTATAGAGAACTGCTGGAGGGATGCGAAGAATTTCGCCGCCTGCAAGGCCTCGCCTAACGGTAAAACTACACGCCAAGGAGGCACACTATGTCGAACGAACTACTCTTTTTTGTCACCATTCTGGTTGGTTTCCTTTTGATCTTAGCTACCTTCCGATATTTTGGTAAGGCCGGCATGTATGGGTGGATAGTGCTGTCGATTGTGGTGTGCAACATTGAAGTCCTCAAGACGGTCGCAATCGGCGGATTGGTGGCAACAACAGGGAACGTCTTGTACGGCGCAACTTTTCTCGCCAGCGACATCTTAAACGAAATCTATGGGCCTAAGAGCGCGCGTAACGGCGTGCTGTTAGGCTTTGTGGCCATGGTGTCTACGACCATCATGCTGCAATTGACCCTCATGTTCACGCCGCATGCCAGCGATTGGGCGCATCCGCATCTAAGCGCGCTGTTTTCGTTGCTGCCGCGCATTGCTTTCGCCAGCCTCACCGCATACCTAATTAGCCAACTGGCTGATGTGCGCATTTTCATGTGGTGGAGGGCGAGATTTAGCGCGGTGAAGTACATTTGGCTGCGCAGCAAAGGCAGCACGTTGATCAGTCAGCTGATCGACTCGGTCGTGTTCTCAGTGCTGGCCTTTGCAGGCGTGTTTCCACCGATGATTGTGCTACAAATTACAGTGACAACTTACTTGCTAAAGGCCATAATTGCTATTCTCGATACGCCGTTCATCTACGCGGCGCGGGCGTGGTTTGACCGCGGACTTGTGCGCGAAGCCGACTAGGGCATTC